>NZ_CAJYDP010000003.1:0-324188 GCF_913757945.1 Methanoculleus sp. 10 | reverse complement strand
TTCCGATAGACGTTGCTCCGGTTGCCGACATCGATCACGGCAATAACCATCACATTGTCCTCGAACACAAGAATGATCCGGTACTGTCCCACACGAAAAGAATACAACGGACTATTCGGATGTCCTTTCAGTTTTTTGGCGTACAGGCGAGGGTACGGCTCGTCTGCCAGGGCGTCGAGTTCGTCCTTGATTCGTTGGGCATCAAGGTCCGGGAGTTTATTGAGTTTCCGCTCGGCCCCTGGCAGGAGGTGAAGCCGCCAGATCATTTAAGGCCACGTTCCCGAGCATACTCTTCGAAGGGGCGACCCCGACCGGCCCGCATGTCCGCAATGCTTTCTTCGATCTCCTGCAGGGTCTCTTCGGAGAGCGGTTCCGGATCGAAGAACGCGTCCAGGATACGATTGAGTGTCTCGTCATAACTCTCCCGAGGATGCGTTTTCAGGGTATCCAGGCGGGACTTGGTCTCGGGTTGGAGCTGGATCGTCGTTGCCATAACTACCCATAGGTTGCCATAAGATATAACGATTTTGTCAGGGCTCCGTTCAAAATAATGGGCTGAGGATTCCCGCGACTTGAGTCGTGGGAGGAATCGGCCCTCCACATATCCCGATACACGTTCACCTCGCGGGGGTATTCTTTATACCGGGCGAGCGCCAATCGAGACGGCGTATGCAATCGGTGACTGAGTTGCGGTTGTTTGCGTCTCCCGACGAACGACGGCTGCTGTTCGCCACGATGGAGCGGTACAATGCGGCCTGCAACGCCGCCTCGCCGGTTGCCTTTTCTGAGGGGCAGTTCTCTGACCGTGGGCTCCAGGCCAGACGGTATCATCGTATCCGGGGGACCTTCGGGCTCTCGGCACAGATGACCATTCTTGCCCTCCGCAAGGTTGCCGGGAGTTATCGGAGCACCCGGGAGGCGATCAAGGAGCAGAACAAGATGCTCGCCGCTCTCGGCAAACTCTTGAAGTCTCTCACCGAGATCTCGTTCCGGGAGCACGGGGCCATCTGTTACGATGCCCGGGTACTCTCCCTCGGTCGGAACCGGGTAAGCATCTGGACGCTGGACGGCCGGATCAACCTCCGGTGCAGCAGGCGGTCTTCGAATGACAAAAGTCCTGTTTGACGGCTCGGTCTTCCGGCCGTCCGGCCCCATCGATCTCGAAGCAAGAAATACACCATCACAGTACACCTCTCCCCGGAAGAGCCCGACAAGGATCCCGCCTTCGAGATCGCGTCGCTTGCCGTAGACACCCATATCCCCGACCTTGCAGCGGAGCACGACCACTATCTCTACGGATCGCCGAAACGGGTTGCTCACGAGTAATGACAGGTGTTTTGTCGATTCGGCTTGCTGGATCGCACTCCTGAACAGGCACGATAACCTTCATGAAACCGCTAAAACCCTCCATAACCTCCTCGCGGGTGAGGCCTGCCTGCCGGATGATCGCTCGTAATATCCCTCTCCCAAGTTCTTCTCCCTGGTGGACAACGATACCTCTTCCATCAGAGTGCTGCAGAATGATGTGGCTGCCCCTCTGCCGGGTAAAAACCCGTATCATCTACTGGATCAACCGGCGCGATCCAAGGCCAACCCCTAACCGGCAAAACCTCATATCCTGTGATGGCAAAGAACTATCATCGGTAAGTCCCGGAGGTGAACGAGGGTGAAAGAATATCAATCCATCAAGTCGCAAGTTCTGGCCCTCCTTGAGCGTGAGCTTCCTGTCCTCCGGGAGAGATACGGCATTAAAACGATCGGTATCTTCGGCTCCGTGTCGCGTGGAGAGGACACACCGGAATCGGATCTGGACGTCATATACTCATTCCGTCCGGAAATGGACACGTATGACAATCTATTGGATTTAGGGGATTTTCTTGAGGGTCTTTTTCAGAGGAAAGTAGATCTGGTCCCCGAAGAGTGGATGAGTGAGAGGTTCCGTGCGAGTGTGATGACGGAGGCTATTTTCTGTGCACGCGAGCGAGGTACGGCATGACCCGGTTGCGATCGTATCTTACGGATATGTACGAGCAATCTGAAAATATCATGAAGGCGACCGGACGAATGAGTTATGAGGAGTTTCTGGAGGATGCACTATACAACGCGGGTATCATCAGATTTTTTGAGATTATCGGTGAAGCGGCAAAGCATGTTCCGGATGATTTCCGAAACGAACACCCGGAGATTCCCTGGAGAAAGATCTCGGGGCTCCGGGATCGGCTGATCCACGATTATCCCGGCGTGAACTTGAAATACGTCTGGACTCTGGCAACAGTGGAAATACCTGTTCTGCACCGGCAAATCGGAGAGATTCTCGGCGATCTGGAGTAAACGTTACCTTTACCGGTACTTCAGCAGCTTCGTCATGAACTCCTCGCGGGTGAGGCCGGCCGCCACGTTGATCGGGTTATACCCGACAAAAACAAACGTTTTTGTTGGAATATAACCCAACAAAATGTATGCCCTCGGTCCTCGATCTCCTGGTCGCGCTCAACCCCTGGTGGAACGATAAACCCTTCGAAGCCGGCATCAGGCGGGAGAACTACTTTGCGAAGATACAGAAGTACCTCAAGACCAACGAGATCGTCGTCCTGACGGGGGTGCGCCGTTCGGGCAAGACGACGCTCCTCTTTCAGATCATCGACGACCTCATCCGCAACCGCGGGCTCGATCCGCGGTCGATACTCTTCGTCAACTGCGACGAACCGGAGGTGACTCGCCTCGATAACCCGCTTGAGACCCTGCTTGAAACCTACCGGAGAGATGTCTACAGCGGCGATGCAGCGTATATCATCCTCGACGAGATCCAGACGATCGACGGATGGGAGCGGTGGGTGAAGTCACTCTACGACCGCAAACAGTACTCTCTCATCGTGTCCGGTTCGACGTCCTACCTCCTCGACTCAAACCTCGCAACGCTCATCTCCGGGCGATATCTCCCGGTCCATGTCTACCCCCTCGATTTTGCGGAATACGCGGTCTTCTCGGGGGAAGAACTGCCGCACGATCCCGTCGCGCTCGCGGCGGCGAAGTACCGGTTCCTGAACCTGCTCGGCGAGTACCTCAGGGAAGGGGGGTTCCCGCAGGTTGTCCTTTCAGATGATGAGACGATCCGGCGTGATCAACTCAGAGCATACTACGATAGTATCGTCTACCGCGACATCGTGCGGGTCAACGAGGTGCGCAACCAGAAGGCGCTCGGCGATCTGCTCGCATACTGCATGACAAACGTAACCTCCCCCTACTCCTACCGGAACCTCCAGGAGATGCTCGGCATCGATATCGAGACCGTCAAGGAGTACCTCCACTATGCAGAGCAGGCAAAGATCCTCTTCGAGGTTCCCTACTTCAGTTACTCGCTGAAGGTGCAGAGCCGGAACAACAAAAAGATCTACTGCATCGATAACGGCCTCAGGAACGCCGTCTCGTTCCGGTTCTCGAAAGACGAGGGAAGACTCGCCGAAAATCTCGTCTTTGTCGAACTTATGAAACGAGGTCATGAGGTGTACTACTGGAAGAAGAAAGGCGAAGTCGACTTCGTCGTCAAAAACCCGGACCAGTCGCTCTCGGCCATCAACGTCTCCTACACGGACGCTCTCCCCGAGAGGGAAGAGAGAGCGCTGCTTGAGTTTGCGGACCAGTACGGCACGCAAGTGCAGGAGTGTATCCTCCTCACGAAGGATACACAGAGAGTGGCAGGGAGGGTCCGGTATATCCCGCTCTGGAAGTGGCTGCTTTTGCAGCGCTGAGCAGGTGCCGGGTCATGCAGAGATCATGGTATCATTCTCCGGGAAATGAGGTACCTCACCCCGGACAAGGAGAGCAGGCTCTATGGGGATAGGGGGGCGGCACGTCTCCACCATCATCCTGTACGGGTCGTTTTCCCATGGCGACTTCCACGAGGGGAGCGATCTCGACCTGATCATCGTCGGGGACGTTCACGAGCGGTTCCACAAAGCCGGGCGGCGGCCATCCTCGATCTCCCGGGTCGAACCGATCTGCTACACCGAAGAAGAGTTCGCCGAACTGGTCCGGAGTCCCAGCCCGTTCATCCACCCGGCACTGGCCGAAGGTGTCAGGGTGTAGGCACGGATCCCGACGATCTGGCTCTCCCCGGATAGTTCCACGGCATCGGTTGCAATCGACCCGGCAGGGGAACGGAGACTATTCACACAGCAGCCTCCGACCCCGTCGAAGCACATGTAAGAGCGCTGGCCACCTGTCATGACCGGGAGGTGTTGAGAGAGTACAGGAGAGCGAATCCCGACAAACGACTCGTCCTCGACACCTTCAGCTCGCATCATGCCATCGTGGTCGGACAGTATGCCGCCGGCAACGGAATCCGGCTCGTACATCTCCCGCCATACTCACCGGATCGGAGTCCCATCGAGCAGGTCTGGCGGGCGATCAAGCGGGGGAAGTCTCGGCGACGTCCGTCACGGGCTATGAGCACGTGATTGCCACGATTGCACGGGCATTTGAGAAACTGGCGGCGGAAAGAACCTATCGGGAGAAATGGGTGAAGACATTCCTGAGTCCAATATATGCTGCAAAGATGGTGAGCCAGTAGCCATGAAAAGAAAATCAGTATAATCCGTATCTGCTGTGCGCCTGGTTTATTCCCATCACATCATCTATGAGGACCCGCTTGTTTTCGTCATCAATACGATAGAATGCGGTGTGTGTCATCGATACGTGAAGGCGATACGTGTGTTTCTTAGAACCCTTGAGGAGTTTCTTGTTGCACCGCTTAGTTGTCTTTTTCAGATATTCTCCAAGGCATAAAGAGATTACATCTTTCACATGTACCAGGTCTTTTTTCGGTATTTGCGACAGGTATTTGAGCGCTTCCTCACTGAAGATTAGTTTATGCACCTTCGAATACCTCTTCGAAGGAGTAAAACTTAGACTTCTTCTCGATTAGATCTAGATCGGCATCCAGTTTTTCAACATCCCAATTCTCATCGTCGACCATCTGAGATATCACATCATCGTATGTCATGTTCCCCTTCTTCAGCTTCTTCAGTTTCTCCTGGGTCGCACGGCTAACACGGATACTCACCATGTCAGAATTATTTGGACTTGCGCTCTGAGTCATAGATATTGATAATCGTTTCAATGACATTATGTTTCTGCCGGTGACGTGTTTGCCGACATGAACTGTGGACCGTGGTGGCATCTGCGCTGATCGTGAACTACCCCCAGCTTACGCAGGGGGCTTCCTGCTTCATCCCCCTCCCCACCGGGAGCGAGTCCACAGGCTCGACGGCGCTCATCCGGCGCCTGCAAGTGCGAATTGTTTGATATTGATCGCGGCGTTCAGGTCCCGGTCGTGGGTCGTGCCGCAGTCCGGGCACGTCCATTCCCGATCCTTCAGTGTCAGATCGGCTTTCCGGTAGCCGCAGACCGAACAGGTCTTGGAAGACGGCTCGAAGACCCCGATCTTCAGCAGGGTTTTCCCCGCCTCCCGACACTTGTACGCCAGCATCGAAAGGAACGTCCCCCATCCGGCATCACTAATCGATCTCGCGAGAGAGTGGTTCTTCACCATGCCGTCCACGTTCAGGGACTCCACAGCCAGGGCTTGGTTTTCGCGAACCAGTCGAGAAGAGAGCTGGTGCTGGAAGTCCTTTCGTTGATCGGCAATTTTTTGGTGACACCGTGCAACCTTGAGCCGGGCTTTGTTCCGGTTCCGGGAACCCTTCTGCTTGCGGTCGAGTCGTCGCTGTAAGACGGCGAGCCGCGTCTGGGCGTTCCGGAGATACTTCGGGTTCTCCACTTTCTCCCCGGTCGAGAAAACAGCATAGTGTTTCAGCCCCATATCGATCCCGACCGTCTGATCCGGGATCGGATCGGCGGGTTTCAGGGGCTTCCGGCCGTCCTCGACCACGATGCTGATGAAGTACCGGCCGGTCGATCTGCGGATGACGGTTGCGGACTTCGTCGTCCCCACGAAGGTGCGGTGATACTTGACTTTGAGCGTTCCGATCTTCGGGAGTTTCACGGTGCCCTGCTTGAAGTCCAGGGTATACGACTGCGGCACCGTGAACGCCTGTTCGGGGTCGTGCTTCTTTTTGAAGGTCGGTTCTTCGGCGCGACCCTCGAAGAAGTTCGTGAACGCACGGGAGAGATTGTGGATCGATTGCTGCAGGGACTGGGCGTTGACCTCTTTCAGCCACGGCAACTCTTCTTTGAGAGCCGGGAGCTGCTGCATGAGGTCGTACTTTGAGAGACTGAGGCTCTCGTTGTGATATGCCCGGTTCTTGCGGGCGAGCGCCCAGTTGTACACATACCGGCAGCATCCGAGGTGCTTGGCGATCAGGGGTTCCTGATCCTTCGTCGGATAGAGCCGGTACTGGTACCTCCGCAGCATACGATAGGATCATCTGGGACTCTCTCCGGCATAAAGAATACCTGTGTGGTGTGAAAGTGAAGAAGGGGCTCCGCTTTCACCTCCCCCCTTGCGGAGGGAGCCCTCCCGCTCTGCCCCTTCAACCCCGCAGAGGTAGATATTATTCGTCCGTGCCGAAGCAAAAGAGGGTGAGCAGGCGAAGAGATGCATCAGGGAGATCGTCCGGTTGCAAGCGACACAAACGGGGACCCGTGATCGGTCACCCTCTCAAGCATGGTGCAGATGAGGACCTTCTCCACCCGGCGGAGCGAACGAAGATTGATGGTTCCTGCACACCATAGAGAGATGAGGAGGTTCGCAACATTGAGTGCAGAGCCAGTCACGTTGTCGATGAGCTCGCGTTCCGGGTCGCGGTCATTCTCCCCCTGCAGGAGTACGAGCAAAGGATAGACCTTGCTGTGGTGGCGGAGCGGCGTGAAGAGCCGGCCATAGAGTTCAGGGAGCGGGGGGTACGCGATTCGCGACAGGTGCGATCAGAGAGACACCGCGGCGTTGCCGCATAATGCTATTATTCCCATTCTCCAGAGCCCGCCATGAGCTTTCGGCCCATAGATGAGCACAAGACAGAGGTGATCGACCCGATCCTGCGGCAGCCGGAGTGCGGCCGGCGTTCATGCTCCATGAACAATATGTTCACGGATCGAAAACAACATCTCCCCCCACCACAAACAACCTCTCTGGATCATGCTCTCAGAGATCTTCAAGACGGAAGAACGCATCCGCATCCTCCGCCACATCAGCCTCAGGCAATCGGCCACGGTCGGAACAGTCGCCCTCGCCACCGGCGTCTCCAAAGGGCTTGTCTCCGGCTACCTCAATATGCTCGCCAGGGAGGGGCTGCTCAGACCGGAGAACCGGGCATTTCATAGGGATGATACGCCCCTGTGGCCGGCTATCAAGCGCCTCCTCAACCTCGATCTTCTCAAAGACACGATCGTTCTACCGGAATGGGCGCGGGGAGTCGGGATCTACGGGTCCTGGGCCGGCGGCACCAACACCACGGAGAGCGACCTCGACCTCTGGGTCCTCGTCGATACCGCGAGCTCCGACACCGAGATCCGGGCGGCGGAGCTTGAACAGACCCTCGCAATGCATACCCGGTGCGAAGTCAACACCCTCATCCTCACCCCCGATAGAGTACGACATCTTCGAGAACACGACCGGCCGTTCTATACGGCCTTGACGACAGGACACGTAACCATGGAGGGTGTTGACTTTGCGACCGCTTGACGACTGCTTTGCCGGCGGGAAACTCCGGACCGTGGAGCCCTCATACGAGAAGGCATGCCAGTCGATCGCCCTCGCCCGTGCCTACCTTGACGAGGCACGGCAGTCCGGGGCCATCGGCACCACCCGGCTGGCGATGAATGGTCTCTACTTCGCATGGTTTCACGCCGGCCGATCCGTTCTTTTGCGGACGGCATCCGGGAGAAGAGCCACTACTGCCTCGAACAGTATCTCGGCACATACGTCTCCGCAGGGAAACTCGACGCCCGATGGCTATCGCTCTTCTCAAGGATGCGAAAGAGGCGTGAGGACAGCCAGTACTCGTTCAGTCCCGCGCCTCTCCCCGACGAGATCGAGAGTGTTCTTGACCTGACGGAGCAGTTCATTGACCGGATGGAGAGGCTTGTATCAGAACGATAGCAAAGGATCAGATTGCAGTGCAAAGACCCCGGAATCTCTGCATTATGGACTGACGAGAGAGGTCGGTGCGTTTGAGTCATCGGTCCCGGCAGGAGAGAAGGCACTCGACAGCGCCTGCATCATGACCACGCTCGCCGGACAGCATCGTGGGGAACCTGACGCCGCCCTACGCCAGGGAGGACACCGGGGAATGCATCGAGTACGCGGACTCGATCTGCACTGCCGCGAGGCGAACGCTCTTTGGGTGATCGAGCAGGTCCGGGACCTTGCCCGGGGTGCGCCGGCACGTCTCCGCCGTCATCCTGTACGGGTCGTTTTCCCGCGGCGACTTCCACGAGGGGAGCGATGTCGACCTGATCGTCGCCGGGGACGTTCGCGAGCGGTTCCACAAAGCCGGGCGGCAGCCATCCTCGAGCTCCCGGTCGAGCCGCTCTGCTACACCGGGGAAGAGTTCACCGAACTGGTCCGGAGTCCCAACCCGTTCATCCACCAGGCACTGGCCGAAGGCGTCCGGGTGTAGGTGGGAACGAAGCCGCGACCCAGGGTGCTCGTGGCCGAAGGGGTTCCCCGGGCGATGACGAAACTCTCCGTCTTTCTCTCCGGGGAGCCCGACCTCTATACCGCGAGGGATGTCAGGGCCGAGCGCGGTACTAACGTATATCTACACGGAAGTCGAAAGTACGCCTTACCACGCCAAAACCTGCGGGGATGATGATGACATGGCCCAAAAGATCGAGTTAGGCCTCTACCTGGAAGGCGACGACGCCCGCCGCTTTGAGAAGTACATGGCGGACCCCGACCGGTACGACACCCCGGAAGGGCGGGAGATGACCCGGTGGGTACGTGCTCACGGAGAGGAACTGGTAAAATCCATCCGTTGACACCTCTCCGCTACGGCCTATTTTAACGCGATTGAGATGCCCTCCAGGAACCTCCCGGCAACCCCGGACGCCAGATTACCAAAGATACCACTATTGGACATATCTTTCGAGCACCTCGCCCCGGATCATGACCTCCTGCCTTTTTCCTGCAGGCAACAGGAACTGAACGACTACCTGACCGCCGACGCGCTGAAGGATGCTCATGTCGCTGTTACCTATCTCGCCTTGTACGATGGGAAGTGTGTAGGATATTTTTCACTCCTAAACGACAGCATCATCAAGAAGGATATCGATCCTGAGGACGACAAAGACTGGTATGCCCACTCCTACTATCCTGCGATCAAGATCGCCCGGTTTGCTACACACCAGGATTACGAAGGAAGAGACATTGGGCGAGCCATGTTAACCGCGATACGGTCGATAGCGACGGAAGTGGCGAAACACTCCGGGTGTTGCGTTCTCACCGTCGATGCCAAACCCGATGCCGAACCTTTTTATGAACGATTCGGATTTCACAGGACCTTGAAAACCAAAAAGAAGAACACGATACCGATGTATCGTTGCAACATATTCTAAGCTCCCGGGTAGAATTTGCGTCACGAGGGTTCTACGGCATAAAGAGACCTTATCTTCCCATCTATTCCGGGTCAGGAGTTACCCTCACTACAAGGGTGACTGTTCCCCCACTGAAGTGGGGGCCTTCTGCCTGCTTTCTTCGTAAGTCCCGTAGTACCCCGAAGAACCCAGGAAACTTGCCCCTGCTGGAGACAGCAACAACTTCGATGAGGTGATGCTGTCCGACAACCTTCGCCGGCAAAAGAGAGACTCGTCGGGCAAAGAGTGCCTGCAGACCGTATGTCCGGCCATGCCGGCATGACCGGTATCGAAGCGGACGTCAGGGAGAGCGCCCGGACGCTCGCCGAAAACCTCGACGAACTCCGCACCGGGAGACCACAGCGATGATGAAACTTTCCGGGCAGTCGCTCTCCGTCTCTCTCTGAGGAGCCGGACCCCTATACCGCTAGGGATGTCACCCTGAAGGGGTCCTGACGTCACCCCGTCGGGTGACATGGCCCGCCCTCCGGCGATCGGCCCATCCCGGCAGATTTGCCGGGAGGTAACACTCAGTACCCGAACCGGCGATCATAGTTGGTGTGGTCCAGCCACTCGATGATGACCGCGTTTATATCGCCGTCGCGGACTACGGTATACATGAGCCGCCACGATCGGGTGAGATTATACTTCCAGAGATTCTTCAGCGGTCCGCATTTCTTGTGGTAGTCTTTCGGAATCAACTTCTTCGGCACCTGGATCCCGCAGAAGGCATCTGCCGCGATTCTGTCGAGAGCCTGATCCAGCAGCCCGGCTAACCGACGGTCCCCGGGATCCTGGGAGGCCTGAAGAGCCAGGAAGGCCTCCCGCACCTGCTCGTCTGCAAAATAGATTCGGCACTTCATCGGATCCGCAGGTCTTCGCGCATTGCATACTTCCGGACGAGGTCCGGGTTGTGAATCCAGCAGATTGTCCCCCGCGAATCGCTTGCTATCTTCCCCGACTCCAGAAGATACTCGATGATCGTCTTGAACGTCTGGTACATCATTTTCTTTGGCAGGTTCTCCCACAAGGCCCGCCGTTTGTATTCGCCGCTGTGCTCCTGAATGAACTCTTCGACCATCCGGATCGTGTCGAGCTGGGGGCTGTGTGTGCTCGGGTTACACGCTGGCATGAGTGATTTTTAGTTGTATAAGTAAATATAACTATAAGATACAGGCGTCCGGGGTCTTCCCGCTCCGCCCTCTTCACCCCTGCACGATAACCGCCCTGGTGGACGAAGGCCTCCGGCTTGCCGGGAGGTTATCCCCCGATGACCTCACCCGCCCGGTGTGTACTGAGCATGTAACCGGGACCCCGAACCGCCGCCCCCCTCCTCGCCGGTCCGCTGGCACGTAACCCGGCCGGTCGCCAGGGTAGGACTGTGCAACCGGGGAACCGATCCGGGTGTCAATGCAAAGCTCGCCGCCCTGTTCAGGATCTGATCCGGGCGAAGAGCGCGCAAGAGACGCACCAACCGATCATCCGGCTGCGGTCGGTACAGACCGGGGCCCACATGATCCTCTCTCAAGGTCCCGGAGAGCTCCCGGCTGCGGATGAGAACCCTCCCCACCCGGCGGAGCGAACGAAGATTGATAGTTCCTGCACACCATAGAGAGGTGAGGAGGTTCGCAACATTGAGTGCAGAGCCAGTCACGTTGTCGATGAGCTCGCGTTCCGGGTCGCGGTCATTCTCCCCCTGCAGGAGTACGAGCAACTGCAGGAAGACTTCCACGACCTTGCTGTGGTGGCGGAGCGGCGCGAAGAGCCGGCCATAAGATTTGAGGAATTCAAAAAGCGGCACGGACGGTAATGTCTGGCTACGCGATCCGGGTCAAAGCAAGCGTCGAGAGAGATATCTCGGCATTGCCGCGCGATGTACTTCCACGGATCTTCCAGAGTATAGAGGCTTTATCCGAGACGCCTCTGCCGTTTGGCGTGCGCAAGTTAAGCGGGGCAGAGCATCTCTTCCGGATCCGCGTGGGAGACTACCGGATCGTATACGCCGTGGACCACGCAGTGCAGGAGGTCATAATTCTCTACGTCCGGGCCGCAACGTATGTCGTGGGTTGTGACCTCGGGCGAGCTGCCCCGGTCCTCCCGCTTCACCGGGAGAAGAGCAGGGTTCCCGTCTCCATCGCCCGGCGGGCGAGGGGGTTTGCAAGTTCACCCACCGAGTAGGGGAAGAGATCGACGCCGATCCCGATACCGGAGAAGTAAGTGAGATACGCGGGGATACGCTCAAGGAAAGGACGCTCGTCGTGTGTAAGGACGATCATGACATCAAGATCGCTCCCGGGAACGGCCCTTCCTTCGGCAAACGATCCAAAGAGGATGACACGGAGGACGTTCGGGTCATCTGCCAGTCTCTCCACCACCGCTCGCAGCCGTTCGCGGACCAGATCCGTATCAAGCCAGAAGACCGTCACAGAACCGAATGATTCTTTCCGCACCGTTGATTGCATCGTCTGCATCCTCCCGGGTGAAGTAGTCGGCCGGCTTCCCCCGGGAAAACCCGTTTGGGTAGCGTGCCGGGATATAGTTGCGATCGAGACTGCGTGCAACTGAAAAGAGGTCGGCAGGGACCTCCCGGCCGGCCGCCTGGAGACCCTCGAGGAGATCGCGGACGGAGTGACCCCATGCAACCGCCCCATGCTTCTGGTAAACCGCCTTTATCGCTTTTTCAGCGGCCTGCTGGGAGATGAAAGAGGCCCACTCAAAGAACCCGGCATCCCGGGCCAGCCCGGCCATGGCGAGGCCCCGCCAGGCCAGTTCCATCCAGTCCGCACTCCGCTCGGGCATATCGTAAGGGGTTATAGAGGCGCAGTTATATGAATGTAGGGTTGCGTGCCGGGCCGAGCGGTTCGGACCCACCCCGTGAGGGGCTATCTCCAGGTCGCCGGCGGGTGACGCCCGGGGGATCTGCCCTGTCGCTTCCCTGAGCGCGATGGCATCGCTGATATCCTCAAAGCGGAAGGAGACCCCAATACATAGACGACCTCACCGGCGATGGCATCCGTGGCCTCAGGGTATCGGCGATGACGAGGTCCGGCCCCCGGGAGGCCGGAAGTTGACCGGGAGAAGAACCGCGGCGCACTTATATCTTCGGAGCGACAACTCATGGTAACCGTCGGGCAGAGACCATGGATGCGAATATGCGAGAAGCGGAGCGGTGGCTGCGGCAGGGGGAGCGAGATCTTGTCAGCGCGCGAAACAGCTGCCGGTCGGGCGACTTTGAATGGGCCTGCTTTCAGGCGCAGCAGAGCGCGGAGAAAGCCCTGAAAGCCTTGCTGTACGCCAGGGGATTCCGGAGGATCCTGACGCACTCGGTCTACGAACTGATAAGAGAGGTCGGTGCATTCGAGCCCTCGTTCCAGGAGCTGAAGGCCGGAGCGAAGGTACTCGATAGCGCCTACATCATGGCACGTTATCCAGATAGCATCGTGGGAAACCTGACACCATCGGAGTATTACGATAAGGAGGATGCCGGGGAATGCATCGAGCACGCGGACTCGATCTGCACTGCCGCGAGGCGAGCGCTCTTTCGGTGATCGAGCAGGTCCGGGACCTTGTCCGGGAGATCCGGGCACGCCGGCGCATCTCCGCCGTCATCCTGCACGGGTCGTTTTCCCGCGGCGACTTCCATGAGGGGAGCGATGTCGACCTGATCGTCGTCGGGGACTTTCGCGAGCGGTTCCACAAGCGGGCGGCAGCCATCCTCGATCTCACCGAGCTCCCGGTCGAACCGATCTGCTACACCGACGAAGAGTTCACCGAACTGGTCCGGAGCGGCAACCCGTTCATCCTCCAGGCACTGGCCGAAGGCGTCCGGGTGTGAACGATCCCGTCCGTAAGGGTGGGCAGCTCACGAAAAATAACTCGCTGTGCTAATCATTCATCAGTCTTGCCGTGAACTCCTCGCGGGTGAGGCCGGACCCCGGATCGGATCATCGCCGGTCTTAATGGGAACGACCACACTTGCGAGAATCTTCGCGAAGAGCAGGGTGGTCGCGACGGGCAACCCGAACCAGAATTGCATGGCAAGTTTCAAGGGGGTTGTCCTCCATACTCCTGAATGAGAGGGCATGACAGACGGGGCAGGGATCTTAGAGCGGGTCATGACCGAGCGGGACCGGATCTGCGAGATCGCCGCACGCCATGGCGCACACAACGTCCGTATCTTCGGTTCCGTGGCGCGTGGGGAGGCAGAAGCGGAGAGCGACCTCGATCTCTTGATCGACCTCGAACCGGATCGGAGCCTCCTCGACCTCGTTGCCCTGAAATCGGAACTGGAGACACTGCTCGGGATCCCCGTCGATGTTGCCGAGCCCCTAACCCTGCACTGGTATATCAGGGACCGGGTGATGGCAGAGGCGGTGCAGCTGTGAAGGACGCCATGCTCTACCTGATTCACATCAGGGAGTGCACCGACCGAATTGCGAGGTATACTCAGGGCGGGAAGGAAGCGTTTCTTGCTGACGAGATGATACAGGATGCTGTCCTCCGAAACCTCCAGACTCTCGCCGAGTCCACGCAACGCCTTGATGAAGGCCTGAAGGTAAACCATCCGGAGATCGACTGGCGGGGCATCTCTGGATTTCGGAATATCCTCGTGCACCAGTACCTCAGCGTCAATCCCCTGCGGGTCTGGAATGTCATCGAACAATATCTTCCCCTCCTTGCGGGGACAGTCGCCCGGATGCTGGAAGAGATCGGAGATGAATAAGCCTTCACCGACGACGAGAGGGATGCCGGGGAATGCATCGAGTACGCGGACTCGATCTGCGGTGCCGTGAGGCGAACGCTCTTTGGGTGATCGAGCAGGTCCGGGACCTTGCC
Organism: Methanoculleus sp. 10; assembly: GCF_913757945.1. Classification (NCBI taxonomy): domain Archaea; kingdom Methanobacteriati; phylum Methanobacteriota; class Methanomicrobia; order Methanomicrobiales; family Methanomicrobiaceae; genus Methanoculleus; species Methanoculleus sp. 10. The sequence continues at coordinate 309,818 of NZ_CAJYDP010000003.1, read as the reverse complement.
CGGGGCGCGCCAGCACGTCTCCACCATCATCCTGTACGGGTCGTTTTCCCGCGGCGACTTCCATGAGGGGAGCGATGTCGACCTGATCATCGTCGGGGACGTTCGCGAGCGGTTCCACAAAGCCGGGCGGCAGCCATCCTCGATCTCACCGATCTCCCGGTCGAGCCGCTCTGCTACACCGAGGAAGAGTTCGCCGAACTGGTCCGGAGCCCCAACCAGTTCATCCACCAGGCACTGGCCAAAGGCGTCCGGGTGTAGGTGGGAACGAAGCCGCGACCCAGAGGAGGCGTGCGGCTTCGAGACGCTGGCGTGACTTGATCAGAAGTGCTGCCAGAACCTGTTGAGACTGATCGCTCATCCCTAAACCGCCACGGCATCACGAAAAACATGCCTGATGAAAGGGTACTCCCGGTGCGCTTGCATACATCCGCCCGGGAGAGGACCTTGACCGAGAGCCGCTCACCCGAGAGCATCAGCAGATCGAAAGCAAGTCCGGTGAGGTATTCGCGAAGACGAAAGTCCTCTTCAGACGTGATCACAAGGATATCGATATCGGAGTCCGGCCGATCGTCTCCCCGTGCCACGGAACCGAAGAGCAGGATCTCCTCTATTGCGTCGCCGCACGCCGCACGCGCCTTTGCCGCGAATTCATGGACGATCGGCCGCCTGACCGGGAGCATACAGCGAATACTTGTGAACGCACGGTCATAATGATTGCTGATCGAACCGTCCCCGGAGAAGAAGCAGACCCTGTGCCCCTCGTGAATCAGGGGGCCGTGCGCCGCAGGAAATCGTCCACGAACTCCTTAAACGCCAGATAGAGGGGTTGATGGAGACGATGCCATCGCGGATATCGTCAAGAGGGACCCCGGCATAGATGACCTCGCCGGGGCGGCATCCTGAATCCATGTTAGGGTTGAGGACCCTCCCCACCCGGCGGAGCGAACGAAGATTGATAGTTCCTGCACTCCATATGGAGGTGAGGAGGTTCGCAGCAAATGAGTACAGCAGGAGAACAGTACGTTGTCGATGAGCACGGGAACCGGGTCGCGGTGATCCTCCCCCTGCAGGAGTACGAACAACTGCAGGAAGATCTTCACGACCTTGCTGTTGTAGCGGAGCGGCGCGAAGAACCGGCCATAGGGTTTGAGGAATTCAAAAAGCGGTACGGGCGCTAATGGCTGGATACGTGATCCAGGTCAAGGCAAGCGTCGAGAGAGATATCGCGGCATTGCCGCGCGATGTAATTCCACGCATTCTTCAGAGCATAGAGACTCTGTCTGAGGCGCCTCTGCCGTTTGGCGTGCGCAAGTTAAGCGGGGCAGAGCATCTCTACCGGATCCGCGTGGGAGACTACCGGATCGTGTATGCCGTGAACCATGCCGAGCAGGAGGTCATCATCCTCCACGTTCGTGTCGTAGTGCATACCGCGGGTTGTGAGAACGGGGATCGAGCCCCCTTGCCCCGGTCCTCTCGCTTCACGAGTTGACGGATTGCGGTCAACCTTCCGCCACCCGTCGGGCGAGGGGATTCGCAAGGGGGAAGAGCTCGGCGCCGATCCCGATCCCGGAGAAGTACGTGAGGTACGTGGAGACCCGCTTGAAAGATGGGGCCGTTCAATCGCGTGCAAGGACGATCATGATATCGAGATCGCTCCCGGGAACAGCCCGCCCCCCGGCAAACGACCCAAAAAGGACGACGCGGAGGACGTTTTGGTCGGATGCCAGCCTCTCCACCGCCGCTCGTAGCCGTTCGTGGACGAGATCCGTATCAAGCCAGAAGACCGTCACAGAATTGAATGATTCTTTCCGCACCACTGACTGCATCCTCCCGGGCGAAGTAGTCTGCCGGTTTCCCCCGGGAAAACCCGTCCGGAATATAGTTGCGGTCGAGACTGCGTGCAATCCCAGAGAGGTCGGCGGGGATCTCCCGGCCGGCTGCCCGGAGACCATCGAGGAGAATGACCCCACGCGAACCGCCCCCGACCTCTGGTAGACGGCCTTTATCGCCTTTTCAGCAACCTGCTGCGAAATGAGAACCGAGCCCATTCGAAGAACCCGGTATCCCGGCCATGGCGAGATCCCGCCGCGCCTGCTCCATCCAGTCTGCACTCCGCTCAGGCATACCGCATGAGAATATGGAGACACAAGTTCACTTGAATGCAGGGTTGCGGATGCCGAATCAGGGCAGACACCACATCCTTCACGTGCTGCCCCACAAGCGGCAGGAACCGGCGGGGGAATACTTCGCCGTTACCCAAAGAGAGCAGGCCCAACCATGAGACGCAGGTACCCGAACGTATATTAACTGGATAGGTACAGTGTACCGTAACACGCCCGAAAACCACGCGGGATGACCCGATATGGCTCAAAAGATCGAACCGGGTTTCTCTCTGGAGGACGACGATGCCCGCCGCTTTGAAGAATACGTGGCAAAACCCGATATTACTCCGGAAGGACGGGTACGTGCCCACAGGGAGAATCCATACGCTGAAATATCCCCGAACCAAAGAAGTGCCCGGTGAGTTCAATGGCAAAAAATCCCCTGCTGAAATACTCCGTTGAGGTTCTCCTCGTAGAGGCAAACCCTGCCGGGGAGCCGTTCTTCCGCAAGACCCATCTTTACAAGACCTTGTTCCTGCTCCACCAGAACCTGTTGGGGCAGGGGATCGATATCGGGCTGCCCTACTGCTGGTACCTCCACGGCCCCCTCATCGAGGCGATTACATTTGAAGAGCAGACCGGAACCCCCCTTGATGGAGGGTACCTGCAGCCTGACGGAGCGACTGTGCCTCTTCGTCACGTTCACGACGAGGAACTGATGACCGGGGAAAAGCAGGTGGTTCTCCAGGAGATTCGAAAGATCCTGAGAAAATACCGGAGCGGGACCCGGTGGGAGGAGGGATATGGCAGCAGGCTGGTCGGTGATGCATACAAACTCGCTCCGTTCCGGTATCAGAGGACCTTCAAAAGAGAATACCTGGACTACCTGGTCTCCTTATCGGGCGAACCGCGGGTCTATGATTATGCGTACGGCCGGATCTCCTCAAACATCCTTCGATACCTGGATACGCTGATCAAGCAGTTCCCGGAGAATGAGATGAGCGAACTCCTCGATACCTACCTCGCGTGGGATGATACCGCCCGGCTCTTCGTTGAGACTCGCGATCCGCTTGATGCGCTCTCAAACAGGTACTGGGAGATCTTCTGCAGTCTTTTACGGGTGCGAAAAAACGAAAATGTGCCCGAAGAGATCGTCGAGCGGTGGGAGCGCTCGTTCGCACAGGAACTCCCCCTGTACGACCGCGAGTTCGAAACCACTCACGACGAAGCGCTGGGACGCCTGGAGCAGGATACCCAGAGCAGGGACATCGATCCGATTGTCCTCCGCCTCATGGCGTACGCGCGCGACGAATGCGTGCGGGCTCGCCCCAGGGAGATGTAGGACAATTGCCATATTTTCTCGACTCAAACGTTATTATCGGCTACATCTTTCATGCGACCGATCACTGGGGCAGGGCTGCAGTTCTGGCGTTCGAAGACCCTGAGCCCAACCACTCCGGCTTCGCCGTCCAGCGTGAATGCTTCGGGTTGTGCAATACCGGCATGGGAAAGGTCAGGACCATTCAAAAGGCTGTTGTACGCGCACTGCGGCGCGTGATCTATAACCTGAAGAGAGGCCGCCCCCTCAGTCAGATCGCCGCCAATTTTGATGGTGACGACCACTTTCAAGAGATTCTTGCAGAGATCAGGGTGGTTGCAACGGGCCAATCGAACCGGACGACCGATGCCGTGGTGTTGGAATCTCTGCAGGCCTTTGAGGTCGAAGTCGTCCGGCGGCAGGAGATCGTGAGAACCAATTGTGCATGGCACAGGCGGACCGCTTATTACCCGGACATCTCCGCGGTTCTCAATCGGGATATCTCCGATAGTGATGACGTCACGGTAGTCCTCGATGCGCACGATATCGCTCTGACCGTTCCTGACCTTGCCTATGTCTCCGGCGACTACAACCACATCGTCCGCCACGCCGATACGATCCTGACCCACACACGGATCGTGAGGGTGCTCCCCCTGGGACGGTTCCTGCCGGGATCGTCCTGAACCACGGGATTCCCGGCCACACCGGAGCAGTCGCTCACGACCCCTCAAACGTCCGACGGAGGGGCGGCGTCGTGGATATCCTCGAGGGGAGCCCGGGCACAGACCGCCTCACCGGCGACGGCATCCGTGGCTTCAAAGTATCGGCGATGACGAGGTCCGGCCCCCGCCCCGGGAGAAGAACCGCGGCGCACTTATATCTTCGGAGCGACAACTCATGGTAACCGTCGGGCAGAGACCATGGATGCGAATATGCGAGAAGCGGAGCGGTGGCTGCGGCAGGGGGAGAGGGATCTCGTCAGCGCAAGGAACAGCTGCCGGTCGGGCGACTTTGAGTGGGCCTGTTTTCAGGCGCAGCAGAGCGCGGAGAAAGCCCTGAAAGCCTTGCTGTACGCCAGGGGATTCCGGAGGATCCTGACGCACTCGGTCTACGAACTGATAAGAGAGGTCGGTGCATTCGAGCCCTCGTTCCAGGAGCTGAAGGCCGGAGCGAAGGTACTCGATAGCGCCTACATCATGGCACGTTATCCAGATAGCATCGTGGGAAACCTGACACCATCGGAGTATTACGATAAGGAGGATGCCGGGGAATGCATCGAGCACGCGGACTCGATCTGCACTGCCGCGAGGCGAGCGCTCTTTCGGTGATCGAGCAGGTCCGGGACCTTGTCCGGGAGATCCGGGCACGCCGGCGCATCTCCGCCGTCATCCTGCACGGGTCGTTTTCCCGCGGCGACTTCCATGAGGGGAGCGATGTCGACCTGATCATCGTCGGGGACGTTCGCGAGCGGTTCCACAAAGCCGGGCGGCAGCCATCCTCGATCTCACCGAGCTCCCGGTCGAACCGATCTGCTACACCGACGAAGAGTTCACCGAACTGGTCCGGAGCGGCAACCCGTTCATCCTCCAGGCACTGGCCGAAGGCGTCCGGGTGTAGGCAACGGACCCACGACGCGGTCGCCGATCAGGTTCTCCCCGGGTAGTTCAGCAAGGAGAGAGCCGGCATCGATTACGATCAACCCGGCCGTATACGGGGAGGAAAACCATCCCCATAACAGCCTCCGATCCCATCGAAATACTTTTAATAGCGCTGACGGTGACTACCAGTCATGACCCCGGCCGTCACCATCGATGAACTCTATCTTGAAATCGATACAGGAGACAATGGTCCGGCGGGAGGATCTCGACGCTCGAGATCTCGAGCAACCCCGAGACGATGGCGACGATCCAGAAGAGTGAAGAGGACATCGCTGTCGGACGAATAAACGTTATCTTCACCGATATTTCAGTAGCCTCATCATAAACTCCTCGCGGGTGAGGCCTGCCTGCCGGATTATCGCTCGTAGCACCCCTCTCCCGAGTTCTTCTCCCTGATGGACGGGGATAACGATACTTCTTCCATCAAGGTGCTGCAGAATGACATGGCTGCCCCTCTGCCGGGCAAAGGAAAAGCCAGATTCTTCAAGCACTTTTATTGCTTTTCAGCCTTCACAGGACCTAATTTCAACTGCCTGAACCCCCACAAACTCTCGCGACTCATCAGGTTCAGGCGATTCGTTGACTTCAAGGTAGAGTGAAATTGCCTCATCAAGCCGTACGATCAATTCTTCGTAAGTCTTTGCCTGTGTAAAGCATCCCGGTAGAGAGGGAACCGAGGCATAGTAGTAACCGTCCTCGTCTTTTTCAATAAGGCAATTGACTTTCATGCTAGTGATATCATGTAACGCTGCGGAATCAAATACTTATCTCAAGGGATGCTAAACCGCCACGCCGTCATGAAGAACCTGCCTGATGAAGGGGTACTCCCGGTGCGCCTGCATACATCCGCCCGCGAGAGGACCTTGACCGAGAGCCGGAGAGCATATCGAACGCCAGTCCGGCGAGGTATTCACGAAGGCGGAAGTCCTCCCGAGACGTGATCACGAGGATATCGATATCGGAGTCCGGCCGATCGTCTCCCCGCGCCACGGAACCGAAGAGGATGATCTCCTCTATTGCGTCGCCGCACGCCGCACGCGCCTTTGCCGCGAATTCATGGACGATCGGCCGCCTGACCGGGAGCATACAACGAATACTTGTGAACGCACGGTCATAATGATTGCTGATCGAACCGTCCCCGGAGAAGAAGCAGACCCTGTGCCCCTCGTGAATCAGGGGGGCCGCGCCGCAGGAGATCGCCCACGAACTCCTTAAACGCCAGATAGAGGGTTGATGGAGACGATGCCATCGCGGATATCGTCAAGAGGGACCCCGGCATAGATGACCTCGCCGGGGCGGCATCCTGAATCCATGTTAGGGTTGAGGACCCTCCCCACGGCGGAGCGAACGAAGATTGATAGTTCCTGCACCCATATGGAGGTGAGGAGGTTCGCAGCAAATGAGCACAGCAGGAGAACAGCATGTTGTCGATGAGCACGGGAACCGGGTCGCGGTGATCCTCCCCTGCAGGAGTACGAACAACTGCAGGAAGATCTTCACGACCTTGCTGTTGTAGCGGAGCGGCGCGAAGAACCGGCCATAGGGTTTGAGGAATTCAAAAAGCGGTACGGGCGCTAATGGCTGGATACGCGATTCAGGTCAAGGCAAGCGTCGAGAGAGATATCGCGGCATTGCCGCGCGATGTAATTCCACGCATTCTTCAGAGCATAGAGACTCTGTCTGAGGCGCCTCTGCCGTTTGGCGTGCGCAAGTTAAGCGGGGCAGAGCATCTCTACCGGATCCGCGTGGGAGACTACCGGATCGTGTATGCCGTGAACCATGCCGAGCAGGAGGTCATCATCCTCTACGTTCGTGTCGCGGTGCATGCCGTGGATTGTGAGAACGGGGATCGAGCCCCCTTGCCCCGGTCCTCTCGCTTCACGAGTTGACGGATTGCGGTCATGCAGGCATCGGGGGCTCAAGGTTCAAAAAGAGTGGCGCCACGGACTATAAACATTGGGTCATCTATGAACTTGACAATACTATCAACATTTCATGCTAATTTTTATACAACCCACATCTAATTAGGAGATCCTCCAATTTTGATTAGTTAATACTAAAAACGTCCTGAATACAATTCAGAAAACCCTAAACACCCCCGCCACCATAGTCTTACTCATGCGCTACATCGTCACCGGCGGGGCCGGGTTCATCGGCTCAAACCTTGCAGACACACTGGCACAGCACCACGACGTCGTCGTCATCGACAACCTCGCCACCGGCCGGCGGGAGAACATCGAGCACCTCCTGGATCACCCCCGGGTGACGTTCATTGAGGGGAGCATCACTGACCTCAACCTCCTGATGGAGACATTCCCCGGCGCGGACGGCATCTTCCACCAGGCGGCGATCCCGTCAGTGCCCCGTTCCGTGGAAAAACCCCTGGAGACGAACGCGGTGAACGTGGGCGGAACCGTGAACGTCCTCTGGGCCGCAAAGGAATGCGGCGTCCCGACGGTTGTGGCGGCTTCCACCTCGGCGATCTACGGCGACGACCCGGTCTTCCCCAAACACGAGACGATGGCGCCGACGCCGCTCTCCCCACGCGGTCTCAAAACCGCGGGCGAGCATTACGGGAAGGTCTTTTCCGACCTCTACGGCATCAGGACGGCCTTCCTGCGCTACTTCAACGTCTTCGGTCCCCGGCAGGACCGAACTCCGAGCACGGGCGGTGATCCTGAAGTTCGTCACCCGCCTGCTCGCCGGGAAACCGCCGATCATCTACGGCGACGGGGAGCAGACCCGCGACTTCATCTTCGTCGCCGACGTGGTGCGGGCGAACATCCAGGCGATGGAGGGCGATGCCCGGGGTCTTTAATATCGCCGGCGGCCGCCGGATCAGCCTCAACGAAACGCTGCCTGTCTCTGTGGGATCACCGGCATGCATGCCCGGCCGCTCTACGGACCTCCGAGAGCGGGGGATGTGCGTGATTCGCTTGCCGATATATCGCGGGCCAGGGACGCCTTCGGCTTTTCTCCCCGCAACACGGTCGATGAAGGGCTCCGCGAGACTGTAGGGTGGTTTAGAAGAGCATAAGAGCTTCCGGCCGGCAGGCTCACATCTGCTTGTGCAGGGGTAACTTCACGAAACCCAGAATGCATCTCATCACCTCCCTATGCGTACTGGGTGATACTTACCCTGACGCACAGCCAACCCGATGAACACCTTAAAGTGCCTAGTTTACCTCAGGGGCCTCAAGATTCCAGTTTCCACCTCAGCCCAGCCTCCCCATAACTCACATAAAGAATCCGAGTGTTCAAGTACATCTTCAGGAAATAACTTACATATGTAAGTGTCTCAAAATATCTTACAAACAGGGATGCCGAATGCCTTAATCCCGATCATTTAAGGTGAAATCAGATGTTCCAAGTCACATACACGGCGATTGGGCTGGATCATTACAATCCCGAACTTTCGATATTGTCGATCCTGTGCCCATCACAGAATAGCGGAATATCAACTTGATATTGCCCCTAGTATCGGAGCACCGCGCCACGGGCTATTCACCCCTAGATTGCCGTACTCCCTCAGTATCTACTACATAAACGTAATAAGCAAGATCTTGGATCAAATATGAAAAAGAATAACAACTTTAGCCTTCGCGCATTCGGTGGCGATGTCCTGATCTACTCACTCGGTCAAGCGTTTCTTCTTGCCTTCGGACTCATCCAGAGCCTGATCATCCCCAAGTATCTCTCCACAGCAGATTATGGCTATTGGCAACTCTTTCTCCTCTATGCAACGTATGGAGGTGTTCTTCATTTAGGGTTTCTTGATGGCATGCTGGTCCGCTGGGCGGGGAGGGACTTTCAAGAGATTAAACAAGAAATTCCAGCAGCGTTCAAATTTCTTCTTTTAGAACAACTCCTAGTTGTCGGCACACTTGCGCTGATTCTGGTCGTTTTCGATTTCCCCACTTTGGAGGTAACTCTCATAGTGCTTGTTAATGCTATAATTACTAATGCGCTCACATTTTTCATCTTTACAGCCCAAGCAGCCAAAAAATTCAAATTGGTGACAATTGCTAATACTAGCAAGGGTGCTCTCCTCCTGCTGATGATTATCGGGCTTTTTGTCAGCGGGAATTTTGGGTATGGATACCTGTGCCTCGCAACTATAGCAGCGGGTTCTATCATTCTCGTTCTGTTCGTTGTACATCTCCGTGACAGTTTGTTCCCACCGGGAACTTGGAGAACACCAGTTAAAGCTTATGGCAAAGAGAACATCAACATCGGGATTTATGTACTCTTGGGTAACTTTACCGCAGTACTCTTAGTTACCGTCGATCGGCTGACGGTCAGCTCCTTCTTTTCCATAACCCAGTTTGCCCAATATACCTTCGCAATGTCTATGTGTACGGTCGTCATAATGTTCGTCCAAGCGGTATCACAAGTATTTTTCCCGTATCTGTCAGGATCGTCATCTGAAATACGGACCCAGGTATATCGCATATTCAAACCGACCATTATTATCTTCTGGGCCGGAGCACTCACTGCATACTTTCCATTTACAGCATGGGTGAAATTTTACCTCCCTAATTACGCGGCAAGTCTCCCCCTGATGGCAATCCTCCTCTGCATGACGGGACTCATTAGCCAAACACAGATTCTCCACGTCAACTACTTCAAGGCATACAAGAAACAGCGCCTATACTTTATCTTAGCAGGGCTATCCCTCGTCAGCGCAGCGGGGCTCTACTTCCTTGCTGCTACCTACTTAGGGACGCTCACAAGCATCGCCATCACGACAGTTATTAGTTCACTCCTGTGGTACCTCCTTAACGAGTTCTCTCTTCGACGTTTCACGTCCACGAATAACCAAGAAGTCATTAAATGGCTGCTAGTGATCGGGGGATATTCTGGAGTATTTCTGGCAACGGTTGTGCTGACTCATAACTGGATGTACGGCACCGTCATCTACCTGATCATGTTCACCCTTGTAACCGGTATGATTCTTCGATCCGAAGTTACCAACCTCCTGCACATAGCAAAAACAATGTTAAACAGAGATACTGATAGAAAACCGGTTTAAACAGACTGATAAGTCATCGAACGCAAGAGACAAAATGCCAAATTATTCCACCAATGCCAAATGATGTACCCTGCATTCCCACACCGTTTGGCTACCGACCTCAGGTGGTCACGTAATTTTTACCAGAACAAGATGTCACAGGCACCCAGAACCGTCCTCTGCTTCTCCCCGATCTCCGTGATCAGCATCTCCCCTCCCGTTTATCCTGCTCACGCTGGGGGCTATAGTAGCCATATGCGGTGAAGGGCACCCTTCAATCATCAGTTCCACCGGTTCGACGAACATCGTCTCCTCATTGAACTGGTGCAGGTTCTTAGAGTGGACAATGGTCCGCCTGATCCGGAAGAGGGCCTGCTTCACCACCTTGAAACTCCGTACTGTGGGCATGGGGAACAGAACCTAGTTGTCGGCCAGCGCCCGCAGGTTGATGCCGGAACAGAATCCCGGTCCATGCTCATCATGGACCCGGTTAATCCTAGATGGTTGAGTATTTCAAGGGTGTGTCTGCGCGGCCCCAAGTAGGAGTAGTTTAAGGGGTTTCGGAGCGAGCATAATTTAAAAAGAGGACACAAAGGTATTATTATCATTACGCTTTAAGTACTATAACTATCGGATTTAAGCACTATCTACGACCCAATAAAAGAATTGTGCATATAGAATGGTGAGAGCATATTCAAATACAGTATATATGGACATAAGGGATTCCGATGCATAGAAGGAGCAAAATACTATTCCTTTATGTTATTTTCGCATTGATATTTATTTCTGCGTTTTACTTATTGTTTCGTAGCAGTCATCTTTCCAACGATGATGGCTTCTTTTTTGAAAGGCTTTGCAACTGGATCCCTATTTTCAGTTCAAACTCAGATATTCTCTCATATCAGTATATCATGCCTTTTGCCCCCATATTTCTGCAGATTATCAGCCAAATGACAGGTTTAAACATAATAGACGTATCATTTTTACCTTTAATCCCTATTGCAATGCTTTTTGCCACTCTATTATTCGCAAAAAAAGTGATTTCAGACCATATAGCCATAATAATTATTGGCATTCTCATTCTCTTTCGCCAATTTATTTTAGCATCTCATTTTCAGGAATACTTAATGGCTCAAGTGATGTACGTTTTTTTTGTGGCTTGCCTATACATGTATTATGTACAAACACATGGAAAAGCAAAAGTGGTATACTTAATATTCGCATTAGTATTTTTACTACAGACGAAATATTATGGCCCACCAATGGAGCTTTGGGTGCTAACTTTAACCTGCACGCTCCTCATCGTCATGGGAACTCAGGATCTGATAAAATACAGTATAATAAGATCTCAAACGGGATCAATACTAATACTCTTCATCCTCTCATTGGTAATATTTGCATATTTTAACCCAAAAATTTACGAGCAACTTGTGCATATGGAAGGCTCACTCTCCATACTAGGGAACACTATACTGTCTACATTAGAGATGGCCTTTTCGGGATCATCAACACATCTTGGAGAACTTGAAACCGTTCGGAGCTCTCCACTCGCACTCAAAGTAAATAATTTGCTTTATACAATCATCCTTGCGATTGTACCCCTAATTTGTGTAATGGTCTTAACCATTAAAGAGAAAAATCTATTTTTTTGGCTTAGGAAGCCCCACAGTACGTATATGGCCATATTAGTCGTACCCTTTATTGCAGAGTACGCGCTATACTCAATAATCGGCCTAACAACCTTAAGGTATTACTATTTAATTATGCCTTTCGTATGCATATACTGGTTATTGCAGGTCGATCAACGACGCATCTTCTTTAGAATTATTTCTAGCCTATTAATAATATTGACTTGCAGTTATTTTTGTTTATACATCCACTATGACATAAATTATAGTTTCGTAGGAGAAGATAGTACCTCAACATTGATACAGTTTATGGATAAGTTTTCCCCTCAAGAAAAGCTACAAACCCAGGAAGTGATGATAGACCATCATTCTCTAGGAGAGATAAAAACATATCTATCAAACAACCTCGGAGAGTCAAATACATTCAATTTTATCCAGTATAACGTGGAGCGATATAAGGATCTCATCAATTCTAACCCAAGTTGCGATTCCATGCTTCGATATACAATTGTGAATATCGATAACTACGACAAACCAATCCGGAAAGGGTTACCTGATTGGACGTACTACGAACCAATCAGCCAATACGACGTTCAAGTAGAATCAAATTATAATATAAATAAGATATATAGGAGCAAAGACTACTGCGTTTTCGTTTCCAACCCCATATAACAATCGTGCTGCTCCGAAGTTCTTGAGCACTTTGTTTAATCTCACGAACCTCAGTGAGTTAGTATTCAAAGAGAATTCCAGGTTTACTGTTCACCTTAATTCCTTCAAATATTCTGCCACTCAGTACTAAATGCCAGAGATTCGTCAAGATCTTGTGCCATAGCATAGCTGCATTTCAGTACGAAAGAGGCGAGGAGGGCGAAACCTAAGCTCCTCTTTCCCAACAAAACTGTACGACAAAAACGCTCACCAGATGAGGAAAGAGATAAAAGTCAGGGAATAAGGACTTCACTCCAGCTCTCCACAGATTTCTCGAAAATGTAATTCTCCTCCACGAACCGTCTCCCATTGTCCACAATTTGCTTCAATTTCGGCGAGTTTAACGCTCGAATTACATTCCTCGCAATACATTCAGGAGAGTTGTTTTCCATAATGAAACCAGTCACTTCGTCTTTCACGATGTCCGGTATCGCCCCTACTGGCGTCGCGAGCACCGGGGTCCCGCAGGCCATGGCCTCGAGTATTATGTTAGGGAGGCCTTCGGTATAGGAAGGAAGGACAAGAAGACGCAGTTGATTCAGGTGCTTGGGGAGATCTTCATGCGAGATCCAGCCCGGAAGAGCGGTGTGGGCAGCGAACCCCACTTCCTGCAGGGAAGCTTCGACCGCCTCTCTCAACTGCCCGTCCCCACCAATGAGCACACGGAGATCCTCCCGATCGCTGAGGATGCTAGGGAGAGCTTGGACAAAGTTCATGACACCTTTCTCCCCGCTCAATCGGCCGATGTAGCCGATGAGAGGGGGGCGGTCGAGCAAGAGGGTGGTGACAGTGAAGGTGTTGAGATTCAAAAAATGCTCGTGGGCAATGCGTATTTTGCGACGGTACTTTTCGAAATTCCACTCAGATACGAGATTGTGCGAATAAACCACAATATAAGTAGAAAGAAACAGATTTACCTTTAATGAAAATAAAGTTGCTATATAGAACAAATCATTTTGGTATATGGCATCTTTGATACTCGATCCACCTTTGAGCAATACGATCTTTTTCCCAAATAGTTTTGCAGTTAACATAGGTAAAATGAACTTATCACCACCGAAGAAAAAAACCCATGTGTCAACATGTTTATTTAACCTTTTCACAAGTAGGGCGAGCCTCACTTCCCTATATAAATAACTACTGATTTTCTTTACTAAGTTAGACTCTAAAGTGTAATCAATTCCATAAATAAGAACCCTTGAAGATTCGTTATCCTGAGCCAAAGAGTCAATACTAGTCAGGAGATATATTTGGGGTGAAAATGAACTAAGTATGCTTACTAAGTTTTTGCAAGGTATAGCATTCGATTTTGTTAACGGAAACGAAAAAACTCCCAACTTTAACTGCTTTCTATTCATAGATAGATTCCTCCCGCCGAACAAGGTTAAAAATTTTAACTAATGATGCTTGGATACAGAAAAATTCGTTTTAACTTGCACATCACCAGAAATTGCGCTGTAAAATCCATCAAGATAACTATTTGAAATAACCTTCCAATCTAAGTTTGCTTTGGCGTAATTTTGGACATTTTTGGAAATCTTTGCATCGTAATTACTTAAATAACCTTGAATTTGGGACTCTGCTATATCATCGTCTGATGGGTGAAACAACAGTCCCAAATTATTCTCTTCGATTAACTTAAAGTTTGGGATTCTTGAAGCGATACACGGCAACCCAGACGCCATAGCTTCTGCAACCGTAAGAGTAGGTTCCCCCCCCTCATATCTGCTGGTCATAAAGAAAAAGTCCGAGCAGCTGTATATCTCAGGTAAATCTTTGGATTTAACATAACCCAAAAATTTCACACGCACGTCATTCTTTTTCGCGTATGCTTCTAATTCCGGTAAAAGTTTACCGCCTCCAACAATAACCAAAAGATAGTCCTTGGAGTGCTTTTGAATCCTTTTGAACAAATCAAGCATTCTAAACGGCATTTTGTGGTAAGTTAACCTTCCAACTGATAGAAACACCGTCGATCTTATTGGTAAGCCATACTTTGCCCGGATTTCACCTTTCTTGGAATTAGGGCCAAATAAATCAGTATTAACACCATTCAATATTTTTGTGATCTTTTTTCGGTCAACTCCATTGGCCCTCAAATCTAAAATTGATTGGTCGCTGACTGAAGAAAAAGGAATATCAGGATCCAGCTTATTCAGACAGTAATTTTCAAGAACTCTAGAAAAGATCTGGTACGGTTTAAGGTAGAATGGATACTTTATGCCGTACGCGGTTGAATGAATTGTTACATAACTCCTCTTGAACGGATTCGACTTTAACATTAATGGGTAATGTAACCAAGCTATATCGTATTGATTCTGTCGGTTTTGAAAATATTTGGAAACTTTATACCAGTAATGGGCAAGGGTGAGTCTTCCGCATCCAGATATGGGTTCAATCTTTATATCAGGCCCTGTAGGAGAACAGACAGTGCATTCAATCCCCTTCTTTTCTAACTGCTGAACAACATTATACGCGACATTAGCAATCCCAGAACCATAGGGATAGTATTCCGTTGTGCAAACTAGCAATTTCATTCCTACACCTCTGATCTGACTTCATAGTCGAGATTTCAGTCCGCTCGTGATTGAATATCCACTATTTGGCGAACCCAGCTTCACTCTGCAAGTACATAGCATCTTTTTCATCGGCAGCTTTGGGTTGAGACATTTTGAGAGGATTGAACAGGTAAGCACAGTTCCCTCAAGGATTCTGCATAAACCACTCAACATACTTGCACAAACCCTCCCTGATAGAGACCTCCGGCCTGTATCCAACAAGTTCCCCCGCAAGAGATGTATCCGCGAGCGTATGCTCCGCATCACCCTTCTGCTTGTCAGAATAAACAACCTCAGATGCACTCACAGTGATCTCCCTGAGATGAGCAATCAGGTCGTTCACCGTGATCCGGTGACCGCCACCGACGTTCATCGCATAACCATCGGCATCACTTGTCTCGAGCAACCTTCGGTTCACCCGGACGATATCATCGATATAGGTGAAGTCACGGGTCTGCTCCCCGTCCCCAAAGATTGTGATCGGCTTGTTTGCGAGCATCTTTCGGGTGAAGATCGAGATCGCGAGGTCCGGGCGCATCCGGGGGCCGTAGACGGTAAAGTAGCGGAGGGAAACCGTCGGGAGGCCGTAGACCTCATAGAAGACCCGGCAATAGTGCTCGGCGGCAAGTTTCGAGACCCCATAGGGGGAGACCGGCATGGTGGGATGCGATTCGTCAAAAGGCAAATACTGCACCTTCCCGTAGACCGAAGAGGAGGATGCGTTGATCACCCGCCTGACACCGGCATCGAGGGAGGCCTTGAGGACGTTTAAGGTGCCGAGCACGTTGACGTTATTCGGTTTGAACGGGTCCTCGACTGATATCCGAACACCGGCCTGGGCAGCCTCGTGGAAGACAAATTCCACGTCAGAGTCGATCACCCTCCGGAGAAGACCCGAATCAGCGATGTCGCCCTTGATAAAACGCACATTTGGATCTGCAAGGAGGTTCTCGAGGTTCCGCCGCTTCAAATCCGGTGAGTAATAGTCATCGAGATTATCGATGATGACGATCTCGTACTCCTTTGCGACCTCTTCGGCAATGTGGGATCCGATGAACCCCGCCCCTCCTGTTATGACGACCTTTGACATAATCTCCCTATCACTGATCCTTTTCAGAGGAATCTGCAGTTGTCTCTGATACGACTCGTCCGGCCGAGAAAACCTCCGGTTCGTACTTCCCAAGCGACATAAGGTGCCCGGCGACATCGTCGCATGTCTCGGGATTTGCTAACGCGAAATCGATTATCGCCTTGATGTACCCCGCCTTGTCCCCGGTATCGTACCGCTTCCCCTGGAACACATGAGCATAGATCTCCTGGAACTGGAGAAGGATCCGTATCCCGTCGGTGAGCTGGATCTCGCCGCCAACGCCTGGGGTCGTATGCTCCAGGCACTCGAAGAGCTCGGGGGTGAAGACATACCGCCCGATCGCCCCGATGTTCGAGGGCGCCTCCTCGACCCGGGGCTTCTCGACGATATCGTCGATACGGTAGAGTGACGGGGCCACCCGTGTCCCCTGGATGATCCCGTAACTGCTGACCTTCTCTTGGGGGACCGTCTCGACCGCGATAACAGACCGCTGTTTCTCCCAGTAGAGATCGATAAGCTGCTTCGTGCAGGGGGTGCGATTCTTGATGATATCATCCCCGAGGAGCACCGCAAACGGTTCGTCACCGATATGCTTCTCGGCACGCAGGATAGCATCTCCAAGCCCTCTCGGCTCTTTCTGCCTGATGTAGTGTATATCGATGAGGGAGGAGATCTCCTGCACTGTCTTGAGCGCCTCGAACTTCCCGTGGTCGCGCAGGTGCATCTCCAGTTCCGGCGAGTCGTCGAAGTAGTCCTCGATCGCCCGCTTCCCCCGGCCGGTGATGATGATCAGGTCCTCTATCCCTGAGTCGATCGCCTCCTCCACCACATACTGGATCACGGGGCGGTCGATGAGCGGGAGCATCTCCTTGGGCATCGACTTCGTCGCCGGGAGGAATCGGGTCCCGAGGCCTGCCGCCGGGATGACAGCCTTCCTTACCTCCTTCACCAGCAGACCCCCTCGTAGATATCCGCGGTCCGGGAAGCCGCAGCAACCCTCCGGCCGTCGATGACGGTCTTCCCGCTGTAATTGAGGCGCTCAAACTCCTCCCACTCGGTCGTGATCAGGACGGCGTCGGCCGCAAGAACGATCTCGGCCGAGGGTGCGTACTCGATCTGCGGGAAGAGTGCGGCGAAGTTCTCCATGGCAAGAGGGTCGTAGGCGATGACCTCGGCCCCGGCATCGAGCAGCGCCCTGATGACCGGGATGGCCCGGCTTTCCCTGATATCATCGGTGCTGGGCTTGAAGGCAAGGCCCAAGACACCGATCCGCCGGCCCTTCAGGTCGGGGATGTGCGCCTGGAGCAGCCGGACCAGTTTCAGGGGCTGGCCCTCGTTGACACAGAGCGCTGCATGGAGGATCTGGAGATCCTCGCCATGACCTCCCGCTCCGGCGATCAGGGCCCGCACATCTTTGGGGAAACAGGAGCCGCCAAACCCGATCCCCGTCCGGAAGAAGGCCGGGCCGATCCGGTTGTCAAGCCCGACACCGGCAAAGACCTCCTCCGAATCGATCCCGAGTTTCTTTGCGAGGTTCCCGATCTCGTTGGCAAAACTGATCTTTGTCGCAAGGAAGGCGTTGCTCGCGTACTTGATCATCTCCGCCGTCCGGATCGAGGTCTCGATCTTCGGGCAGGTGAAGGAGGCGTAGAGATCCCCGAGCGCCCGCATCGTCCTCGCATCTTTGGCGCCAAGCACGATACGGTCAGGCACGCAGAAGTCGTGGACGGCGTTTCCCTCCCTGAGAAACTCAGGGTTAGACCCGAGGCCGAAGTCCACAAACGCCCGCTTCCCCGATGCCTCTTCGAGCGCCGACCGGATCGGCCCCTCGGTGCTCCCCGGGAAGACGGTGCTCTTGACGATGATCGGATGGAAGTCCGGGGTCTCCCGCAGGGCCTTTCCGATCGTGGCGCCTGCAGAGAGGACGTAGGTGAGGTCGATCGACCCGTCGTCCCGGGACGGGGTGCCGACGCAGATGAACGTGATGTCCGTATCACGCACGGCAGCGGTGAGGTCCGAGGTCGTGGTGAGGCGCTCCCGGTTTTTCTGGATCAGGTCATCGAGCGAGGGCTCATAGATTGGTGACTCCCCCCGCGAGAGGAGATCCAGTTTCTTCCTATCAATATCGTAAAAGATGATGTCGTGACCGAAGTCAGCAAAACATACGCCGGTGACCGTGCCGACATACCCGCAGCCAACAATTGAGATCCTCATACCGTTTCACCTATATTCGCAACACCAGCCATCCGGCTCACCTCACCTCATCTGGACGGGAGACCCCAGATACACGTTTAAGATGGCTGTCCCCACTCTCGCGAGATTTATCTGCCGCCCCATCTCCAATAAGAGATGTATACAGGTCAAGAGTCTTAGAGACAGTGTCGCTCCAAGAGTACATGGAGACTGCTCTCTCCCTCCCGTTCTTTCCGTAAATTTGAGCCGCCTCAGGGTCTGATGCCAGCGTTGAAAGAGCAGCAGCCAGAGCCTCAGGATCCCTGAGCGGGAACAACAGTCCACACCCAGAAACAATTTTGATCAGCTGGGGAAGTTCGGTGCAGGCAACCGGGACGCCACAGGCCATCGCTTCGAGGATCGTCCTTGGAACACCCTCTTCAAGGCTCGGAAGAACAAACAGAAAGGACTCCTGATATACCTCGGGAAGATCCTTGTTCTGAACAAAATCCCTGAGAATAACCTTCTCCGTGAGGCCCAGATCCTCAACCATTCTGAGGCAATCCTCCTTCTGAGGCCCTCTTCCGATCATCAGGAGTGTATAATCCGGGAAATCTTTTGAGAATAACTGGAAGCCTCGCAAGAGGTATTCGACACCCTTTCCCGGGACATATTTACCAATCCAGAGGATCTGCTTTTTAGGAGTAACATTCGTTAAAGGAGCGAAACGGTCCGTATCTACACCGTTGTGGATGACCGATATCTTTTCAGGGGGGATACCTAAGTCGATTAACTGATCCCGCTCTGTCTCTGTGTAACAGATGATCTTATCAGCGGTGCTATAAATCCACCTGCCAATAGTCGGGATGTATATCTTCTGTAGCCACATGGGAGCAGTCTGCGAAATGAGCCCGTGATTCGTAACCAAAAGAGGAGGTGAACCTAACATTCTCACAAGGGCACAGAATACTGTCGAGAAATACAGGTGGGAGTGAGCATGGATGATATCATATGCTTTCCTCTCTTGAAATAGACGATAAAATAGCCTCGGAGCTATTGAATTTCGGAAAATCGTTATTCCTCTGAACCTGACGATACGGTAATTATCACGCACCTCTTCCAGGGGTTCATCATCCCAGATAGACGTATAGACCGTCACTTCGTTGCCTGAAGATGCCTGCATCTTCGACATTTCGTGAGCATGAATGGCAATCCCGCCAACGAAAGCGGGGTACAGGTCACCTGCAACCCTCAGGATCTTCACGCTAAACCACCTCCGGATTCTTTGGTGAACTCACTTACGATCTCATCAGCGGCGTTTGAGCCGGCTTCCATCGCACGATACTGGTCCATGTAGGTGAAAGTCCCGGAGCGCCCGATCAGTTTGAGGTTCTTTAAGCCTCCCAGATAGGCCATTACAGTTCTCAGACGATCCGCATACCCAAGATCATAGACCGGGTATGCATATCGCTCCCTGTGAACAAAATAATCGACGACATCGCCCTCTTTGACAATACCTAGTTCCTCGAGTTTGGGTATAGCAATCCTGAATAACCCTGAGTCATCCTTATTCCAGAGATCGTCCTCATACCAACAGAAGAACTCGACAGCCAGAGCAGTCATATCATCGGGGCAGGTGTTCTGGTTGTAATTCTTCTGTTCCATCAGTCGTGCAAACGGGATTTCAGGGTCCGGGTAGTAAATACAATGTTCACGTAGCACACGGCATTTATTGACGATTAAGTATAGACACAGATGTGACCTGTGTTTTAAGTTCAAAACAGAATCTATAATCTCAACTGGCGGCTTCGGATCTAATAATTGGATAAGTTGACCGATTGGAATAGACGAAAGAACATAGTTGGGGTGATAGGACTGGATTGTGCCTTTTTCACAAACTACAACTTCGTGAATGCGTCCGTTATCGTGTAGAATACGTACTGGATAAGAATCGGTCTTTACCTCGCCGATGTTGGCTTTTTCAATGTTTGCTTTAATCTGTTCGCAGATTAATCCTATACCCATCTCAGGATAGCAGACCGGATGCCCTGATTGGGAGCGAAGGTTCTTCCCAAAGTTGGAGATCTGACCTATAAGGACATCCATTATTGAGAACTCACCAACCCGCCAGGCCAGATCAGAAGAGAGGTCCGAACATTTGAGCCCCCATGTTTTTTCGGAGTATTTGAGAATAAAGAGATCCGCCAGAGATCTCCCTAACTGGGTGGTTATCACCTGTTCAAATGACGTATTTCCATTCGAATTATGTGGAGATTGAGACTTGGCACCTAGATAGTCATAGACCATGTGCAGGGCGCTCAAAAAACCGACATTTTGCAAGGCATTTTTGATTTGAATCGGGTAATCAAATGCATCCTCGCCAACACGGACAGTTTCCAGATATTTTCGGTTTAACGTCTCATAGTGGATCAACTTATCGCCCAGCAAGTCTTCGATAAAACGATACATTTTCTCATTGTAATCATACACATAGGGTTTGGTGCACAGGATATGGGGGCCGACATCCAGGGAAAATGGGCCATATTGTATTGTTTTCGCAAGACCGCCAATAATATTCTCTTTTTCAACGACTGAAAAATTAACGCCATTACTAAGCAATCTCGAAGCAGCTGACATCCCTGCCGGGCCTGCACCAAGAATCAGAATATTGTTATCCATAATGTCTACCTACACCGGTTTTGCATATGTTGCATCATTTTAACGATCCATAAAGCGATGCTGAGAGGGCATTGATATCGCCAAAAAAGCCTCAGACCTGTCAGTGGCCTCCTTTTTGCTCGGTTCTTTGCGGAGGATGTACGAGGGAAGATGAAATCAAAGGGGAATCAGAAGGCGTAGCAGAGGACCCGACTGCCCCCTTCTTCCCCTGCTCAATAATCTGCACAAGCGAGTAGAGGATGATTCCCACGGTCGCGAGCAAAAGCCCGAGGATCATCACTGAGAACCCACCGGTGAAGACGATGTAGTGGAACTGAGCGGTGCGATAGTACTCGGAGAAAGTGTAGATCTCTGCAGCAACCCCGATGAGGGCAAAGACCGCCCCCGGGATCCCGAAGAACACCAGCGGCCGGCGGAGACTGATCAGCCGTACAATGTTCATC
Source organism: Methanoculleus sp. 10 (assembly GCF_913757945.1). Classification (NCBI taxonomy): domain Archaea; kingdom Methanobacteriati; phylum Methanobacteriota; class Methanomicrobia; order Methanomicrobiales; family Methanomicrobiaceae; genus Methanoculleus; species Methanoculleus sp. 10. The sequence continues at coordinate 288,448 of NZ_CAJYDP010000003.1, read as the reverse complement.
AGCACCCCGACCCCGTGGGAAACCGGGTTCTCGCTCGATGTCCCCTCGATGTCGTAACGCACCTTGATCGGCACCTCGGCGACCTGCAGGCGGTGGTCGCTGATCTGGATCAGGATCTCGGAGCCGGCGCTCATCCCCTCGCCGCTGATATGGATGGCCTCGATCGCCCTCCGCCCATAGGCCCGAAACCCGCTCTGGGAGTCGGTGATCGCGAGGTTGTTCCCCGCCATCGTCGTCGCGGTGTCGAGGACCTTCATCCCTACTTTCCGGTAGGTGGGGATCTCCCCGGCCGAGCCCTCGACGAACCGGGAGCCGATCACGACGTCGTTCCCCGCCCGGAGCTCCGCAAGCAGCCGGGGGATATCCCCCGGATTGTGCTGGCCGTCGGCGTCGATGATGACGAGCTCCTCCGCCCCCATCTCCCGGGCGGTCGTAAAGATCGTCTGGAGCGCCCCGCCGTAGCCCTTGTTGGTCGCGTGGCGGATGACGATCGCCCCGAGCGCCTCCGCGATCGGGACGGTCTCGTCCTTCGAGCCGTCGTCGACGACGAGGACGGCGTCGGCGTGCTGCCGGGCGCCGAGAACGGTCTTCGCGATGTAGGCCTCCTCGTTGTAGGCCGGCATGGCGACGAGGGTCCGGACGGCCCGCCGCGGCCTCGCCTGGCCTGCGAGACTCTCGACGAGGAGGATCGCATCCTCCCCATTGTCGCCGGCTCTGGTGACCGGCCCGGCCGGGCGGGCGGGAGGAGAAGGGGTGCGTGTGCGGGTGCTCATCGTGATTCCTCCGGGGGGGTCCCGGTATACGCCGGAATAACCGCCGCGAGTTCCGGCTCCGGGGCGGCACGGGTGCTCTCCGGGCGGGAGAGGCTCTGAGGGTTAGCAGATTCGATCATGGATATGCCGGTATGCTGGGTCGTGAGAAGCCCCTGGGTAAGGGATGGGACGACTGTCCGCCGCCCGCCGGGGCAGGGGGCGGGGCTGGGACGCTGCTTCTAATACGATAAGTACTACAGTTGGATGAATAAATATATCGATATAAATCAGGAAATGCTGCGGAGCATTAACGAAAAAATGCCCTTCCTGGGGGCGGGAAAAGGGATGCCGGTCACCGGGGGCCGGTCGGGCTTCCAGCACAACCCGGCAATTCCCATATAAGAACGTTCCCAAAAAGGATCTTTCCTGAACGTGGCCGATTACAGATAATCGCGGTTAAAAACCCCCATTTGAGAAATATTCTTTCCTCCTCCGCCAAAATCACCATCCGGAGATGATGGTTGCTCCATCGGGATATCTGACGAACAACCGGGATGTTCTCCCTCCCGCCCCGCCCGGGTCACCCGCGACAGAAGGCCTCCCGCGGGCCGGTGAGGCAAAGCGCGTTGCGGTAGCCGCCCTGGCCGGAGACGGAGCGGTGGCAGGGCGCCCCTCAAGGCCGGGAAGGGGATACAGTGCTGCGGTGAGCCCGAGAAACCCCCAGGGGAGCCCGCTACCCGATCTCCCCGGCAAGCCGGAGGTATGCCGCCTCGAGCGCCTCGATATCCTCCCTCGCGGGGTCGTCGTGGCCGTAGGCAAGGCGGTCCGCATCCGCAAAGAACCGGGCAAGCCCCTCCCGATCCCCGGGGAAGGCGTCCAGGGCGTCCGCAACGGTGACGATGCGGGAGCCGGTCCGACCCCGGATCAGGGCGATCATCTCCCGCGAGAGGAGGCGCGCTGCTTCCCGGGCCCTTCCCTCGTCAAGGGAGACCCGCCACGGGGCCGGAGGCGTCTCCACAGCCGCAGGGGAGAGAGCAGCCGGCACCTCCCCTGCCACGACAGGGGCGATCTCCGCTTCAACGGCCGGGAGGTCCCCCTCCTCCCCGGCCCGGGAGGCCTGCCGGCGCTGCCGGTAGAGGTACCCGGCGCCGACGGTCACGGTGCCGGCAAGAAGGCCGAGAACGAGGAGAGGGAGCGCCATCCCCTCAGGGGGCAGGGTGGTCGTGTTCCCCGGGTGGTGGCGGGAGCCGCGGTTGCCGTAGAGGGAGTTACCGCCGTGGAAGGGGTTCCCGCCGTGGGGAGGGAGTTACCAGGGTGGAAGAGGGAGTTACCGCCGTGGTCGAGACCCTGATCACCTCGTGGAGCGAGGCCACGACGCCCGTGGTGCCGTCCGCGGTGAGGGCGACGTGGTTGACCCAGCCGTTGAGGGCGTAGGTGTCGAGGAGGCGCCCGGCGCCGTCGAGGAGATAGGCCCGCCCGTCCATCGAGCCGGCAAGAACACGGGAGCCGTCCTGCGACACAGCAACGTCCCGGATCCAGCCGCCGGCGGCAAACGTCCAGACCGCCCCTCCCTCCCGGTCAAAGCAGGTGAGGGTGTTGTCCTGCAGCCCGAAGACGACACGGGAGCCGTCCTGCGCGATCGCGAGCGCAGTGACCGGGCGGGGACACCGGTGCGTCCAGAGAGTTGCCCCCGTGCGGTTCAGGAGGCGAACGCTCGCGTCCGAGGCCGCGGCGATCTCGTTCCCGGTCCCGGAGACGGCGACGGCGGTCCCGCCCGTGAGGCTATCCTCCAGCGCCCAGAGGCTCCGCCCGGCGCCCGTATAGTAAAAGAGGCCGCGGGTGGAGATGATCGCAACGTACTCGCCCTTCCCGGAGAGGGCGACGTCGCGGATCCCGGAGAGGGCCTCGACCCCGTCATCGGGGTCGCCCCGGGTGTCGGCCGTGGCACGGAGGGTGCCGTCGGCGTCATAGAAGTACACCTTGCCGAAACGATCCGCCGCCACAACCCGCTTCCCGTCCGGGAAGAGGGCAAGGGCCACGGCGGCGGAGGGCAGGTCCCGCCTCCAGATCACCGCAGCGTCCCGGCCAAAGAGGGTGAGGGAGGGGCCGGCCGCCCCCGCGATCAGGCGCCCGTCGGCAGAGCAGGCGGTCAGCCCCGCCGTCCACTCCTGCCAGAGAGGGGTGCCGTTGCCGGCAAGGAGGCAGAGCCGATCCCCGCCGGTCAGGACATACGAGCCGTCCGGAGTCAGGGACAGACCGGTGATCTCGGACGGCACGGAGTGGGTCCAGAGGGGGCTCCCTGCCAGGGCACCGGCCGGCAGGGCGGCAAGGAGGAGACAGACACCGAGAAAGACCATCGCGCACCGCATACGCGAGAATGTTTCTGGAGCGATACCATAATGTTTCCGTTTTGTATAAAGGGGCATTTAAAATAGTATAATCATGATCCGGGCCCGATGGAACCGGGGACCAGAGGTCCCGGCACCCGCTCACCCCCCGATTCCCCCCGTCCGCCCGGAGACGGGAAGGCATCATTTCAATAAGATTATCTCTTGCAGAGCCGAAATTTAGTCAGGATGGCGGGTGCGAAGAAATACTATGCTGCGGCCGTACTCGCAGCCTGGCTCATCATCGTCGCCTTCTTCATGGTCCTCTCCCGCACGCTCGACCTTGAGGTCTTCTTCGTCCTCTCGCTCATCGGCCTCCTCGTCGTCGCGGTCCTGATCGACGGGGCCTTCTCGCGCCCCCGCTACATGCGGTATATCGGCTACCTCATCGCCGCCGGAGTCGCCCTCTTCGCCTACATCGTCGCCCAAAAAATCCTGGAGATCCTTGCCGCATGAACCCCCGGGCCTCGCGCGCCGTCCTCATGGCGGCAGCCGTCCTCGTCCTCGTCCTCCTCGGAGCCCGGGCGGCCGACCCCGTCCTCTACACGGCCGAGAACATATCGACCGCCGCCCACGCCGACCCCGCGACCGTCCAGAAACGCTCTCCGGGCGACGCCGCGGCGCTCGTCCCCCTGATGGACGACCTGCTGGGCCAGACCGGGACCCTCGCCCTCACGATCAAACTTAAAGACTACGAGAGCGCCGAGGGGGACCTCGCCCGCTACAGCGAACTCTCCCGCCAGTTCGACCGGCTCGTCGTCACCCTCGACGTCTCCGGGACCGACGTCGGCGAGTTCCAGCAGAACAACCGGCAGAACCAGGAGGCCCTCACGACCCTCTTGAACGACACCCGGCGCTTTGAGGATCTCCAGCGCCTCGAGATCGAGGTCCGGGGCGACGACGAGCAGCACATGGCCGTCGTCTACGAGGGCGAGGCCCTCCGGCAGAAGATGCGGGAGGGTTTCTCCGCCTACGCAAAGAGGGAGGCCGCGACGACCCGGATCGCCGAGCACTACGAGATCAACACCACCCCCTACCAGGAGAGCGTCGAGGACTTCGCGAAGATCGCCGACGCTGCGGACGACTGGCGGGAGAAGACCGGCGGCAGAAGCGCCCCGAAGTCCCCCCTCAGGATCGCGGTCACCCCTGATGAGGGGCACTACGGGGACACCCTGCTCATCGCCGGGACCCACGCCGGCGGCAGACCGGGAGCTCCCGTCGAGATCTACGTCGACAGCAGGCTGACAGCGACCGTCACCCTCGACGACGGCGGGCCCTACCGGCACCCCTACCGGGTCGGCCGGGTCCCCGCCGGACCGCACCTCGCCTACGCCGTCGCAGGACCCATCTTCTCCGAGGTCACGACGTTTGAGATCCTCTCCGGGAACACCAGCATCACCCTCGCCCTCGCGGAGGTGAACGGGACAGCCGTCGCCTGCACCGGGAACCTCACGACCGGCGACGGCCGCCCGGTCACGCTCGCCCCGGTCCTCCTCCGGGTCGACGGCGATACCCTCGTCGCCGCGGAGACCGACAAAAACGGCACCTACGAAAAAGAGATCGCCCTCCCCGCCGGGGAGCACACCCTCCGGGCCGAGTTCCACGGTGCGGGCTACCCCCTGAACGCATCGGAGAGCCCGGCGGAGACGGTCACCGTCCCGGGCGAAGGGCTCTCCCCCCTCCCCTTCGCCGCAGCACTTGCAGGTCTCTTCGGGACCGGGTGGTACCTCCGGCGGCGCCGGAACCGCCGGGAGGAGAGCCCGGTCGTCGAGCCAGCCAGAGAGACAGCAGAGGAGGCCGCGGTACCGCCGCCGCGGGTAGAGATCGCGGGCCTTCCCCCGCGCGAGGCCGCGACCGTCCTCTTCTGCACGCTCCGTGCCCGGCTCGGCATCGCGGAGACAAAGACCCCGCGGGACTGCGCCCGCATCGCTCCCGGCCACGCCGGGTTCTTCGAGCGCTACGAACTGATCCGGTATGCAGGAGAGACCCCGTCCGAGGAGGAGCTCCGCGCGATGGAAAAGGAAGCCCTGGGAGGGGATGCGGATGCAGCGTGAGGCCTGGGCGGTCATCCTCATCCTCCTCCTTGCCGGCGGAGCCGTCTTTGCCCACGTGACCACCACCCCCGAGGAGTACAGCCGCTACAACACGGGCTGGAACGGCACGTCGGGCTTCGCCGGGGCGGAGGTCCGCGACCTTCGCGGCCTCGACCCCGGGGCGGCCCTCCTCATCCTCGCGCCCGACCGGCCCTTCACGGCTGAAGAGGTCGGGCACCTCAGGGCGTTCCTCGACGACGGTGGGCGCGTCATCATCGCCGACGAGGACGGGGCGGCAAACGGCCTCCTCGCGGATCTCGGGAGCACGATGCGGGTCCGGCCGGGGAACCTCGCAAGCCTCGACCGGGACCACGCCGACCCCGGGCTCTTTCTCGCCCGGGTGGTCGGGAACGACACCCTCTTTGCCGGGGTCGAGACCATCCGGGTCAACCGCCCCGCGGCGGTCGAGGGGGGCGTTCCCCTCCTCGAGACATCCATCCTCACGTGGGAGGACGCCGACGGCGACGGCCGGATCACCGGCGCCGAGACCTTCGAGGCCGCGGTCGTCTGCGCCCGGGAGGGGAACCTCACCGTGCTTGGCGACCCGAGCCTCTTCATCAACGCCATGCTCGCCGAGAACCCGGAGTTCATCGAGAATACCCGGCCGGTCCTGCTCGACGGCACCCACAGCAGGACCGGCACCACTAATCGAATCATCAACACAAGATTATGGATACAGGAGACGCCGCTGGCCGTGGCAGCCGCGGTGGCCCTCGCGGTCCTGCCGGTGGCCTACCGGTTCGGGAGGAGAGAGAATGAGTGACAACCTAACCGAGCGCATCGAAGCAATCGCAAACGCCTACGAAGAGATCAGGACGACGACCCAGCAGGTGGTCGTCGGGAACCAGCCCCTCATTGAGGTGATCTTCATCAGCATGATCAGCGGCGGCCACCTCCTCATCGAGGGAGTCCCGGGAACCGCGAAGACCACCGTCTGCAAGATCGTGGCACACCTCATCGACTACGACTTCAGGAGGGTCCAGGGAGCCGTGGATATCCAGCCGGCCGACATCATCGGAGTCCGGGTCTACGACCGGAACCGAAACGAGTTCGTCCTCCAGAGAGGCCCGATCTTCACGAACTTCCTGATGGTCGACGAGATCAACCGCTTGACCCCGAAGACCCAGAGCGCCCTCCTCGAGGCCCTGAGTGAACGCCAGGTGACGATCGACGGGATCACCTACCCGCTCGCCGACCCCTACTTCACCATCGCCACCCAGAACCCCCACGAGGCCGAAGGAACCTTCCCCCTCATCGAGGCCCAGCGGGACCGGTTCATGTTCAGCACCACCCTCACCCACCTCAACCCGGAGAACGAGCTCGAGGTCCTCCGGCGGGAGCGCGCCGGGGAACTCGACTGGAATATCTACCGGGACCGGATCACCCCCCTCCTCAACCCCGCCGAGGTGGGGGCCATGGCCGAGACCATCCAGGAGATCAGGGTCGATGAAATGGTCCTCGCCTACATACGCGACCTCGTCCTCGCCACGCGGAACCACGGCGACATCCGGCTCGGGGCGAGTTCCCGTGCCTCAATCGCCCTTCTCCGGGGTTCAATGGCCCGTGCGGCCTTGAGCGGCCGGACCTACGTCATCCCCGACGACGTCCGGGATCTGGCCCACCCGGCGCTGCGCCACCGCATCCTCCTCTCCCGGGAGGCCGCGATCGCCGGGGTCACCCCCGACCAGATCATCGACGAGATCCTCGAGAGCATCGGGGTGTCGTAGCGATGATCCGGCCGACCCGGACGACCGGGGGGGTCGCGGCCCTCGCCCTCGCCCTCACCGCCGTCGCCATCCTCATCGACAACCCTGCCGCGGCCCTTGCCGCCGGCTCCCTCGCCATCTTCCTCTTCTGGCGGGCCTGGCGCTTCAGCCGCGACTTTCAGGCCCTTGCAGCCTCCCTTGTCATCGAGCGCGAGGTCGACCGGACGATCCTCCGGCAGGGGACGGAGGTCCACGTCAGGGTAAGGGTCGACCTTGCCGTCCCGCCCGGTATGGAGATCCGGGTGCGCGACATCCCGCCGGCGGTCGCCGTCGGCGACGCTCCCCCCTCTCCGCCCCAAAAGACCGTGGCTTACACCATCAGGCTCATGGCGCCCGGCAAGACGGCATTTGAGGGGGTCGTCCTCGAGGCGAGCGACGAGTACTTCTCCCACGACCTCGTCATCCGCCGCCCCACCGCCCCTTCCCTCAGGGTCTTTCCCGTGGGGACCGCAGAGACCAGCGGGGAGAAGGAGGCCGGGGTGAGAGACGGCGAGGTGGACCGGAGGTCTACCCTTGAAGGGCCCAGCGTCCGCGGGTTCCGCCTCTACCAGGTGGGCGACGGCCCCGGGCGGATAGACTGGAAGATCTCGGCCCGGCGCGGCACCCTCTACGTCCGGGAGCTGACCGGCCTCGAGGCCGGGGCGCCCCTCGTCGCCGTCGACATCCCCACGCGGGAGGGGAGCGACCCGGAGGTCTTCGCACGATACTCGATGATCGTCTGCGACGCGGTGGAGGGTGCGATCGAGTCCCGCGTAGGATGCTCGCTCCTCGTCATCGCCGGCGGGGAGGTCCTGCGCTTCCTCCCCTGGACTCATGACGTCGGGAAGGCGCTCTCGACCCTCGGCGGGCTTGCCCCGGTTGAGCCCCGCGCCCCCCTCTACCGGTCGCCGGGGCCGGCCATCCTCGCCGCCCGGGCCCGGTTGCCCGGGAGAGAGGGAGGCGGGGAAGGGACCTACATCGCGAGACTCGGCGGTGTGCTCGCGGCGTTTGCAGCCGAGAGTACCTCACCGTTCGCCGTCACGGTGGGGAAAGCCCTGGACCGGGTGGAAGCGTCTGAGATCCACCTCTACACGCTCCTCAACCAGAGCGATACGAGTCACCTTCTCCAGGTCGCCCACCAGGCAAAGATCCGGGGGATGCGGGTCGTTCTCCGGGCACCCGTTGGCTCGCCCGTCATCATTCCGGGCGTCGATGTCGTGGAGGCGATCTGATGGAGTTCGACCGGCGGTTCCTCCTCCTCTGCGCGGGCGAAGTCCTGGTCGTCGCGGCGGGCAACCTCGCGGCGGCCCTCATCCTCCAGGTTATCGTCCTCGGTGCGTTCCACGGTGACCGGCGGGGCTACTGGGCCTTCATACCGGCCGCGGCCCTCTTCGCCGCGGTCATCGCAATCTCCGGCACCGTCCTCCTCCCCCTCCTCGGTCTCGCCGCCGCGCTCGGCTGCGGCTATGCTGTCCTCACCCTCTACGACTACCGGCTCACCGTCTGGGCGGGAGGAGAGGCATGACCGCCAGAAACCCCTACCGCGGAGCCTTCCTCCTCATCACCGCCGCGGCGGCCCTCCTCGTCCTCGCGGCCGCGACCGGCCGGGGGGACATCACCACCGCGACCCTCGTCCTCGCAGGTGCCGGCTGCTTCATCGCCGGGGTCTTCCTCCTCGCCCTCCACAAGGGCGAGCCCCTCGACCCGGAGATCGCCGCCCTCCTCCCGGTGCAGGGGACGGTCAGCATCGCCACCCTCTGCGCGGACCTCGGCGTCCAGGGCGACGCCTGGTTCATCCCGGAGGGAGAAACGGTCGTCGAGGTCGTCCCGGTGGCAGGCAGCCTCCCGGAGAACCCGGGCGACGACTACTCCTACATCACCGGCGAGGGAGGGTGTGCCGTCCGGCTCGCCCCGGCCTGCGCCCCGCTCCTCGCACGGCTCCGCGAGAAGCACGCCCTCGAGGTGCCGGGGGAGGACGAGGCCCTCCTCGCCTGCATAACGGAGGTCTGCGAAGACCTCCTCGAAATCGCCGAGAAGGCGGAGGCGAAAAGAGACGGCGCAAACATCGTCGTCACCCTCTCCGGCTACCGCCTCATTTCGGGCTGCCGGGCGGTCCGGGCGGCCTCGCCGAAGTGCTGCACCATGATCGGCTGCCCGGTCTGCAGCCTGCTTGCGGCGCTCGCGGCGCTCGGGACGGGGGTGCCGACGACGCTCGAGCACATCAGCGTCGACGAAAAAAGAGGCGTGGTCCGGGTGATCCTCACGCCGGCCGGACCCGCACCCAGAGGTGCAGGTCCCGGTAACTCGCGTTGATCCGGTCCTGCCCCGCGATCTCTTCTCCCGGGACCGTCTCGTTATAGAGGAGGAACTCGATCCGGTTGTAACCGGTCGACGGCACCGAGAACTCCCAGGCGAGTTCCCTGGTCTCGTTGTGGGGGACCGTCACCACGAACCGGTCGAGCCGCTCAGCCGCGTGGATGGTCGACGTGTTCGTCGCGGGGTCAAAGGTCTGGTTGAGAGCGAACGCCTCAACCGTGTAGGGGATCTCCCGGTACTCGTGGTTCCCGACCCCGATGATCAGCGACCGGGTTGATGCGGCCGGAAAGTCGGTCGGGTAATCCGCGGCCTTCCCCCCTGGCCCGAGGATGTAGAACTCGGTGAAGTGCTCCCCCTCTTTTGGCACCGCGATGACGTAGGCGGTCGTCGCGAGCGCCGCGACGATCGCGACCAGGAGGACGGCGGAGAGCCCCCGGTCGAGCCGGGAGGCCCCCGGGTCAAAGAGTTCCAGCCGGGCGGCGGCAAGCATCGCCCGGGCCGGGACGGTGAAGCGGTCGGCGGCCGGGAGGAGGAGGCGCCGGTACCAGGCGGCCGCGGTCATCGCCAGGGTGAAGAGGGTGAGCGACGCAAGGATCGGGTCGAGCCGGATCCCCCAGGGGGTGTAGTTGAGCGCGAGCCCGATGAGGGGGACGACGGCGATCGAGAGCCCGAACGAGAGCGCGACCCGCTCGATACCGTCGAGGTCGCCCTTTGCCGGGAAGAGCGCCGCGATCAGGGCGTAACCCGGGATGAAGAGGACCATCGCCACACCAACGAGGATCCGGAGGAAACTCTCGTTTAATACCGGGATGTAGACGCAGGCGAGGGTCACGGCTGTTGCAGCGGCGACCGCGATGAGGTCGCCGGGAACGTCGCCGGCGGCCTCGACGATCAGGGGTCGGTGATCTTGGGGGTCCATGGATGGTTCTGTCAGCCCCTTCTCTCCCACCAGAACATCAAGATTGCGAAAGCGATCGCCGGGAGGAGGGGAGCCACCGGGGCTGCGGCCGGGGTCGTCGCCGCGGGGGTGGTCGCAACGGCCGCGGTGGTCGTCGTCGCCGTCGCCGTCAGGGTGGGCACCTCTGCGGGGACCAGGAGGACGTACGAGCCCGCCCGCGAGACCGCCGCCGTGATCCGGTCACCCTCGATCTTCGAGGGGACCGGCGACCAGATGCCGTCCTCGAACCTCGCGATCGTCGCCGTCGCGCCGGCCGAGGGGAGGGGGAAGGAGAGGACCGCGGCGGGGTCGAACGTCAGGGTCGCGGGGGTCACGGCGTAGGCGTTCCCGGCCGTAGACAAGCCGGGAAGGATGGTGCCCTGGAAGGGGAGGGGCTGGAGCCCGGCGCCCGCGATATCGGTCCCGGTGAGAGAGGCCTTCCCGTCGGCCGAGGTCACCGTCGTGACGCCCGGGGTGGATGTGGCGGTCGGGGGGGTGGTGCTGCCGCCGCTGTTGCCCCCGCTGTTGCTGCCGCCGCTGCTCTGTGTGGTGGTCGCGGTCGGCGTCGTGGTCTGTGTCGGCGCCGGGGCCTCTCCCCCGATCGCGATCGTCCGCGAGAGGGCCTCCGCCCCGTCGATGTAGACGGAGACCGTCGCGGTGCCCTGCGTGACCCCCTCGATCGCAAACGAGATCGTGCCGGAGTCAGGCCCCCGCTTCGTGCCCATCATCACGAGATCGGTGGTGATGCTCTCCGCCGCAGCCTTCCCGTCGAGGGCGACGAGGCTGAGGGTCCCGCTCGGGAGGTTGCGGGGCTGGCCGATCCGGACCTCGCCGTTCTTATCGGCGGTGTAATTCATGCTGACGGAGCCCCCGTCCGGCAGTTCGGCCGAGAGACGGGTCCAGTTCGTACCCTTCGTGTAGGCGGTCACCTCACCCCCGTCGAGAGCGAAGGGGAGCGAGAGGTCCCGGGCCGAAAAAGAGAACGTCTCGCCCGGGGTCGCGGCGAACTCGCCGCGGATGCCGAGCGAGAAGGCAGCGCCGTCGGATAGATCGTTCACGGTCACGGTGACCGTGTCACCGGACCGGATCGCATCAGGGCTGATCGTGATCGTCGCCGCGGTCGCGGCCGGGATCAGCAGGAGAAACAGGAGCAGGAATCCACCCAATCTCTTCACGAGTAACATCTCCTTATCTTTTGGATACGGTATAGATGGCCTTCCAAAATAAAAATGTTTATCCGGGGATGTCAAAATCGGGCGCACTACGGACCCAGAAGAGATCCAACGGCCTCCCGGGCGAAACAGACGACCACGAGGCCCCAGAAGAGGAAGTAGCCGAAGATGTTTGCGGTGGCGTAGCGGAGGGCGCCCGCCCGTTCGGCACACCGGTTCGAGAACCCCCACAGGGCAATCCCGAGCGGGATGCACGATATCACGGCCACCGGCCGGAAATCCACGGGGGCAAAGGCCCCCATGAGCGCAAAGAGGGTGAAGGCCGCGGTCGCGAGGGCCGCCGCGACGGCGATGAGCGCAAAGCCAAAGATCCGCCCCCGCCGCACGACGAGGGTCCGCTTCCCCCCGGCGATGTCGCCCTCCCGGTCCGGCATCTCGACGCTCACGATGAAGACGAGGCCGTAGAGCGAGAGCGGGACGGCGAACGTGAAGAAGGCGGCGTCAAGCCCCCCCATCGCGACGAAGTAGCCCGCGCCGGGCATCAGGAGGCCGAAGGTGATCATGTTCGCGACCTCGCCGAGGTTGTGGTAGGCGAGCGCGAACGGCGGCGCGGTGTAGAACCAGCCGAGCAGGTTCCCGGCGAGGCCGAAGACGAGGAAGACCGGCGGGTAGTCGTAGATGGTGACGAAGGCCCAGCCGATGAGGAGTGAGGCCGCCATCAGGGCGACGGCCGCACCGAGCGCGGCGGGCTTGAGTTCGGGGTGAGCGGCGAGGACGCCGCTGCCCCCCGATATGGCCGTCGTCTCGACGAACCGGTCCGCGTCGGCGTCGAAGTAGTCGTTGCTGTAGTGGACGGAGAGGTGGGCCGCCGCCATCGCCGCGTAACCGAGGAGGAACTCGCCCGGGGTGAACCGCGCCCCGAGAAGGAACGCAAAGAGCGCCCCGGCGGTGAACGGGACAAAGCCCGAGAGGAGGAAGGGGAACCGCCCGAGCCGGATGAACGCGCGGAGGGCACGGGTATCCATGAGGTAATCTCCCGCTCCGGGAAGGGCGGGTCCGGTATATAACGTTATCCCGCTACCCCGCCGGGCCGGGCACAAGGAGCGGCACCGCACGCCTGAGGGCGTCGGCGCCCCCCTCGACGGAGATGAGGCCGAGGACGGCCCGGGCAAGGGTCTCCTTCTCCCGGAGGAGGGTCTCGCCGGCCGGGCGGCGGCGGCAGAGGAGACCGATCAGGCTCTCGTGGAGATCCCACCGGTCGGAGAGCGCCGCCAGATCGCGCACCTCCGCCTCCGGCCCGGAGAGGACCTTCAGCCGCAGGGTGACGTCGCCGATGAGGGCGAGGGCCCGGGCGTCGTCGGGGAACGCCCCGAGGCGGGCGAGGTCGTGTGCCGGGACCGGGAGCGCCTCCTCCGGGAACCCGGCGAGTATCCCGAAGAAGAGCCGTTTCGTGGAGGGGTCCATCAGGACCCGGAGGAGGCCGTCGGGGCCGGGGAAGGTGTGCCCGGTATCCCGCTCGATGCGGGGGAGGGTCTCGCGGACCACCCGGCCGGCCCCGGAGATCAGGCGGCCGGTCTCCCGGCTCCACCCCCGTATCCGCCGGAGCCTCCTCGTCCTCCGGGGGGACCGCCGGTGGGCGGGCAGGTATTCAGCCCGGTACTCGCGCGCGAGGCCCGCCTGGATCGCCGCGAGGGTCTCTTCGATCGGGCGGGCTGGCGGGCCGTAGTCGTATGCCATGCAGTCTACGGTGGGACAAATGAATGCATTTACCTTTCCGCTCCGGTCAACAACCTCTCCGGCTACAGGAGGAGCAGAACGAGCGCGGCGGCGAGGACGACGTGCAGGCAGAGGAAGAGGGGGACGAGCCGGAACTTCGCCTTCTGCGTCTTGTGCCGGAAGACGCGCATCGCAGCCGCGGCCCCGAACGGCCCGAAGAGCGCGAGGACGAGGAGCCTTCTCTCGGAGGTCCTCCGCGCCGACCGTTCTGCCGACCGTTTGTCGTGGCGGAAGGCAGCAAACGAGACGACATTTACGAGGAGGTAGACCGTGATCGCGGCCGGGAGGAGGGGCATCCCGCTATCCCTCCCGCCCGGGTATCCCGGGTTTGGGCACGCCTGTCCTGTTGAGGTTCTGCACACCGTATCGTTCTCTCCCGGATCAAAAGAGGTTGCCGTCTGACGGCCCGGACCGGTCTTCCGGAAAAGAGCGGCAGGGGGACCAAGCCCCCTCACCGCGGACAGAGCCCGGTCAGGTTCATCAGGGTGGCGTTCTCCGCCGTGACGTTGAACGGCACGATCACGATCGCACCGTCCATCTTCTGCTCGACGTCGGGGACGGGATACTCAAAGACGCCCTCCCTCCCGGCGTCATGGTGCAGGACCGCAAACAGGGTGTCGGTGGCGACGAACGTATGGACCGTGACGGTGACATTCGTGTTCACCCCGGGCTCGACCGGCGCATACCCGATGACCCCGCCGGGATGCCCGAAGAGGTTGTTGTGGATGACGAGCCACCCGGTGCCGTTGCTCACGGCCTCGTCGACCGTGACGTTCCCGACAATCCCGTCGCCCGGGATCGCCTGGTCCTTCACCGTGATCGAGGCGTTCGTGGTCGCGCCGATCTCGCCGGAGACGAGCCCGACACAGCAGGCCGCAAGGACCGCCGCAATAACCAGCCAGTAGTTCTTCATTACCGTCGACCTCCCCCGTGGGGGAGGGGGCAGGTGTTCCGGGGGTATATATAGGGTCCGGGTGGGACCTGCAACCTTTTTTGAGCACGGCCGCATAACCCGTCACGTACCATCATGAGAGAGACCCTTGCCGCGCTCGCCGACCTGACCCGCGCCCACTTCTTCTTCGTCTGGCCCCTGCTCTTCTGCTCGGGGCTCGCGCTCGCGTTTGCGAACTACGGCGGGTTCTCGTGGGAACTCGTCGGCCGCGCGGCGCTCATCGGCCTCTTCGGGTTCGAGGCCGGGCTCGTCTTGAACGACTACGTCGACCGGGAGCACGACCGGCGGGACATCGACGGCTCGCTCACCCGTTACTGGCGGCCGTTTGGGGCGCGGCCGATACCGGAGGGGAGGGTCTCGCCCCGGGCGGCGTTCGCCCTCTTCCTCATCCTTGCCGGGTCCGCGGCCGCCATCGCCGCAACCCTCCCTGCGCCGCACAACCTCTACGTCCTCGGCATCATGGGCTACTCCTACCTGGTCGAGTACTTCTACCAGACAAAGAAGCGGCGCCAGACCCTCCCGCTCGCGCAGGTGGTCGGGCGGACGGACTTCGCCCTCTTTCCCGTCGCCGGCTACCTCGTCCACGGCAGCCCGGATGCGGCCGCCCTCCTCATCTTCCTCTTCTTCTACCCCTGGGCGCTCGCGCACCTCGCGGCAAACGACATCGCCGACGTCGCAAACGACCGCGCCCGGAGGATGGCGACGATCCCGGTCCTCTACGGTATGCGGGGCGCGGTTCTCTGGGTCCTCGGCTTTGCGGCCGTCCATGCCGCGATGGCGCTCGTCTTCGGCCTCACCCTCGGCCCCGTCGCGCTCGCGGGGTTCGCCGCAGGACTCATCCTCCTCGGCGCCGCAACCTGCCTCATCCTCCGGGGGAAGAGCCCGGCGGCCGGGATGCGGGCGCTCCCCCTCATCCACGCGACCCTGATCGTCTACGCCGCGGCGATCATCGCGGCCGTCGTGCTCTAAAAGGGAGAGGGGGCCCCCTCACTCCACGATGAACGCCCCGTTCATGAACGGGTGGACGTCGCACCGGAAGAAGTAGGTCCCCGGGGTCCCGGGTGCGGTGAAGGTGTAGGTCGCCCGGCCCGGGCCGGCGACGATATCGCCGACGAAGATCGCGTCGGCCGCCGAAGAGTCGGTGTAGACCGAGATGTTGTGCGGGATGCCGTTGTCCCGGTTCTCGAAGTGCACCGTCACCTCCGCACCCACGGGAACCGTGATCGTCCCGGCATCGAAGACCATGTTCGCGGCCGCGATCTCGACCGTCACGCTTTTAGCGGTTTGGGCTGTGGTCGTCTCCGGCGTCACGCCCGCACCCCCATGACTGCAGTTGCTCGCGTCATGAGCCCCACCCTCTCGCCCGGGTCGTATAATGGTTACGCCTCCGGCGCGTAGATCCGGACCCCGTCTCCCTCGTAGATCAGGACGAGCCCGTGCTCCGGCAGGCGGACGTCGTAGCGCTCCCGCTCCGGGCTCGCCGACGTAGAGGAGGGTCGCGTTAATTTCGCCATCAGAGCGAGGGTCTCCCCGGGTCCTCGTAGATCGCGCGGATATCCGCCGGGCGATCCGCGCACCACGCGCCGTTCCCTCGCCAGGTCGAAACCCGTGGCTGATCTGCCCGAGGACCGTGGGGATGCCGGTGAAAGACGAGACCCGGAGTAGTAGCCGTAGTCCCCGTTCTCCGCCTCCACGATCCGGTGGCTGCCGCCGAGCGTCCGGAGGTAGTCGATCGCCGCGGCCTCCCCGGGCCGGGTGGCGTCGAGGTAGGCGAGGCCGTCGAGGGTGTGGTAGCCCGCCGGGGGCATTTGATCCCGAGGAGGCCGCGGCCGATCTCGATGTTGAGGGCGACCGGCGCGGCGATGAGCGCCGCGGCCGCAATGACGGCAAGCCACCGCCGCCCCAGGGAGGACCGGGCGGCTGGCGGCAAACCACCCCGACGATGAGGAGCGAACCGGTGCCGAGGAGGACCCAGGCATCGAAGTAGAACTTGAAGATGGTGTTGAACCGGCTGTAGTCGCCCCCGAGCATCTCTTTGAGGTAGAAGATCTCAGTGAAGGCGAGCACCGCGAGCCCGGCGATGCAGAGGAGGTCTGCAAACGAGCGTTTCCGCCGGAGGAGGAGGTAGGTCGAGCGGCACCGCGGCGAGCGCGCGCGCGGCGTAGCCGGCGAAAAGAAACGGGAGAGCGATACCGAGGTAAACGGGAGCCCGCCGGATATCCCGGGCGACGGCGGCGTAGACCACCGCGAGGAACCCGCCCCAGATCGCGAGGAACACGAGGGGTCGGTGGGGAAACCCCACCCGATCCCGCCCACGCCCGCGGGTTCGGGTTTGCAGGTAGTAGGGGAGGTAGATGAGGAAGGCGACTGCGGGGACCGCGACGACGGCGGCAACGGTGGATCGGTCCCGTTCGCGGAGCGCGAGCGAAAGGAGGAAGACCGCAGCGGCCGGGCCGTAGACGAGGGCGTCCCAGGAGGAGAGGAGCGGCATCGAGCCGAGGGAGAGGGCGATGAGGAGGGCGAGGGCGGACCGCCCCGGGAGATCGAGCCCGCGCCACCGCAGCCACGCAAACCCGAGGAGGAAGATGAGGAAGGCCTGGTTGAACACGGCCATCTCGAAGGCGTGGGCGTTCCCGAGGAAGAGGGAGAAGACCGGGAACTCGAACCGCGCCCCGGCGACGATCCAGTTGGTATCCTGGAACGCCTGATAGATATCGGCGCCCGCGGCGAGGAACCAGGGGACCGACGGCGGGACGAGGAGGAGGACCGCGAGCGGCACCCACCGCAGCCGCCGGAGGAAGAGACGCCCGAGGGCGTAGAGCGTCACGAACGCCGCCCCGTAGACCGTGGCCGGGATGAGGTTGAAGACAACCTCCGGGGGGACGCCGGTGACGACCCCGAGGCAGCCCATCAACCAGTGGCCGAGGTAGTAGTAGACGGTGAGGTGTCCGCCCGCAAACCAGGGGTCGAGCGGCGGCACGACGGGCTCCCGCATGACGCTCGCGAGGAAGGCGTGGTTCATGTACTGCTCGCTGAAGCAGCCGATGACCGGGTTCATGAACCGGACGGAGAGCGCGAACAGGAATCCGACGAGGAAGACCGCATCGTGGGCGATGAACCCCCGGATCCCCCGGTAGTCGCCCCGGTAAAGGCCGTAGGCCCCGAGGGCGGCGAAGAGGAGAAGGGCAAGGGCGACCGGGACGCGGAGGAGGCCGCAGTACCAGGTCGCGAGGGCGAAGAGGAGGAGGGAGGCCGGGTAGGCCGCCGGGTAGGCGTAGTCCCCGAGTGCGGGACGGAGACGGGGCCAGAGGGCGAGCTGGAGGCCTTTCAGGAGCCCAGCCCAGAGGAGGAGGGAGGATGCCTGCAGGAGGAGGTCCACACGCAGGTATCGGGGAGAGGGTATATGCGCTTTGTGCTCTCCGAACAAAGACATAGTTTAAACCGATTCCTGCCATACCCTACAGCCAGGAACCACATGACCGACAGGAAGAAGACCAGTGAGCCAGGGATCATCCGCCTCCGGGAGAAGGGAAAAGTCGCCGTGCGGGGGAAGATCCCCGCCGGCGTCATGACCGCGCCGCAGATGGCGGCGGTGGCGCGGATCGCCGAAGAGTTCGGGGACGGCACGGTCGGCCTGACCACCCGGCTCAATATCGAGATCCCCGGCATCGACCGGCGTGACGCTGGTGCGGTCGCGGAGAGACTCCGGGAGGCGGGGATCGAGCCCGGGAGCACCGGGGCCGCCCTCCGGTCGGTCGTCGCCTGCAAGGGCACGGTCTGCAGGCACGGGTGCTGCGACACGCAGGGGATCGCCCGGGCGATCGAGGAGCAGTACGGCGGATGCGTTCTCCCGTGGAAACTCAAGATCGCCGTCACGGGGTGCCCGAACAACTGCGCAAGGGTCCAGTCAAACGACATCGGCATCATGGGCCGGCGGTTCCCGGCGTTCGGCGCCGGGGAGTGCAACGGCTGCGGCGCGTGCGAGACGGTCTGCCGGGAGGGGGCGGTCCGGGTCGTCGACGGGGAGGCCCGCTACACCGAAGAGGCCTGCGCCGGCTGCGGTGACTGCATCGCGGTCTGTCCCACAGAGGCGATCGGCGTCGCGGCGGAGGGGCTGCGCTTCTCCATCGGCGGGAGGTCGGGCCGGGTCGTCCGGGACGGCGTCGAGGCCGACGGGCTGGCCGGCGAAGAGGAGGGGGCCGCGGTCGTCGGGCGGCTGCTCGACTACTTCCGGGAGAACGCGCGGCCGGGGGAGAGGCTCGGGGACCTCATGGAACGGGCCGGGGTGGAGGAGGTCTTTGCGGCCGCCGGGATGCGGCCGCGGCGGTGAGCGGAGACCCCGCTCACCTCGCTACAGGGGCACCTCCACTTTCTTCTTCTCCCGACGCCCCCTCTCGTAGCGGTCCCAGTCCCCGCACTCGGTGAGAACCTCCCACCTCTGCTGTATACCTTCCTCCTCCAGCCGCACAATCCGGGCAGTCCCGCCGAGGCTCTCCTCGACCTCGAAGAACTCCCGCGCCTTCTGCTCGTTGAACGGACCGTAACGCCTGACGTCGTCGTGGTCGCAGAGGACCTCGACCCTGTACTTCAGCCGGGAGATGTTCATCATCATTCACCGGTCCAGAGAATCGCCTGCAGATCTGTGAACTACCCCCCGCTTGCGCAGGGGGCTTCCTGCGAGTGCCCGGGGGTCTCGGGGATCCTCGGACCTGTTTGTCGCAGATTACCGGCGAACTGCCGGTAGCCCGTCCACAGGGCATTCTGTGATAGGAACCGTACCATGATGTTGACCGCACTGTTGTGGTCGCGATCGATGCAGTTCCCGCAGGCACAGTCCATAACGCGTTTCCCGAGCGGCATCTCGTGAACCGCTCCGCAGACACAGCAGGTCTTCGTCGTGTACCGTTCATCGACTGGTATTACTCTCTTACCTGCAAGGGCTGCCTTGTAGGTCAACAATCCGATGAACCGTGAGAGGTGTCCCGCGTTCTGGGTGGCGCGGTTGAGTCCGGGCGTGGCCTGCTTTGACTTGGGCATCTGCTTGACGGAGAGGTCGCCAACCAGGATCGTGGCGGCCCGGGTGTTCTCGATGAGCTTCCTGCTCAGTTTGTGCTGGAAGTCGTTGAGCTGGTTGCTCCGCTTCCGCTCCATCGTCCGCTTGGCACGGTTGAGTCTCTGCCACTGCCGGCTCTTCTTCTTGCAGTGGTCTCGTCGGGACTGCACGGCATCGATCTTCGGGTTCCAGTACTTATCCGGTCGGGCGTTGGTGACTTCAAGGAACTTCCCGTGGCTGTTGACCGCGACGTGCTGCGTGACCCCGAGGTCCCAGGCCTGGTAGAACCCGTTGTCAGCGTATTTCTGGTCCGGCTGAACCTCGTGGATGATGGAGATGTAGTACGCTTCCTGCAGATCGTCGTAGAAGAGATTCACCTGCTTGACGTTGAGGAACGTCCGATCTTCGGGCAGATCGAACGCCAGCGGTACATCGTTGTAGAAGTGCGAGAACCGGATACGCCCGTCGGTGATCGCAAACCCGCTCTGGTTGTAGCGCAGTGTGCAGAAGTGGTTTTTGCCCTTGAACCCCGGGGGGTTAGCATCTTCATCGCCGTTCTGTCGCAGGGCAAAGAACGACTTGAAGTTGTCGTCCAGCGATTTGAGGGTGGTCTGCAGAACTTTGGAGTAGACCCACCGGTACTCGGGGTACTTCTTCTTCAGGTCGGGAAGGGCGTTCGCCTGCTGCACATACCCGATGTACTGCTTATCGGGCCGATCCTTGTTCTCCTGGTAGTTCTGGTTTCGTTCGGCAAGAGCAAAGTTGTAGAGTAACCGGCATTTTTCGGAGAGGTGCCAGAGCACATCGGCCTGATCGGGTGTCACCTGAATCTTGATCTTCGTGGTGATGTGCATCAGAACCTCTCCTGTCGGTTATCCCATGAGGTATCTGCAGTTCTTTTGCTATAAAGAAGAGCCATGCAGGGTGAAAGTGAAACAAAACGAAGGGGCGCCGCTCCCATCCCCCAGCTTGCGCAGGGGGTCTTCCCGCTCTCCCCCTTCAACCCCGCAGAGATAAACCTTGGGGATCCCTCACCGGCACCGGGCAGAGAGACAGATAAACGATTCTTCCGCCCATATACCCTTAAAGGAGGCGTCTGGAAGTGCCGCAAAGGCCCGAGGATATCTCTCCGCACCGGACCGTGCGGTCGGTCGTCGATGTTTTGAGGAAGGCAAAACCCTGCCTTGAGCGGAGGTATCACATCCGCGCGCTCGGCATCTTCGGTTCCTACGCCCGAAACGAGCAGGGTCCGGGGAGCGATATCGAAGAGCCGATCGGCCGGGATGTCGCGGACGAGAAAGTTGACCTGGAGAGGATGCTCGGCGTCTCCGTGGACCTCGCCCTGAAGGGCGGGATCGCCCGGCGGCCGCGGCTCATGCACGCCGTCGAGGCGGAGGCGGTGTATGTCTGATTGTGCGGCAGCGGGTGCCCGGATCGCATCCCGGGCAGCTGGGGGTGCGGGGGGCACGCAAGGTGCCGTTGAAGTACCTTATATACTATACACCCGTATCTCTACAGGCAGTGTTCTTATCTGCATGAGCAATCCAATGGATTATAACAGAAGCAACAGAAATTTCGGTGGACCGAGGAACTTCGGCGGCCCCCGTGAAATGACGAAGACCGTTTGTTCAGACTGTGGGAAAGAGTGCGAAGTCCCCTTCAAGCCGACCGAGGGCAGACCCGTCTATTGCCAGGACTGCCTCCCGAAGCACAGAAAACCCCGGTTCTAAAACAATACCAAACCCTCTTTTTTCACAACGTCTTCCGGCCGGAGACGGGACGGTCGCGATACCCCGAACTGCGGCGCGGGTCACAAAAAGGGTGGCGGGCTCACGGGAGCCCGAGTTCGGCGAACAGGGTATCCCGGAGCGCCCGGAGTGCCTCCGCCGCCGGCGAGTCGCCCCGCGTCACGGGCCGGCCCTCCCGCACCGCGTCGACCACCGCCGGGTCGAACGGGATCTTCCCCGCCACCCGGATCCCCTCCCTTTCGCAGTAGTCCTCGATCCGCGCGCAGATATCCTCCACGAGATCGAACCGGTTGATGACGACGAAGATCCGGACGCCGAACCGCCGGCAGACCGTCACGAGCCGTGTGAGATCGTGGAGCGCAGAGACCCCCGGCTCCGTCACGGCGAGGACCGCGTCCATGCCGCTCACCGTCGCGATCAGCGGGCACCCGATCCCCGGCGGCCCGTCGGCGAGCAGCAGGTCGGCACCCTCCGAGAGGGCCACCGCCCGCTTCTTCACCCCGGTGACGAGCAACCCTGAGTTCCCGGAGCCCGGGAAGAGCCGGGCGTGGGCGAGGAACCCCCGGTCCGTCGCCGATGTGCAGATCCTGCCGCTGACCCGCGGCTCCATCGAGACCGCCCCCGTCGGGCAGACGTAGGCGCAGACGCCGCAGCCCTCGCAGTGGAGGGGATCCACTCTCCAGGCATCGTCCCGGCGCACGATCGCCCCGAACCGGCAGCGGTCCGCACAGATCCCGCAGTCGCGGCAGACCCCGAGATCGATCCGGGCCGCCGCAAGCCCCCGGAACTCCTCCGTGGTGAGCCGCCGGGGCTCGAGGAGAAGAGAGAGGTTCGCGGCGTCGACGTCGCAGTCGGCGAGGACCTGCGGCACCCCGCTCGTATCCGCGAGCGCCGCCGCCACCATCGTCTTCCCGGTGCCGCCCTTGCCGCTCACGACCGCGAGCCGGATCACGGGCTCACCCCCGCAAAGAGGTCAACGAACCGCTCCTCCCACCCGGGGAGGAGCGCGGCGATGAGCCCGCCCCGGTTCTGGACGGCGGCGATCTCCCGCGAGAACGGGATCGTCATGAGGACGGGGAGCCCGCGCTCCCGGCAGAACGCAACCGTCGCCGCATCCTCTCCGTCGCTTCTGTTGATCACGACGCCGGCAGGGATCCCGACCTCCTCCGCCACCTCTGCCGCGAGGCGGAGGTCGTGCAGCCCGAACGGCGTCGACTCCGTGACCAGGAGGCAGAAATCGCTCCCCTCGAGGGTCTCGATCACCGGGCAGGCGATCCCCGGGGAGGCGTCGTAAATGACGAGCGGGTGCCCCTCCGCACGCGCCTTTGCCGCCCGGATGACCGCCGGGGCCTGCACCTCCCCCTCGTTCAGGACCCCGCTGATCAGGACCAGCCGGGAGAGCGGGCGCGAGCACGCGATCCGGCCGATGGTCCGCGGGACCTCCCGGACGGCTCCCTGCGGGCAGACGAGGGTACACCCGCCGCAGGAGTGGCAGAGGTGCGGGAAGGTGAGGACGCAGTCCTTCACCACGGCAAGCGCCCCGAACCGGCAGAACTTCCCGCACTCCCCGCAGAGGGTGCAGCGGGCGGGGTCGATCACCGGGACCGGGGTCGTCACCGGCACATCCGTCGTCGCGGCCGGGAAGAAGAGGTGGAGGTTCGGTTCCTCGACGTCGCAGTCGACGAGCGCGACGTCCCGGGAGCGGGCAAGCGCCCAGGCGAGGTTCGCCGCCACCGTGCTCTTCCCGGTCCCGCCTTTGCCGCTTGCAATCGCGATCTTCATGCCGGATCCCGCCTCAGGCGAGGGAGATCGGCTGCAGGTCCCCGGCGGTATACGCCGCGAGGGCGTCGGCCGCGCTGCCGCCCCCGCGGCAGGCATACACCCTGATCCCGCCCGCCTCAAGCGCTTTGGCGGCGTTCCCCCCGACCTGCCCCGTGATGAGGACGGTTGCGCCATGCTCCGCGAGCACCTGGACCGCCCGGGGCCCGACCCCGCCGGCAGCGTTGATGAGAGGATTCTCAACCGATTCCGACTTTCCCGTCTTTGTATCGACGAAGACGAAGTAAGGCGCCCGGCCGAACCGCTCTTCGACCGGGGCGTCCGTGCCCGCGGCGCGGGCCGTGATACAGACAATCATAGCGTTACCTCATGGGAATTATTACCCATATGAGCATAATACTATAGGTCGATGCACCCGCTCAATGCCCACCGCACTCTCCGCCGTCCTCGTGGTGGCAGGAGCTCTCCCCCGGCGAGAGGCGGCCGGCGATGTAGTCCTGCGCGATATAGTCCACGTTCCCGCTGACACCGAGGAGCACCTCGATACCGTTCCCGCGGAAGAGGTCGACGGCCCGCGGCCCCATCCCGCCGGCGATGATCAGGTCGATCTTGTGCTCCGCAAGGAAGACCGGGAGCCGTCCGGGTTCGTGGCCGGGGTTCTTGAGGTCGCCCCTCCGGTAGATGATCGACTCCTCGACGTCGAAGATCGCATACCCTTCGCAGTGCCCGAAGTGCCCGGACACCTGGTTTCCGTCCTGTGCTATTGCAATTCTCATAGGGACACCTGTTCCTCGCGATCTCGTGCAGGGAAGACCGCACGCAAACATACTACACATAAGCGCGAATTGAGTTAAAACCATCCATCATGGCACCCGGGGAACCTTTTTTAAGGCGGGCGACACCCTGCGGTGTAGTTGTAGGAACCTGGTGAGAGAGATGGTTCAGCCACTGGATATCGGAGAGTACCGGAACGTCTACGAGCCGGGAAAGGTGCAATGCGCCAGCACCGAAGAGATGCGGCCGCTCGAAGAGATCATCGGCCAGGAACGGGCGCTGCGGGCGCTGCGGTTCGGCCTTGAGATCCGGGAGCCCGGGTTCAACGTCTACACCGCGGGCGCCCAGGGCACCGGGCGGATGAGCGCCGTCAGGAGTTTCCTCGACGAACTCGCGAAGGCCAAGCCCCGGGCGAGCGACTGGGTCTACGTCCACAACTTCGGGAACCAGTATGAACCGGACGCCATCCCCCTCCCGGCGGGGAGGGGGCCCCGGTTCAGGGAGGATATGAAGCGGTTCATCGAGGGTGCCAAACGAGCGCTCCCGCGGGCGTTCGAGAGCGAGGAGTACGCCAAGCGCCGGGACGAGACCCTCCAGTCGCTCCAGGGGAAAAGGACCGACCTCATCGCCCGGATCAACCAGCGCGCCCAGGAGGCCGGGTTCGTCATCCAGATGAGCCCCATCGGCCTCCTGACCATCCCGATCATCAACGGGAGACCGGTCCCCGAGGAGGAGTTCATCAACCTCCCCGATGAAGTGCGGGCGGAAGTCCAGCGGCGGCGCGACGCCCTCAATACCGAACTCCGGAGCACGCTCCGGCAGGTGCAGGAGATCGAGCGGCAGGGGGCCGAGGCGGTCACGAGCCTGAACCACGACATCGCCCTCTACGCGATCGGGAACCTCGTCGCCGAGCTCAAGGAGAAGTATGCCGACGTCCCGGAGGTCCCGGCCTACATCGACGCCGTCCAGAACGACATCCTCGAGAACCTCCAGGCCTTCCTCGGGATCCCCGAACAGCCGGGCGCCCCGCCCCAGTTCCAGGCCTTCATCCGGGAGCTCCCGTTCCGGAAGTACGACGTGAACGTCGTCGTCGACAACACCAGGACCAGCGGCGCCCCGGTGGTCGTCGAGCAGAACCCCACCTTCCAGAACCTCCTCGGGAAGATCGAGAAAGAGGTCCAGTTCGGGATCTTCACGACCGACTTCACGATGATCCGGCCGGGCTCGCTGCACGCGGCAAACGGCGGCTACCTGGTCCTCAGCGTCGAAGACCTCCTGCGGGCGCCCCTCTCCTGGGACGGGCTCAAGACCGCCTTGAAGACCGGGAAAGCCGTCATCGAGGAGCCCGGAGAGCGGATGGGGTTCATCACGGCAAAGACGATCAAGCCCGAGCCCATCCCTCTCGACATCAAGGTGGCCCTGATCGGGACCCCGATGCTCTACCACCTCCTCTACCAGATGGACCCCGACTTCAAGGAGCTCTTCAAGGTCAAGGCCGATTTCGACATCGTGATGGAGCGAAACGACGAGAACGCCGGGAAGTACGCCGACTTCATGTGCAACCTCGTCCGGGAGGAGGACCTCCGGCACCTGGACCGGGAGGCGATCGCCCGGGTGATCGAGTACGGCTCGCGCCTCGCTGAGGACAAGCAGAAACTCTCGACCCGGTTTGCCGCGATCGCGGACCTCATCCGGGAGGCGAACTTCTATGCGGCAGGCGACGGCGCCGACCAGATCGGGAGGCAGCACGTCACGAGGGCGATCGAGGAGAAGGTCTACCGCTCGAACCTGATCCAGAAGAAGATCGAGGAGTACATCCAGCGGGGGATCTTCCTCATCGAGACCGAGGGAGAGAAGGTCGGGCAGGTGAACGGCCTCTCGGTCATCGGGCTCGGGGACTTCGCGTTCGGCCGGCCGTCGAAGGTGACCGCGAGCATCGGGGTCGGGCGCGAGGGGGTCATGGACATCGAGCGGGAAGCAGCGCTCGGCGGGCCGATCCACACGAAGGGCGTCCTGATCGTCAGCGGCTACCTCAACAACAACTACGCGCGCAACAAACCGCTCGCCCTCTCGGCCCGGCTCGTCTTCGAGCAGA
Organism: Methanoculleus sp. 10; assembly: GCF_913757945.1. Taxonomy (NCBI): domain Archaea; kingdom Methanobacteriati; phylum Methanobacteriota; class Methanomicrobia; order Methanomicrobiales; family Methanomicrobiaceae; genus Methanoculleus; species Methanoculleus sp. 10. Next base: position 262,869 of record NZ_CAJYDP010000003.1, on the reverse strand, counting down.
GTTACGAGGGGATCGAGGGCGACTCCGCGTCGAGCACCGAGCTCTACGCCCTCCTCTCGGCGCTCTCGGGCCTCCCCGTAAAACAGTACCTCGCCGTCACGGGCTCGGTGAACCAGAAGGGGGAGGTCCAGGCGATCGGGGGCGTCAACGAGAAACTGGAGGGGTTCTACGAGGTCTGTAAGGCAAAAGGCCTCGACGGCACCCAGGGGGTCCTGATCCCGGCAAGCAACGTCCAGAACCTGATGCTCAAAGAGGAGATCATCGAGGCGGCGCGAGCCGGGAAGTTCCGGATCTACCCGGTGCGGACGATCGACGAGGGGATCGAGGTCCTCACGGGCGTCCCGGCGGGCAGGCGGCGGGAGGACGGGACGTATGAAGAGGGGACGGTGAACTACCTCGTGGACCGGCGCCTTGGGGAGATGGCGGAGACGATGCGCGGGTTCCAGCCGATGGCGGCGAAGTGACCGGAATGGAGCAGAGGCGAACGGTCTACATGGACCATGCGGCGACGACGCCGGTGCGGCCGGAGGTCGCCCGCGCGATGCTCCCCTACTTCTCGGAGCGGTTCGGGAACCCCTCCTCGCTCTACGCCCTCGCCCGGGAGGCGAAGGAGGCGGTGGAGGAGGCGCGGAGACGGGTGGCGGCGGCGATCGGGGCCCGGCCGGAGGAGATATTCTTCACCTCAGGGGGCACGGAGGCCGACAACTGGGCGGTCAAGGGGGTGGTGGCGGCGAGCAGGAAGAAGGGTGACCACATCGTCACCTCCGCGATCGAGCACCACGCGGTCCTCCACCCCTGCCGGGCGCTCGAGAAGCAGGGCTACCGGGTCACCTACCTCCCGGTCGACGGGTACGGCCGGGTGGACCCCGAGAGGGTCGGGGAGGCGATCACCAATAAGACGGTCCTCGTCTCGGTGATGGCCGCAAACAACGAGATCGGGACGATCCAGCCGATCGCGGCAATCGGCCGGATCGCGCACGACCACGGCGTCCCGTTCCATACCGACGCGGTCCAGGCGATCGGAGCATACCCGGTGGACGTCGACGCCATGGGGGCGGACCTTCTCGCCATCTCCGCCCACAAGTTCGGCGGCCCGAAGGGGGCGGGAGCCCTCTACGTCCGGCGGGGGACCCGGGTCGGGACGTTCATGGACGGCGGGGCGCAGGAGCGGGGCCGCCGGGCCGGGACCGAGAACGTGCCCGGCATCGTGGGGCTCGGCCGGGCGATCGACCTTGCGGTCGGGGGGATGCCGCAGAACCCCACCCGGCTCGCCGCGATGCGGGACCGGCTGATCCGGGGGATCCTCGACGGGATCCCGGATACCCGGCTGAACGGCCACCCGATGGAACGGCTCGCAAACAACGCCAACATCTCGTTCCGCTACGTCGAGGGGGAGTCGATCCTCCTGTCGCTCGACGCCCTCGGGGTTGCGGCGTCGACGGGGAGCGCCTGCACCTCCGCGTCGCTTGAGCCCTCGCACGTCCTCACCGCCTGCGGCCTTCCGCCCGAACACGCCCACGGTTCGCTCCGGCTCACCCTCGGCTCCCGGAACACGGACGAGGACGTCGACTACGTCCTCTCGGTCCTGCCCGGGGTGATCGAGCGGCTCCGGGCGATCTCGCCGCTCCGGGGGGAGGCGTGAGCATGGCCGGGATCTTCCGGGCCTACGACATCCGGGGGCGCTACCCGGACGAACTCGATGAAGCGGAGGCACGGCGGATCGGGAACGCCTTCGTCCGGCTCCTTTCCGCGGAGCGGGTCGTCGTCGGGCGGGACATGCGGCTCTCGTCGGGGTCGCTTGCCCGGGCGTTCGCCGAAGGCGTGATCGAGGCCGGGGCGGATGTCGCCGACGCCGGCGAGGTGAGCACCCCGCTCCTCAACTACGCCATCATCGCGGGGGGGTTTGACGGCGGCGCGATGGTGACGGCCTCCCACCTCCCGGGAGAGATGAACGGGCTCAAACTTGCGCGAAAAGACGCGGTGCCGCTCTCCGGGGACCGGGGGCTGCCGCGCCTTGAGGCGATGGTCGGGGAGGAGCCGGTCGCCCGCGCCCCCGGGTCCCGCCGCCGGGTCGATATGCTTGATGCCTACATCGGGAAGGTGGCCGGGTTTGTCCGCAATCCCCGGCCGCTCACGATCGTCGTGGACGCGGGGAACGGCATGGCCGGGCCGGAGGTGCCCCGGCTCTTTGAGCGGGTCCCGGCGTGGCGTCTTTCACCGCTCTATCTTGAGCCTGACGGCCGGTTCCCCCACCACCACGCAAACCCGCTCGACCCCGATACCACCCGGGAACTCCAGAGCCGGGTGGTCGCGGAGGGCGCGGACCTCGGAGTGGCGTTCGACGGCGATGCCGACCGGTGCGGGCTCATCGACGAGCGGGGAGAGCGCGTCCGGGAGGACCTGGTGACCGGGCTCATCGCGGACTACCTGCTCGGCGAGGTGCCGGGGGCGACGATCCTCTACGACCTGCGGTCGAGCAGGGCCGTCGTGGAAGCGATCGAGCGGGCCGGGGGGCGGGGCGTCCGCTCAAGGGTGGGCCACGCCTTCATCAAGGCCCGGATGCGGGAGGAGAACGCCCTCTTTGCCGGGGAACTCTCCGGGCACTACTACTACCGGGATATGGGGTTTACGGACAACGGGCTCGTGACGATGGTCATGGTCGCAAACATCCTCGCCGCGAGCGGCCGCCCGCTCTCCGAACTCATCCGGCCGCTGGACCGCTACCCCTCGACCGGGGAGGTCAACCTCCGGGTGAGCGACCCGGAGCAGGTCTTTGCAGCGCTTGCGGCGCGCTACCGGGACGCGGGCCTCGACCATCTCGACGGGCTGACGGTGGGGTATCCGGCGTGGTGGTTCAACATCCGCCGTTCCCACACCGAGCCGGTGGTGCGGCTGAACCTCGAGGCGGACACGGAGGGGCTGATGCACGAGAAGGCGCGGGAGGTCCTCGGGGTCATCCGGGAGGCCGACCCGGGGGTAAGGGAGGTGTAAACCCGGGGACCGCACAACGTATTTATCGATCGAGAGGGGATGTTTATATGCACCATGATCTGCACGGAGCCAGGGAACTGCAGCAACCCGCGCCGTTCCCGGATTTCGTGGATCAGGACGCTTGTTTCCGGGCCCGTAGCTTAGTCCGGTCAGAGCGCCCGGCTCATAACCGGGCGGTCGTGGGTTCAAATCCCTCCGGGCCCATGGTAATTCTTGCCCCGATTGGGAAATGAGGACGAGATTATGTGGTGTTACTTTTCTAAGTTCAGAAATTGCTCTATCAAGTAATTGGCCTGCATTTAGGGCCGTTTCCTTCAGATACTCGTAAGTCTCTGGCGATACCGTTGTGTGCAATCTTCTCCTAATTCGATGGATTACGGTTTTTTTGCTTTTTCTCCGTTTTTCATTTCCTATTCTCCTGTCCAGACATGTCCGGACATGTCCAGACATATACGGATAGCAGTATCTCCGCGTGAGGGGACTTAAAGAGAGGGCGCCACAGTCGGGCGGGGCGGTTTTTTGACACCCTCTTGTTAAGTGGTTGCACTTGCCATGTATCGGCTATGAAACGAATCAACGCAAAGGGAGAGGTCTTTCAACAGACTTCCGTCTACATCCGTGAGAACGTCTACCTCCTCGCCAGGGAGGAGCGTATCCCCATGTCTGAGTCTGCAGAGTGGGGTGTGATCGCCGCGCTGCGTGCGCGGGGCGTCGAGGTCTGAGGGATGTATGACGAAATACGAGATCGTATACACAGAGACGGCGGAAAAACATCTTGATGCAATTGAGCGCAGAGATGGCGAGTATTTAGCAAAAATCATCCAGAAGATAGAGTTTTGCTTGGGTGAACACCTCTTCGACCGGATCGGACTATGCAACAAGAAGAAACTGAAAGGGAAGGAGAACACTCACCGGTTACATGTTCAGATGAAATACACCGTGTTTTACAAGGTTATGGGGGCGAAAGGGAACAGATTTGCTCAAATTCATCTGATCGTGGGTTTCGAGGAGGCACACCAGATGTACCCGCACATCGATTTATAACCCATATTTCTTTTTTATCTCAGCATGAGTATATTTCCGACCTTTCCCCGCTCTCTCCATGTCTGCATCCAGTCTATCGATACTGGCTTGGATTTCAGCCTGAGTAAGGGTCCTTTTAGGCGTGGTCTTCGAGGTTGCCTTCTTCCGCTCGACTACCGTCTTCGTCGGCATACATGATGATGTCTGTATCTGGAAAGATATAGTTTTGGGCGAGGATCACTTTCACACCGCACGGTTACTGATTTAACGGTTCGGAGGGTGTAGATACCCTTGAGGTGGCCTGTGACCTCCGAAACAGTAACGATAGAGTGTGCGGTTGCGGCCCCGGAACCCGATCATAGGCGCGCAAAGGGTGCAGCAACGGAGAACCGACGGCAGTACTCCGGAGGATGCCATAGAAGACTGAGGCTTCTTCCTTCCGGAGATGTGGCATACTGTGCCAGAAAGAACCTAGTAACAGATGGGAGTGAACGCTTCAATCCATGCGTGACATAATCCACTGCATCATCAAGGTTTAAGACAACAAACTGCTCTCCGGCATCCGTTTTGCCGGATATGCCTGTATCTCCCGCTAAACCTCCCCCGTTTTTCCATCTTAGTAAATATCGCTCCTTTCGTCAATCGGGGCTATTTCCGGCCCATAACCGGGCGGTCGTGGGTTCAAACCCCACCGGGCACACTGTTATTCCGCGAAATTTCCAGTTTTAGCGCTCGCGGTGAGAGATTCAGTGAATCGGGAAGCGCGATACTGCCGCAACATCACAGGAGGCCCACTACCGCAATCAAAACCCTCCCGGTTTATTGCCCCGTGCAGCAACTGTTCAAATGCTGTTATCATGTCCCGCATCCTCCAGATCCTCATCCTCTTCACCGTGACGGCGGCGATCCTCGCCGCCGGATGTATACAGACCGCAACGGAACCTGCGGCCCCGCCGGTGAACGTGACCGTCCCATTCCCGCCCATCCCGGTCGCCAGCGAGGGCGGCGTCAACCTCGCGTACGAACTTGAACTCTCCCCGTCAGAAAACCGGACGTTCGTCCCGGAGAAGGTCGAGGTCATCGATCCCGACACGGGGAAGATACTCTGGACGCTCGACGGGGAACTGCTCGCCGCACTCTACCACCCGGCCGCAGACCCGCCCCCGACCGCGGCGGAGCTCGAGAACGGTACCGGAAAACTACCCGTCCCGCGGATCTCGCTCTGGTTTGGGGTCAGCCCGGACGCCGTGCCGGACCGGCTCGTCCACCGGCTCACCCTGAACGGGAGCGGGCTCGCGCCGGCCACGTTCACCGGCGGCAACGTCACGGTGCGCAAAGACCTTGCGCCGGTGGTCATCGGCTCACCGGTACGCGGTCCGGGCTGGACGGCGATCGAGACCACGGCGCCCGTGACCCACCATTTTCTTGCCCAGATCACGATGAACGGGGTGACCCGCGTCCCCCAGCGGTACGCACAGGACTGGATATACGTAGACCCGGTCACCGGGCAGGCGGCCGCCGGGAACGCGACGCTCGCAAAGAACTTCCTCGGGTACGGAAGAGAGATCTACGCGGCCGCGAACGGGACGGTGGTGGACGTCCTGGACGGCCTCCCCGACCTTGAGACCATCTACTCCCCCCGGCAGGCCACCATCGCAACCGCAGCCGGCAACTACGTCATCGTCGATATCGGGGACCAAAAATACGCCTGCTACGCCCATATGGCCCCCGGCTCGATCCGGGCCGGAGTCGGCGATGCCGTCGCGGAGGGGCAGGTCCTCGGCCTGATGGGCAACAGCGGGAACTCCGATCTCCCGCACCTCCACTTCCAGGTCGTGACGGATACGCCCTCCTTCCTCGGGGCCGAGGGCTATCCCCACGTGTACCGGTCGTTTGACGTGATCGGCACCGTCAACCAGACCCTTGCAGAGGAGAGAGCCTCCCGGCCCGATTACCCGGTGACGCGGTTGTGGTCGGAGTTCGGCGATCTCGTCACGTTCTCAGGGGAGCCGGTATCGCAGGAGAACAACCTGACGGAGAACCGGGCCGTCGTCCGGCTCCCCTGACCGCACCCATTCTCCCCCTCCACGGCCCGGAAGGAGGAGATCCCCCACTCACCCCCTCCCGGAAGAGATCAATCCCTGACCAGCGGGTAGTTTGCCGCCTCCCACCCGATGGTGCCGCCGAGCAGGTTCGCGACGTGCCGGAACCCGTGCCTCTCGAGGATGCTTGCCGCAAGGCTCCCCTTGAACCCGGCATCGCAGTGGACGACGATCTGCCGGTCCTCCGGGATCTCCGCGATCCGCTCCTCGAGGTTGCCGACGTAGATGTGGTGGGAGCCCCGGATGTGGCCCGACTCCTCCCGGTGCCCGATCGTGCGGACATCAAGGATGTAGATCGACGGGTCGTCGAGGCGCTCCGCGAGGTCGGAGGGCGACCAGGTCCCGGTCCGCGCGATCCGCTCGCCCTGCTCGAACCAGGCCGCGAATCCGCCGGCAAGGTATCCCGCGATGTTGTCGTAGCCGAGCCGCACGAAATGGCGCACCACGTGGCCCATTGAGAGGTCAAAGTCGTCGACGAGGACGATCGGGTCTTCGTAGTTCAAGTAGTAGCCCATGTAGAGCGGGAGGCCGTTGCGCCAGATGTTGATGGTTCCCGGGATATGCCCGCCGGCGAACCCCGTCGGCGACCGGATATCGACGACCTGCGCCTTCTGGTCGAGGAGAGAGCGGAGCTCGCGGGCCGTATAGGGCCGCAGGTGCGGCAGGTTGTAGATCAGGGGCGGGCCGGCCCTGTTGAGGTCCCGCATCCGGGCAAAATACGGCGGCTCGTAGAGCCGCTCGTTCACCTTGTACTCGACGAACTCCTCCCTCCCCAGGGAGAGGAGCCGGTTCGCCGCCCGCTCAAAACCGATGGACGTGTACTCCCGGTCGCTGATCTTCCCGCCGCAGACCGAACCGGCGCCATGAGCCGGGCAGACGATCACGCCGTCGGGGAGCGGGAGGAGCGTCTCGTGCAGGCTTTCGTACAGCATCTCCGACATCTCGCGCCGCCGGTCCTCGCCGGCAAGGTCCGTCCTCCCGACTTCGCCCGCAAAGAGCGCATCGCCGGTAAAGACCATCAGGGGGTCGTCGGAGACCGACCGGTCACGCACAAGAAGCGATATGCTCTCGACGGTGTGGCCGGGCGTCTCCAGGACCTCGACCTCGAGCGGCCCGAGTTCGAACGTCTCCCCTTCCCGCACGGGGGTGCCGAACCCGAACTCCTCCCGCGCCCCGTGCAGGATCTCCGCCCCGGTCGGACGGGCGAGTTCCCGGGAGCCGCTGATGTAATCCTCGTTCTTGTGCGTCTCAAAGATCGTCGTGATCTTCATATCCAGGTGCCCGGCGACGGTCGTGTAGACCCGGCAGTCGCGCCTCGGATCGATGACCGCCGCCTCCCCGCCCGCTCCGATCATGTATGAATTGTGGGCGAGGATATCGGACTTTATCTTCTCAAACAGCATCCGTATGCATCTCCCGGGTGGCAGGACCCTTTTTGATGTGCCGGGATGCGGAGGGAGTATATAAAAGGTTTACGGGAGTGCGGGCGCTACCGCTCGCCGCCCGGGCACCGGTCGGGCGCGGGGAGGCGGGACGACCCGCCCGACCGTGCGGTCCTGACCGAGAGGATGTTCCCCACGGCCTTGAACGCGTCCTCAAGCTCCGAGAAGTTCGGGATCCGGCAACTCCGCAGGATACGCAGCCCGCTCCTGATGCTGTCGCCGCCGAGCATGCAGCCCACCACCATCTTCTCCGTATTCCGGGAGAACCGGACGATCTCGTTTGCAACGTGCGCCGGGTCGGCGAGCGTCGTCGGGACGGCGATGACGAACGCGATGTCCCAGAAGTCCTGGTGCCGGATCAGCACATCGAAGAGGGCGGCGAACCGGGCGGCGTCGGCGTCCCCGATGATGTCCATCGGGTTTGCGTGGTTCCAGAACGGGGGGAGGAACGCGTTGAGTTCACGGAGCACGTCGTCGGGGAGGTCGACCATATCGACCCCGTGCGCCTCGGCGTAGTCGGAGGCGAGAACCGCAAACCCTCCCGCGCTGGTGACGGCGATCGCGCGGTTCCCCTGCGGGTAGCCCTCGCTTGCCAGGAGCTCGGCGAGATTGAAGGCGTCGCGGAGGGTCCGGGCCGGGATCACCCCCGCCTGCCGGAACGCCGCGACGTAGACGTCGTAACTCCCGGCAAGCGAACCGGTGTGGGATGAGGCCGCAGCCCTGCCTTTCCGCGACGACCCGGACTTCACCGCCACCACCGGTTTCCTCCCGGCGACCTCGCGCACGATCTGCGCAAAACCGCGCCCGTCCTGGATCTCCTCGACGTAGAGGGTGACCGACCGGGTCGTCGGGTCCTGTTCGGCGAACCGGAGGTAATGCTCGAACCCGAGGTCTGCCTGGTTGCCGACGCTGATGACGCTTGAGAACCCGAACTCCTCCGGGAGGCTCCAGTCGACGACGGTGGTGATGATCGCGCCGCTCTGGGAGATGAAGGCCACGTCCCCGGGTTTCGGTGAGACCGGGTCGAACGTGGCGTTGATCCCCTGGTGGGGCATCATGACCCCGAGGCAGTTCGGGCCGATGATCCGGACGGAGTGCCGGCGCGCGATCTCGACGACCTTCTCCTCGAGGGCCGCGCCGGCGCCGCCGATCTCGCGGAACCCGGCGGTGACGATGATGGCGAGCCGGACGCCTTTCTCCCCGCACTCCTCCACCACCCCCGGGACGAGCGGGGCCGGCACGGCGATGACCGCCCAGTCGACCGGGCCGGGGACATCCTTCACCGAGGGGTAGGCCGTCCGCCCGAAGAGTTCTTTCCGGGCCGGGTTGACCGGGTAGAGGTTCCCCGGGAAGGAGAGCAGGTTCCGGAGGACGGAGTAGCCGACCTTGTTCGGGCTCGCGGACGCGCCGATCACGGCGATGGACCGGGGGTAGAAGGTCTCCGGGGGCGCCCGGACGCTGATCCGGGCAGCCTCGCCCCCCGCGGTATCCCCGACGATGATCCTCGCGTCGACGACGCTCGCTCCTCTCTCGTAGAGGATGACCGGGTTGAGGTCGAACTCCCGGATCTGCGGGTTCTCGGCGAACTGGCGGGCCACCGTCGCGATGATCCGGACGAGCGCCTCCTCGTCCTTCGGGGGCTCCCCGCGGTATCCCCTGATGAGCCGGTAGCCCTCGATCTCCCGGATCATCGCCCGGATATCGTCGTCGGTGACGGGCAGGACACGGATGGCGACGTCCTCGAGGAGTTCCACGAGCTTCCCGCCAAGCCCGAACGTGATGACCTTCCCAAACGAGGGGTCGGTCTTCCCCCCGATCAGCACCTCAAGCCCCCCGGGCACCTGCTTCTCCACGATGATACCGGCGATCGCCGCTTCCGGGGCACGGGCGGCGCTGTTTTCCATGATCGTCCGGAACGCCTCCTCGGCGGCGTCCGGCCCCTCGATCGCGGTGACGACGCCGCCGACGTCGCTTTTGTGGATGATCTCCGGTGAGACGACCTTCATGACGACCGGATAGCCTATCCGCCCGGCGGCCGCCCGTGCCTCGCCGGCGCTGGTGACCACCTGGTGGGACGGCACGGGTATCCCGCATGCCGCTAGCAGGCTATACCCTTCCGATTCGGTTAACATTCGTTCCGGCATCTGCATTCCTCGCTCTGAGAACGGTCATGCAGGGGTTGCACGACAGGCGCTCTCTTTCCCTGAGGTATTCCGGTCACCCGGCATAATAGTTATCCGGCCGGGGGGAAACGGGGCCGGCCTCTCCCCACCGGGAGAATGGCAAAGGCCGTGCAGACCGGCTCCGGAAGAGAGGTATTCGGGCCTGCAGGGGGTTCCAGGGCCGCCGGCAGGAACGTTCTGAGGAATATTCTTCGATGTCCGCAGAGGTAACGCGAAACGATATTCCTTCGCACAAGGTGGATATCCTTTCATCAGATATATTAATTAATGCTACACTTACAGTTAGTAGTATGATGCCTTTCAGATACACCCGATTGCTCACGGCCGCGGTGCTCGCGGCTCTCGTACTGCTCATGGTCGCTGCCGGATGCACCGGCACCGGTTCAACCGTCAGCGGGAACGCTGCCGGCGAGGAGGCCACGATCACCGACGGGTTCGGCCGGAGCGTCACCGTCCCGTCCGCCCCACAGAGCGTCGTCTGCTCCGGCTCAGGGTGCCTGCGCTACCTCGTCTACCTGCAGGGCCAGGATCTCGCCGTCGGTGTCGATGACATCGAGAAGAAGGAGCAGGCGATAGAAGGCCGCCCCTACGCCCTCGCCTACGGGCCGCAGTTCAAAGGGCTCCCGCTGATCGGCGAGTTCAGGGGCAAAGACGACCCCGAGAAGATCATCGGCGTGGGCCCCGATCTCATCTTCAAGACGGGTTCGAGCGGGACGGCATACGGGACGAGCGCCGCAGAGGCCGACAAACTCGAGGCAAAGACGGGCATCCCGGTCGTGGCCTTCCCGTACGGCTCGCTCAGAAACGACGCCGAGAAGGCCGAGATGTACGGCGGCCTCCGCACGATGGGCCAGGTCCTCGGGAGAGAGGACCGGGCCGAAGAAGTGATCGCCTACATCGATGCGACGATGGCCGACCTTGAGCGCCGGACCGCCGATATCCCCGAGACCGACCAGAAGAGGGTCTACGTCGGCGGCGTCTCCTCGGCAGGCGCCCACGGGATCATCTCCACTGAACCGGCCTACCCGCCGTTTTCCTGGGTACACGCGAAGAACGTCGCAGCCGGCCTCGGCACGGCCCACGCCGATGTCGCGAAAGAGGCGCTCGTCGACTGGAACCCCGATTACATCTTCATCGACGCCGGGACCCTCCAGATGGAGGGCGACGGGGCGATCGGCGAGTTGAAGAACGATGCGGCGCTCGCGGGCCTCTCCGCAGCGAAGGAAGGCCGGGTCTACGGCGTCCTCCCGTACAACTTCTACAGCACGAACTACGAGACCGTGCTTGCCGACGCCTACTTCATCGGGAAGACCCTCTACCCCGACCGGTTCGCCGACGTCGACCCGGTAAAGAAGGCAGACGAGATCTACACCTTCTTCCTCGGCAAACCGGTCTTTAGCGACCTGAACAGCCAGTACAACGATCTCGGGTTCACCGCGATCCCGCTGTAAGACATGAGATAATCAGGAGGGCAGGAAGAGATGCACTTTGCAGACGGGACCATTCCCCGGGAATACCTCGGGTACGTGCGCAAGAAGCACCTCTGGATCCTTTCGGGGATCGTCCTCCTCTTCATCCTCCTCGTGGTATCCATCTCGGTCGGTGCGGCCGGCGTCCCCCCGTACGACGTCTTCCTCTCCATCGTGAACGGCACCATCGACCGGATCGCGGCGCTCCTTCACCCCGGCACCACCCTCAGCATGTCGAGCACCGACCGGATCGTCTGGAACATCCGCCTCCCGCAGGCGCTTGCCGCGATCGTCGCCGGGGTCGGGCTCTCGGTGGCGGGGGTCGCCATGCAGTCGATCCTCCGTAACCCGCTCGGGTCGCCGTTTACGCTCGGCATATCGAACGCCGGTGCATTCGGGGCGGCCGTCTCGGTCATCCTCCTCGGCACCGGACAGATGCACTCGACGGTTGCCGACGCCGTCACCCTGAACAATCCCTGCCTGACGACGGTCGTGGCGTTCATCTTCTGCCTCCTTGCGACGGCCGTGATCCTGATCATCTCCCGGGTCCGCGGGGCGTCACCGGAGGTGATGGTGCTCGCCGGCGTCGCCCTCTCCTCCCTCTTCACGGCGGGGACGATGTTCCTCCAGTACTTCGCGAGCGACACCCAGCTCGCTGCGGTCATCTTCTGGACCTTCGGCGACGTCAGCCGGGCCAGCTGGCAGGAACTCGGGATCATGACCCTCGTCGTCGCGGGGGCGAGCATCTTCTTCATCGCGAACCGCTGGAACTACAACGCGATCGACGCCGGCGACGAGACGGCAAAAGGGCTCGGGGTCAGCGTCGAAGCGGTGCGGAACATCGGTATGGTCGTCGCGGCGCTCGTCTCCGCCGTCATCGTCTCGTTCCTCGGGGTCATCGGGTTCGTGGGGCTCGTCTGCCCGCACATGGTGAGGAGGCTCATCGGCGACGACCAGCGCTACCTGGTCCCGGGCTCCTGCGTGGCGGGCGGGATCCTCCTCCTCGCCTCAGACACCGTCGCCCGGGTCATCGTCGCGCCCTACGTCCTCCCGGTCGCCGTGCTCACGGCGTTTCTCGGCGCACCGGTCTTCATCTACCTGCTTCTCCGGGGGTACCGGCGATGATCCTCGAGGTCGACGGTGTGGCATTCACCTACCGGAGCGCCCCGGTCATCCGGGAGATCACGTTCGGCCTCTCCCCCCACCAGATCCTCGCGATCCTCGGGCCGAACGGTGTCGGGAAGACGACGCTCTTGAAGTGCATGAACGCCATCCTGCAGCCGAAGGCCGGGTCCGTCCTCGTCGACGAGACCGACCTTCTCAGGGCAGACCGGACAGAGATTGCGCGGAAGATGGGCTATGTGCCGCAACGGTGCGAAGCGGGCAGATTGACCGCGTTCGACGCCATCCTCCTCGGCCGGCGGCCGCATATCCGGTGGAACGTCACGGAGGCGGACCTCCGGATCGTCGAGGCGGCGATCCGGATGCTCAGCCTCGAGGACCTGTCGCTAAGGTATATCGACGAGATGAGCGGCGGCGAACTCCAGAAGGTGAGCATCGCCCGGGCGCTCGTGCAGGAGCCGCGGGTGCTCCTCCTCGACGAACCGACGAGCAGCCTCGACCTCAAAAACCAGCTCGATATCCTCGGGATCGTGAGAAGCGTGGTGACCGATCACGACGTCGCGGCGGTGATGACGATGCACGACCTGAACATGGCGCTCCGCTACGCCGACCGGTTCATCTTCTTAAAAGAAGGCGTCATCCACGCCGCGGGGGGACCCGGGGTGGTGACGCCCGAGACCATCGAGGCGGTCTACGGTGTCGCCGTGACCGTCGAGCGATACAACGGGTTTCGCGTCGTCGTCCCCCTCGCGCCGGAGAGCGCCGGCTGAGACGCCCCGGGCCGGCGTGACGGGGAGCGGCCCCCTTCACGCGAACCGGTTATCCACATCGCCGATCCGCGCGGGCGCCGGCAGCCGGTCTCGCGCCCGCCCTACCTGGTACTTCGCTCATTTGGGCGCCCGGTGTCAAACGATGCGGTCCCGCGCAACACCGCAACGAAGAGTTAGCGCTCACTTTGCGAACCCTTTCGGAGCTCCGCCTACAATTTCGTCGTTTACAAAACATGTACCATCTGCGTTGTTGGCGGCCTCTTGCCAGAAGCATGGGGAGACTCTGGAGAAGACCCGTGCACGGCTTCCTATTGGTTATCACCACGCACTGCCCTGCTGGGGCGGAGGCTTCCTTACGGGGAGTTACTGAGCCGTGGTGCTCCGGGTGCTGCCCCCGGAGTGGGGACGGGAGCAGAATATCTGCTGCGGTCTGGATAGCAGGTGAGAAAAATGCCAGGGTAGGTGAGGGTAAGGTCTCGCAACGAAGAGTTAGCGGTACCCCGGGTACCGGACTTCGCGTCCTTCCGCGGCTTCGCGCGAACTAACGGGTGTGGATAACGAGAGAGCCTCGCGCGAAGAACCGCGAAGGGGGATGGTTGATGGTTTGACCTGCGGAGGGGCTTCCTAAGAGATTTAGCGAAGGCTGATACCTATAAGTTCATCCGCTGCCGATACACCCGCCGGGCATGGTGCTCGAAACGTTCATCAGGGTCGCCGGGCTGGTCATCGGGACGTTCGGGGGGCTCTTCATCGTCTACGGGGCGGTGATCGCGATCATCGAGCTCCTCGCGCGGGAGACGCGCATACGAGAGAAGAGTTACCACGACATCCGGTGGTCGTTCACCACGCGCATCCTGATCGGCCTTGAGTTCTTCGTCGCTGCCGACGTCTTGAAGACGATCCTCGAGCCGACGTCCCAGGACCTGATCATCCTCGGGTCGCTCGTCGCGATCAGGACCGTCGTGAGTTACTTCCTCGGGAGGGAGGTGAGCGAGCTCCCGGAAGACAGGAAACAGTGAGGATGGACAGGACCTTCGCGGTCACCCGCTCTCCTGAGTTTGCAGCGCCATAAGGTGCTCGTGCGCCTCGCTGACGATCCTTTTTGAGTTCCCGAAGGTGATCGCCCGGACGGCCTCGTCGTAGGGGAGCCACTGGTAGCCGACATGCTCGTCCGAGAGCGTCACCGCCGCTTCCGGGGTCTCGATCAGGTAGTAGACGACCTCCTTGTAGACCGTGCGCCCCCGGCGCTGGAAGAAGTAGGAGATCTCCTCCCGGAACCCGGGGATGAATGTGGCCCGGGTGATCCCGGTCTCCTCCTCCAGTTCACGGAGTACCGTCTCCTTCTCGCTCTCGCCGCGCTTGCCGTGCCCCTTTACGAGGTCCCAGTGCCCGGCCCCGTACTGCAGGATGAGGTACTGGAGTTCCCTGTCCCGCCGGACGACGACCGCCCCGTACGACTTCTCTCTTGCCATAACCGTTCAGTCCTGTTCTGCAGGTCCTCCGGCCCCTGCAAGCTCGCGCCCGACGACCCGGAAGTCCTCTTCCAGGGCCTCCCGGTACGCCGGGTTGTAGAGCGCGGCGGCGGGGTGGAGGGTGGGAATGAGGCGGACCGGGTGGCCGAAGAGGGAGCAGGGGTAGACGGTCCCCCGGACCTCCGTGATCCGGTCGAACGCGACGGGGAGGAGGGAGAGGATGTGCCTGCTCGAGTGCCGGCCCAGCATCACGATCACCCGCGGCCTGACGATGCGGATCTGCTCTTCAAGATACGGGGTGCAGGCCCGGACCTCCTCGTCTCTCGGGTCGCGGTTCTCGGGCGGCCGGTGCTTCACGATGTTCGCGATGAAGACCTCGTCCCGTGAAAGACCGATCCCTGCAAGGAGACCCTCAAGGAACTTCCCCGCCCGCCCTACAAACGGCCGCCCGGTGAGGTCTTCCTGTTTTCCCGGCGCCTCGCCGATCAGCATGAGGCCGGCCCGGGCGTCACCTTCCCCGGGGACCGCGTGATGGGAGTTCTCCCAGAGCGGGCACTTCCGGCACTCGCCGATGACGGCGGCGAGCCGCTCTATCGCCACCTCCCTTCCCGTCTCCTGCGCCATGCCCACACTATTGACGATAACTCGTATAACCTTCTTATGCATTGCGTTTTGCCGCCGATAGCCGGCGGACCCGGAGGGGTCCACCGGCCGGATAGATCGGGAACAACCGGTCCCCCCACGTGCGCGTGACGCCACAGGGGACGGCCTGCGACGGGGTCCGGGCCGCACCCCGGGCGCTTACGCCGTCCCGGTCCACCCTCCCTCAAAGGTTAATAGCACCGGAGCGGAAGTATATGTAGGATTTATCAATGAGATTGCAGCCCCGTCTCCCCGGAAAAGCGGCGAACCCGGTTCTGGAGTGCAGGGGCGGGCGCGAGGACGAATGGAGCTGTTTACACAATGAGCGATATGGATCATCTCTGTTTTGACCCAACAAAGATCGATAAACTACAGGATCTGCGCGAGCGCGGGGTGACGGTATACCCCTACACCTTTGAGCGCAGGGATACCGTCGGAGAGATCAAGGAACGGTTCTCCGGGATTGGGCACGAGAAGAGCGCTGAAGAAGTCAGCACCGCGGGCAGGATCTATGTTGTCCGCGAGCACGGCAAGACGATCTTTGCGGACATGGGGGACGCGGACGGCAGGATACAGCTCTACCTCCGCAAAAACGACCTCGGCGATGAGCAGTTCGACCTCTTCCGGCAGTACGTCGACGCCGGGGACATCATCGGCGTCGTCGGCCACGTCTTCCGGACGAAGATGGGGGAGATCACCATCTGGGTCGACCGGTTCGAGCTCCTCGCAAAATCGGTCTGCCCCCTCCCGGAGAAGTTCCACGGCCTCAAGAACGTCGAGACCCGCTACCGGCAGCGCTACCTCGACCTGATCATGAACGAGGAGAGCCGCGAGACGTTCCGGACCCGGAGCAGGATCATATCGCTCCTGCGGCAGTTCCTCTTCGAGCGGGACTACCTGGAGTTCGAGACGCCGACCCTGCAACCGGTCTACGGCGGCGCGAACGCCCGGCCGTTCACCACCCACCACAACGCCCTCGACCAGAAGCTCTACCTCCGGATTGCGCCGGAACTCTACCTCAAGCGCCTTGTCGTCGGCGGTTTCGAGAAGGTCTTTGAGATCGCGAAGAACTTCAGGAACGAGGACATCGACACCAACCACAACCCCGAGTTCTCGATGGTCGAGATCTACGAGGCCTACCGGGACTACAACGACATGATGGACCTCACCGAGGAGATCCTCTCCTACCTCGCAGAGAAGGTGCACGGGAGAACCACGCTCCCGTTTGCGGGGCACGACCTGGACTTCACCCGCCCCTGGCGCCGCCTCTCGATGGAGGAGGCGGTGCAGGAGTATGGCGGCATCGACGTCCGGGCTCACACCGTCGAGGAACTCCGCGCGTTCGCCCGGGAGCACGGTGTCGAGGGCTGCGAGAGCGCCACGACCCGGGGCGAGTACCTGGTCCTCTTCTTCGAGCACTTCGGCGAGAAGCAGCTCATCCAGCCGACGTTCGTCTACGACTTCCCCATCGAGAACTCGCCGCTTGCAAAGAAGCACCGGACGAAGGAGGGGATGACGGAGCGGTTCGAGCTCTTCATCGCCGGGATGGAGATGGCGAACGGCTTCTCGGAGTTAAACGACCCCCTCGACCAGAAGGCCCGGCTCGAACTCCAGGACGCCAGGCGCCGCCGGGGCGACCTTGAGGCGCAGATGATCGACTACGACTTCATCAACGCGCTCGGCTACGGTATGCCCCCGACGGGCGGCGTCGGGATCGGGATCGACCGCCTGGTGATGCTCCTCACGGGGAAGGACTCGATCAAGGAGGTGCTCCTCTTCCCGCAGATGAAGACCGCTGTTGTGGGACCAAACGGGGGAGAACCCGGGCAGGACGGCAGCGAGGAGTAACCCCGCCGCCCTCGTTTCGTATGAACGGACAGAACCGTGCCGCCATCCGCCCCGGTATGACGGTGGATATCGTGCTCAAACGCGACCAGCGGACCGGGAAACGCACCCGGGGCGTTGTCGCCGAGATCCTGACGAACTCGTCGTTCCACCCCCACGGGATCAAGGTCCGGCTCCGGGATGGAGAGGTCGGGCGGGTGCAGGAGATCGTCGGGTGAGGAGAGCGGACCTCACCCGGCCTTCCGGAGGGTGAACCGGATGACCGTGCCGCACTCCGGCCGGCCCTTCACCCGGTCCTCCGCCCAGATCCTCCCCTCATAACGCTCGACGAGTGTCCGGCAGATGTAGAGCCCGAGACCGGCCCCGGCAGGTGACCCCTCCCCTTTCCAGAAACGGCCGAAGAGGCCCTTCTTCACCGCATCGGGAATGCCGGGCCCGGTATCCTCGACAGAGACCGTGACCTCATCGCCGTGCTCCGCGACCCGGATGGTGATCTCGACGTCCGGCCCGCCGAACTTCGCAGCGTTGCCGAGCAGGTTCAAAAAGACCTCGGGGAGGAGGTCGTCCGCGAGGACGTCGACCGGGCGGCCCTCGTACCGGACCCGGGCCGCAAGATGGCCGGCCACCTGCGCCCGTATCACCCGGTCGAGGTCCACGCGCACCAGCGCCGCCCCGACCTCCCGGGCCTTCCGGAGGGTGGCGACGCGCCCGATGATCGACGAACTCTGCTCGATACCTGAGAGCATCTTTTGCGCTATCTCCTGCCGCTCACCCTCGAGCACGTCGATCAGGAGCTGCGTATACCCGATGGCGATGGTGTTTGCGTTGTTGATGTCGTGAACCATGATATCCAGGAAGAGGTTCACCGTCTGGCCGGACTCCTCAAGTTCGGCCGTCCGCTCCCTGACCAGGTCCTCGAGCCGGGCATCGTACTGCCGTACAGCCTCCTCCGACTCACGGAGGCGCCGGATGTTCTCTTTGAGAGAGTCGACCATGATACCGATGCTCTCCGAGAGGCGGGCAAACTCGGTCCCCGTGGAGACCCGGATCCGGTGGTCGAGATCCCCGCCGGCGATCCGGTCGACGTCGTCGACGATCTCCTGCACCGGCCGGGTGATCCGCCGCGAGACCGGGACCGCGATGCAGCAGGCGGCAAGACTCGCGAAGAGAACGATAACGGCGTGGCTGAACCGCACCTCCGCGATCCGGGCGTCGAGGGAAGCGGTGGTGTAGATCAGCCCGACGACCAGGCTCGTGTCCGAGGGGTTGCCGGGATCGGAGAGGTCGACGAAGATATACCGGGTGATGGTCCCGGCAGCCCCGTCCACCATCGTCCTGTCTTCCCTCTCTTCAAAGATCGCAACGGCGACCGGGTCCACCGACGTGGGCACGACCGGGCCTTCCAACCTGGTCACGTTGATGAACCGCCCGTAGCAGTCGTAGATCCGGACCTCTTTGAGCGTGGGGTTCAACCGCATCAGGTCTTCCCCCAGGGCCTGGTAGTCCGGGGCGTAATGACCGGCTTCGGTCGCATTGCAGGCGAGCCCGAGCTCGAAGAGGTAGCGGTGGTCGGGAGAGGGCAGGTAGGCATACTTCCGCAATACCCCGCTTGCCGACTCCGCCACGACGCGATCCGCCACGAACGCATCGCCGAGCCGGATCTCCGTTATTCTGTCGTAAAAGGAGGGAAGTTTCCGGAAGTCGAGGCCGAAGTCCGGGGGGTAGGTGGTGTACTCGACGACGCCTGATTCGTTGATGATGTAGATGTCCATCTCCCCCCCGAGTTCCTCCCGGACCCGGGCGAGGTCCATGGCGCCCGGGTCTCTCCCGGCGCGCTCGTACTCGGCGAGGACCGGACCGAACCCCTCCGCCATCCGGGAGTCCAGCGTGCCGTCGAAGAGTTTCAGCCCCGCATCCGTGAGACGCAGCGACTGGACAATGCTCTCCCCCGTCTGCTCCCGGAGCAGGGCATCCCCGGCGGTCATGGCCTCCTCGACCTCCCGGCAGTCCAGGACCGAGATCAGCCCGATCACGGGGAGCGTGATCAGGATCATGATGAGCAGCAGGTGTGTGCCAAAACGGCGACGCCGCCTCCCGCCGCCGCCCGTCGCCGTCATGGACTGTCCCCCTCTCCAGCCTTCCGGAGGGTGAACCGGATGGCCGTGCCGCACCCCGGCCGGTCCTCCACCCATATCCTCCCGCCGTACCGCGCAATAAGCGTCCGGCAGATGTAGAGGCCGAGCCCGGTCCCCGCGACCCCGCCGGTTCCCCGGGCCAGCCGGTTGAAGAGCCGCGGTTTTACGGCGTCGGGGACACCCGGCCCGGTATCCTCGACAGAGACCGTGACCTCATCGCCGTGCTCCTCGACCCGGACGGCGATCTCGACGTCCGGCCCGCCGAACTTCGCAGCGTTGCCGAGCAGGTTCGAAAAGACCTCACGAAGGAGGTCGTCGGCGAGGACGACGGCCGTGGTGCCGGTATACGTTATCCGGGAGCCGGGGAGAGACTCAATCTCATTCCTGATGATCCTGTCAAGGCCGATAGCCCTGAAGGCGCCGGGCCTCCCCTCGATATGCTGGATGGTGTTGACGTTGCGCACGATCTCGATGCTCTTCGTAAGTCCCGCCTTTGCCTTCCGGAGGAGCTCCGCCTCAGGCTCCCCCTCAAGGTCGGCGAGGAGGAGGTCCGAGTAGAGGTTTGCGACGTTGTTTGCGTTGTTGATGTCGTGGCCCATGATGTCGAGCAGGAACGACGCCGTCCGGTTGGACTCCTCGAGGGCGGTCGTCCGTGCCCGGACCTCGTCCTCGAGGGTATGGCTGTGGCGGATGATCGCCTCCTCCGAATCCCGGAGCCTTTGCAGGGTTTCTTTCAAGGATGCGACCATTGCCGACACGCTCCCTCCAAGGCGGACGAACTCCTCGTCCCCGCTCACCCGTATGGGGCGGTCCAGGTCGCCGCGGGCGATGGCGTCGACGTCCTCGACGAGGGTGCGCACCGGCCGCGTCAGGGAGTGCATGGCAACGGCGGAGAGGCAGGCGATGAGAGAGAACCCGATGAGCAGGATCCCGGCGGCCTGGGCAAACATACCCGCGATCTTCTCCTCGACGACCTTCGTGGTGTAGGTCAGCTCGACGACCACGCTCATGTCTGACGCGTAAACGCTGTCCGCCCTGTCGACGAAGAGGTACCGGACCAGCTCGCCTGTGGTGGCGTTCTCCACTTCAAGCGTGGTCCTCTCCCGGTACGCCTGCCGGACCATGGCCAGCCGGCGGTCGTCGTCGGGATGCGCCGCGCCCGCGATCAGTTCGCCCCGGCAGTCGAAGATCCGGATCTCGCTGACGTACGGGTTGTTGTCCGCCACCTCCCGGACCGCATCCGCGCAGTTCAGCGCCGCGCGCTGCTGCCAGAACTCCGGCGCCGCTTGCCCGAGCTCGAAGAGGTAGCGGCGGTCGGGGGAAGGCAGGTAGGCATACTTCCGGAGCACCCCGGTGGCGAGCTCGGGGACGACCCTGTCGTCCGAGAAGGCGCCGTTGAGCCGGATATCCGTGATGCGGTCGTAGAAGGCAGGGATCTCCTTGAAGTCGTACCCGAGCTCGGGTGGATAGGTGGTGTACTCGATGACGCCGCTCTCGTTGACGATATAAAGGTCCATCCTGCCCCCGAGCTCCTCTTTGACCCGGAAGAGGTCCATGGCGCCCGGGTCCCTTCCCGCCCGTTCATACTCCGCGACAAACGGACCGAACCCCTCCCGCATCTCGCGGTTCAGGGTGTCGTCAAAGAGTCTCAGCCCGGCATCGACCAGGTTTATCGTGAGGGCGGTACCGTACTCGGTCTGGCCCCGGAGGTCTTCGGTGTCCGCCTCCAGCTCCTGCCGGACACCGGTGTACCCGGCAAACGATATCAGGTAGATGACGGGGGCCATCGCGAGCAGGACGGCGAGAAGGAGGTAGAGCGTGAACGGGAGCGACGGCCGCACCGATCTCTTCACCGCCATCCCGGTACACACTCCACGCTCCGGGCACGGAGCATTCTCACAAACGAGTATATACCTGTAGGTATTTAGCGTGAACGATTTTGTTGCGATAGGAAGGATTTTACCGGTTATTTCTCCCGGAAGAACCCGGAGAAGCGGCGCACCGGCGAAACCACAGGGAGGAGCGGGAAAAAGAGAATGCCGGGGCCGAAACACGGCCCCGGATCGTATCGTGGGGCGGTACGGTGATCTTACATCGGGGGCATGCCGCCCATGCCGCCCATGCCGCCACCCATAGCGGCCATCTCCTCAGGAGAAGGTCCGGCAGACTTGGATGCGGCGATGACGTCGTCGATCCGGAGGATCATGACGGCGGCCTCGGCGGCGCTGGAGACCGCCTGGGTCTTCACCCGGAGGGGCTCGACGACGCCGGCCTTGAGCATATCCCCGGAGACGGCGTTGAAGACGTCGAGGCCCATGTACTTCCCGCTCGCGCCGCCCTTCTCGTGGGATGCGCGGAGGGCGACGAGCATGTCGATCGGGTCGAGGCCTGCGTTCTCGGCAAGCGTCCTCGGGATGATCTCAAGAGCATTTGCAAACGCCTCGATGGCGAGCTGGGCGCGTCCGCCGACGGTTGCAGCGTAGTCGCGGAGCCGGAGCGAGAGCTCGATCTCGGGCGCACCGCCGCCGGCGACGAACTTCCTGTCCTCGACGGCCACGCTGACGACCCTGAGAGCGTCCTCGATGGCGCGGTCGAGCTCGGCGACGACGTGCTCGGTGCCGCCGCGGATGATGACCGAGACGGCCTTCGGGTTCTCGCACCCGGTCACGAAGATCATCGCTTCACCGGAGACCTTCTTCTCCTCGACGGTGCCCGCCTTACCGAGTTCCTCGGGGGCGATGGCGTCGATGGAGCTGACGATAGCCCCGCTGGTGGCGCGGGCGAGTTTCTCCATGTCGCTCTTCTTGACACGCCGGACGGCAAAGATCCCGGCCTTTGCGAGGTAATGCTGGGCGATGTCGTCGATGCCCTTCTGGCAGAAGAGGACGTTTGCGCCGCTCGCGATGACCTTGTCGACGATGCCCTTGATCATCCGCTCCTCTTCGTCGAGGAACATCTGGAGCTGGTCGGGGCTCGTGATGCTGATCTCGGCGTCGACCTCGGTCTTCTTGAACTCGACGGCGGCGTTCAGGAGCAGGATCTTCGCATCCTTGACGATGCGGGGCATCGCGGGGTGGACGCGCTCCTTATCGACGATCATGCCCTCGACGATCTCGGAGTCCTCGATGGACCCGCCGACCTTCTTCTCGACCTTGACGAACTCGGTGTCGACGGTGCCGTCGGCGTCGGCGACCATCGTGATCGCCCTGACGACGAGCTCGGTGAGTTTCTCCTTTGCAGCCTCGGCGCCCTTGCCGGTCATCGCGGTATCGGCAAGCTTCTTGAGCATCGCCATGTCGTCGGGCCTGACGTCGACGGCGATCTCGTCAAGAATAGCCTGCGCCTTATCGGCGGCCATCCGGTAGCCGTGGGCGATGACCGTGGGGTGCACGTCCTGGTCAAGGAGGTCCTCGGCACGCTTCAGGAGTTCGCCTGCGATCACCACGGCGGTCGTGGTGCCGTCGCCGACCTCGTCGTCCTGGGTCTTTGCGATCTCGACCATCATCTTCGCGGCGGGGTGCTCGATATCCATCTCCTTTAAGATGGTCACACCGTCGTTTGTGATGACGACGTCGCCGATGGTGTCGACGAGCATCTTGTCCATGCCCTTGGGGCCGAGCGTTGTCCGTACAGCGCTTGCGACGGCCTTTGCGGCAGCGATGTTGCCTGACTGTGCGTCACGACCGCGGGTACGCTGGCTACCCTCTTTCAGAATAAGGATTGGTTGTCCTCCAAGACTTGACATAGGTATCACCGTTGTTAAGCGATAGAAAGGTAGGTTTGTGGTTCTATATAAACCTATTCACTCATTTATCATATCAATGAGCTCTGAGCCGTCTTCGAGGGTATGGAGATGCTCTTCGCCGATAAGGAGGGTTTTACCGATCTTTTTCTGCTTTTTGTAATCCGTGACGACGCACATGGCAAACGTCTTCGTGATCTGGGAGATGTTGCCGATGAGGGAAGCGCGCTTCACGATCTTCTGGGTGGTGCCGTAGGCCGTCAGGATGGTATGCCGGTCAAAGAGCGCCAGCGCCTGGAACGGGGCCTGCCGCATCGCGTGGATCTCCATCCCCATCCGTTCGAGATCGACGAAGGCGTCGCTGGTTGCGGATTGCGGAGGGGTCCCGGGCTCGGGGGAGTGGTAGCCGACGAGCTCGATCGTCTCGACGAGCGGAGCGCTGAAGAGTTCCTCAAGCCGTATCGCGACATCGAGCGTGGTGCCCATGCCGCTCTCGTACTTGCTGATGGTCCGGCGGGAGACTCCGAGGTGCGACGCGAGGTCCCCAAGCGACATCCGGGAGCGCTCCCGGACCTCGCGGAGAAGGTCGCCTTTGATCTTCACGTAGAGGCCGCCCGGGGATGCATAGACCATCGGCGAGAGCCCTTCTGCGAAGTAGTCGTAGAGCGTCTCGGGGCTCAAGGCAAAGAGGCCGTAGCGGATGTAGACGACGCCGCGCTCAAGCTCCGCGTCGCGGGCCCGCTCCCCGACGATGAGCGGGGTGGCCTGGAGATACCGGGCGATCAGGTTGAGGTCCCAGGCGATATCGGCGGTCACGCTGTCGATGTGAGAGACGACTTTGATGATGACGAGGACGTCGCCTTTCTTCGCGATAAGGTCGAAACTCCGCGGACGGATGTTGCACCGCTCCGAGACGTCGAAGTCCGCAAGGAGCATGATGCTGATGACCATCTGGGGAAGGCGATCCTGTGACATAACCCTTAAGAATCGATATAGCCGGAGAATGATATAAATTATGGTGTTATGCGGATCGGGATCGACGACACGGATTCCCCTGCCGGGATGTGCACCACCTATATCGGGGCGGTGCTGGTGCGGCGGCTGGAGCAGAGTGGGATCCGTGTCGCCGAGGCCCGGCTGGTCAGGCTGAACCCGAACGTCATCCACAAGACCCGGGGAAACGCGGCGGTCTGTATCGAGGCCGAGGGTGATGCTGAGATGGCGTTCGCGCTCGCCTGCGCGTGCGTGGAAGAGCTCGCAGAGTTCGGTGCCCCGGAGACGAACCCCGGCGTGGCGGTCGCCGCCGTCCGGCCGCCGCCGGACTTTTACTACGCGGCGCTCCGGGACTTCTGCACCGTCGAGGAGGCAGTCGGGGTGCTCGAATCGGTCGGGGCCCGCTATAAGGGCTACAAGAACCGGCGCGGCCTTATCGGGGCGGCCGCGGCGGTCGCAAGCGACCTTCCCGACCGGACGTATGAACTGCTCGCCTACCGGAAGCGGGAGATGTGGGGCGCTCCCCGGCAGGTGGACCGCGAGAGCCTCTTTCTCGCCGACAGGGCGACCTATCCCCGTACCTGGGACACGGTGGACCGGAAGAACGACGTCGTGGTCTGCGTGCCCCACACGCCTGACCCGGTCCTCTTCGGCATCCGGGGGGAGAGCCCGATCGCTGTCCGTGAAGCGCGGTCCTGTGTCCGCTCGGAGGAACCCGCCTGCGAGCAGGTCTACACCACCAACCAGGGGACGGACGCCCACCTGCTGCCGGGAACGATCGGAGAACTCCGGGAGGGGCGGTCCTACCTGGTGCGGGGCACGGTCGCCGGATTGCCGGTCACCGGGCCCGGCGGCCACGTCTCGCTCCTCCTCGAGGACGGCGGCGCTGAGGTCCGCTGCATGGCCTACGAGCCGACCAAGGGGTTCCGCGACGTCGTACGAGCCCTCGTACCCGGGGATACGGTGGCCGTGGCCGGGAGCTACAAGGGGGGGAGCCTCAACCTCGAGAAGATCGGGGTTTCCCGCCTCGCCGCCGCGGTCCGCATCCGCCCCCCGGTCTGCCCGGCCTGCGCAAAACGGATGACGAGCGCCGGGACCGCGAAGGGTTACAAGTGCCGGATCTGCGGCGCCCGCGGCCGCGAACCGGAGGTGGAGAGGCTGGAGCGCCGGATCCGGCCGGGGTGGTACGAGGTCCCTCC
Source organism: Methanoculleus sp. 10 (assembly GCF_913757945.1). Lineage (NCBI taxonomy): Archaea > Methanobacteriati > Methanobacteriota > Methanomicrobia > Methanomicrobiales > Methanomicrobiaceae > Methanoculleus > Methanoculleus sp. 10. The sequence continues at coordinate 237,739 of NZ_CAJYDP010000003.1, read as the reverse complement.
CGTCGCCCGCCGGCACCTCTCCCGGCCGCTGGTGCGCGGCGTCCCCGGATGGGAGGAGGCTCTCCTGCAATCCGACAGGAAACCGGGCCGTAACCTCCACGAACGGCCGTGACCGGGAGAGACGGCATAAGCGGGATCCTCCTCCCCCCGTCAATCAAACGGACTTTACAAAAGAAAGTTTATAATGTTTGTGAGTTAACATAACCGTGGTGATCCCGTGCCGACTGTCAGCGGCGATGGCGCACGCGCTCTGACCCTCCTGCCCGCGACGGTGCCGACCCCCGGCAAACAGGGTTCAGCGGCAGGCTGCACAGAACCGCGGTCGAGTATGCACGGAGCGGAGATGAAGACATCCCTCCGGAAACCCTCCGGTTTCCCGGCCCGAAAGTCCGCTCTCTAACGAGACTATCCGGCTTACATCCGGACCCCCGACACGGCGGGACGAGCGGGATCATCCCGTGTCGGCCAATCAGTCATCCCCTGTCTGGCAGCGGGGACCCGGTCTCTGGGTCCCCGCAACATCTCAATACCTTTTTGATCGCCGGGCCTTGCCGCCGGCGGGAAGAGACAAGGTGTTATTGTGCATGAATGCCAATACCATCTCAAGAACTGGTGTAGCGGTATCATGACCTTCAAGTACGGGGATGCGGTACAACAGGCGCGGGTGCGCCCCGGTATGACGGTCGGCGAACTCGTCGACGAACTCGGAAAAGCGGGAGCCTACAACGGGGGGTCCCTGTGGCAGGCGGTCAACATCTACGAGCGGATGCTCCGCGACGAGAAGGCGCTGAAGTTCTTCGGCCTCTCGGGCGCCATGGTGCCCGGCGGGATGGGGGGCATCGTCGCCGACCTCATCCGGCGCCGGCACATCGACGTCCTGGTCTCGACGGGGGCGAACCTCACCCACGACACCATCGAGGCGATCGGCTGCCACCACTACCACGGGACCGCCGAGGTCTCCGACGCCGAACTCTGCGAGGAAGGGATCAACCGGATCTACGACATCTTCCTCCCGAACGAGGCGTTCATCAGGTTCGAGGAGTTCATGCAGGACGTCTACTCGACCCTCCCGGAAGGCTCGACGGTCTCGATCTCCGACCTCCTCAACCGGATTGGGAAGAGGCTTGATGCCGGGATCCTTGCCGAGGCGGCAAAGGCCGGGGTGCCGGTCTACTGCCCGGCGATCCAGGACTCCATGATCGGGCTGCAGTACTGGCTCTTCTCCCAGACGCACCGGGTCACGGTCAGCGCGTTCGGGGATATGCCCGGCCTCCTCGACCGGTGTTTCGAGGCCGAACGGGCCGGGGCAATCCTCGTCGGAGGCGGCGTCCCGAAGAACTACATCCTCCAGAGCAAACTGATGACCGAGAACGGGTTTGACTACGCGGTGCAGCTCACCGGCGACCGGCCCGACCTCGGCGGCCTCTCGGGCGCGACGCTCGACGAAGCGCGGTCGTGGGGCAAACTCACCGGAGAGGCCACCGCCGTGACGGTCTACGGCGATGCGACCATCAACCTGCCGCTCCTTGTGGCCGCAACCCTCGAGAGGCTGGAAGGATGACCGAACTCATCCTCTCCCTCGACGTCCCCGACCGGAAGCGGGCGGTGGGGATCGCAGAGTCCTGCGCTCCCTTCATCGACGCGATCAAGGTCGGCTACCCGCTCGTCCTCCCGGCCGGCCTCGCGATCGTCGAAGACCTCGCCGCCCTCGGCCTCCCGCTCATCGCCGACTTCAAGGTCGCGGATATACCGAACACCAACCGCCTCATCTGTGAAGCGGTCTTCTCGGCCGGGTTTGACGCCGTCATCGCCCACGGGTTCGTGGGGGCCGATGCGGCGCGGGCCTGCGTCGAGGTGGCGCACAACCACGACGGGGCCGCCTACATCGTCGCGGAGATGAGCCACCCGGGGGCGGCAGAGTTCTTCCACGGCGGGGTGGCTGAACGCCTCGCGGCGCTCGCGGTCGCCTGCCGGGCCGACGGGATCATCGCCCCCGCCACCCGCCCGGACCGGATCAGCCGGCTCCGCGAGATCGTCGGTGAGAAGACGATCTACTCCCCGGGCGTGGGGGCCCAGGGCGGCGACCTCGATACGGTGGCCCGGCTGGTCGACGGCGTCATCGTCGGGAGGAGCATCTACGAGGCAGAAAACCCAGGCGCCGAGGCCGAACGGTTCTCCCGCATCCGCCGGTGATGAGTTCTCCGTTCCGATCCCCTGGGGATATGACGAACCCTATGAGTGGTCTGAGGCGGATGCGGGCCATTGCGCATCTGTAGGGTTAATATATTCTCCTGCAGATACTGGTATTATGAACTGGAGCCCAGAACAGCAGAGACTGGCGGAGAAATACCGGAGTCTCAACGATATTCCCGCAGATGAGCGGCGGTACAAGTGCCACACGTGCCACTTCGTCGTGGACGAGACCCCCTGCCCGCACTGCGGCGAGACCTCGCTTGAGGTCATGTGCCCGCTCGACCACTGCGACTGCCACCACTCCATCGTCGAGAGTATTGAATACTGCCCCCTCTGCGGCCATGCCGTCTGCCCGGAGTGCGGGAGCCACGATGTCGTCCAGATCAGCAGGGTCACCGGATACCTCCAGGATGTTGCAGGCTGGAACGCAGGCAAACAGCAGGAACTGAAGGACCGGATCCGCTACTCCGCCGTATGAGGCATTTTGTCAGGGACGATACTCTTTTCCTCCGCGGCCGCTTCCGGGCGGCGAGCACCGGCCTCAACGGCGGTATCGCCGACGTCACGACGATCCTGAACCACGCGGTGCCCCACGATTTTTGCGACGAACCGCGGCGTTACCTCGACCTTCTTGCCGCCCGGCACGGCCTCTCCCGCGAGTATTTCGGGCTCCTGACGGCCGTCGAGATGCGCCACCTCTGCGTGCTCCAGTACGACTTCGTCACGGTCTTCATCACCGCCGGGGTGACGAACCCGACGCCTCCCGTCGACGACGCTCCACACACCATCAACATCATCGTCCACAGCCGTGAGGGGATGTGCGATGCCGCGCTCCTTGAGATGATCATCACCGTGACCGGGGCGAAAGCCCAGGCGCTCCACGATCTCGGCTACGATTTTCCCGGCACCACCACGGATGCGGTCGCCGTCGCCTGTGAGCGTGACGCCTCCGGCGTGCATACCTATGCCGGGACACTGACCGAGGCCGGGCGGCGGGTCCACGAGGCCGTCCTCTACGGCGTGCCGGAGGCCCTCGCGCGGCACCAGGGGAAGGTCCGGCGGGACGGGCCGTCGTTCTTCATCTACAGCCGGTACGGCGGAGACCACTGGGTGGAGTGGGAGAAGGAGGGGTGCCCCTACTACCCCTGCCACTTCCCGGGCCAGCGGTGCGACTACTGCTACTGTCCCTGCTACCCCTGCGCCGATGAAGAACTCGGGGAATGGGTCGAGAGCTCAAACGGCGGCAGGGTCTGGGGGTGCGCCGGCTGTACGCTCCTGCACGTCCCCGCGATCGCGGATTACGTAAAAAGAAATCCCGAGGCCACGCTCGCCGAGCTCAAGCGCCTCCGGGAAAGGTTGTGAGAGGGTTCACGCCTCGGCAACGCCGAGGGCGGAGAGCATCTCTTCGAGGGGGACGCCGTGGGCCTGGGCGGCTTCCCGGATCGTCTCGTTATTTGCGATGGCGCAGCCAAGGCAACCCATGCCGAACCGGAAGAGTACCTGTGCCGATTCGGGCTTCTCCCGAAGGAGGTCTGCTATTGTACTGTCCGCAGTTAATGCCATACATCTGATGTTATCCCTGCCGGTATATATACGTTCAAGGATCGGGGCAGATCCCCCTCAATTCGGCCCCAAACTCCGGATCGGCGCAACTGGGCGCTTCTGCCCGGCATAAGCGACCCTTCCGGGGCGGCATACCCGCGGCCGGCCCGTCGCCGCCGCGCTTCTCCCCTGAGGGCCGCGCCAGCGGGGACCGTGATGGGTGGTCAGGGTTTCACTTTCACCCCGCACGCCGAGCCTTAATACCCTCATGATGTGAAGTACAGACTGGAGATGTATGTATGAACCTATCAGAGGTAACAGAAAGAATCTCCCGGAAACTTGAAGCAAAGGGCGCACAGCCCGACCGGCAGAAGATCGAATCACGCCTCCGCCGCCTCGTCGAGGAGTTCGGCGTCAACGTCGCCGAGGCCGAGCGGACGGTGACGGGCGATCTCGCCCGCGAGTACAAGGTCACCGGCGTCGGGGGCACCTCCACGGAACTCCGCCCGATCAGCGAGATCGTTCCCGGCGAATGGGTGACCGTCGAGGGAAAGATCATCGCCCTGACCCCGTCGCTCTCCCCCTCGATCGCACAGAGCGGGATCGTTGCCGACTCGAGCGGCGCCATCCGCTTCGTGACCTGGACCCGGGCAAACGCCCCCGCGATGGAGTACGGCCACTGGTACCGGATCGAGTCCGCGGTCGTCGACGAGTACAAAGGCGCACCGAACCTGAAGATCCACTCGGGCACCACCATATCCCGGATGGAGAAGGATATCCCGCTCCTCCCGTCGATCACGCCGATCGCGGAGCTGAAACCGGGCGTGGGAAGCGTGCGGGCCAAGGTCGTCCAGGACTGGGAGGTCTCCCACGAGCGGATGCTCCAGACGGGGCTCCTCGGTGACGAGACCGGCACCATCAAGTTTGTCATCTGGAACGATGACGGCAAAGAGAAACTGGACCTTGACGCCGTCTACAATATCTTCTACGCCACCGTCGACGAGTACAACGGCAGGCTCTCCCTCACCCTGAACACCGCGATGTACATCACGGATGAGGGTGATATCGAGGTCGGGCGGAGCGAGACCGATGCCCAGGGCGCTCTCGTCCACATTGCCCCGGGATCGGGCCTGATCAAGCGCTGCCCCGTCGAGGGGTGCAACCGGACCCTCTCCCGGCAGAACTACTGCCCGGTGCACGAGATCCAGCCCAACTTCCGCTACGATCTCCGCCTGAAGGCGGTCCTGGACGACGGCATACGTGCCCGGAACGTCCTGATGCAGCGCGAACTCGTCGAGAGACTCGCCGGCATCACCCTCACCGAGGCAGTTTCGATCGCGGAGTCGAACCCGCTCGGCATGGACGAGATCTTCTACCGCATCCGAAACGCGGTGCTCGGGCGTTACTACACCTGCAGCGGGAGCGAGTTCGGCGGTAGATTGCTCGCCAGCTCCTGCACACCCGTTGCGTTCAAGCCCGAGGAACTGGCTGCACTGCTGAACCGCGCCGGGGGTGAGCCGGCATGACGCCCCAGACCACGTTTGAGCGTGAGCCGGCCCGCAGGGTCTTTGCATCCGAGCTCCGGGAGACCCGCTACCAGTTCAAGGACGGCGATGACGAGAAGAGCCCGACCTACGTCATCCTCCCGACCGGTATCCGGAGCAACCGCATCTTCATCGTCGGGACCCTCACGGAGAAGCAGCGGCAGGGCGACCAGAATATCTTCTACCGCGGGCGGGTGGTCGATCCCACAGGCACCTTCTTTGTCATGGCGGGGTCCTACCAGCCCGAGGCGATGCAGCAGCTCGCCCGGATCGAGGCCCCGGCCTTCGTCGCCGTCGTCGGGAAACCAAACCTCTATACGACCCCGGACGGGACCTGTCTGGTCTCGGTCCGTGTGGAGTCGATCTCGGTCGTCGACCGGGAGACCCGCGACCTCTGGGTGCTGGATACCGCCCGCGAGACCCTGGACCGGCTGGAAGCGTTCGGGACCACCGAAGACTCGAGGAAGGCGCAGGAGGAGTACGGGACGCAGCCGGCGATCTACCGGAAGATCGTCTACGATGCCCTCTCGCAGGTGCAGCTGTAGGGCTGCCGCTCCCGACAATTTTTGAGTCAAAACAGGGCTGACTCCCGCTATTCCAATAGCGGGATACGGCCCGTTTATCGCGCTATTCCAGGCTGTTTTAGGTATCCCCGTCTCCGGGGCACCCCTCTTCCCGCCGGCGGCCGCACCCGGCGATCCGGATCGTCTTCCCGTGCACAAGGGCGTCGGCGACCTTCCCCCGCGCCTCGTGGAGGTCGCGCCAGAGGGTCTTTCGGGAGATGCCGAGCGCGAGCGCGGCCTCTTCCTGTTCGAGCCCCTGGAGGTCAACGAGCCGCAGGGCCTCGACCTCCTCGGGGAGGAGGAGGACGGTCTCGTCGGGCTGCCCGCAGAGGGGGCCGAAACACCGGAACGCCCCCCGGTCACCGATCATCCGGCGGACCCGGGGGCGGCCCCGCCCGCGGCGGCCGCGACCCTCACCGGGCCCTCTCTCGTTCATCTTTCATTCTCCCAAAGAAGAGATCCGCGCCCGGTGCAGATAGCGCCTTCGCTCCGGCACCGGTCGTCATCACTGGCCTCGCGCCCGGCCGCCACAGAAACCGCGGCCGCATCCCCGCGGGACACCGCCGCGGGGGACCGGGGTGGCGGACTCGCCTTCCGACGCCTCTGTCCGGGGCAGAACGCACCGGCCCCGGCGGCCGCCCGTCATCGGGCCGCGGCCGGCGGGTCCGGTTCCGTCAAATCCTGGCATGGTGTATCACCTCAATTAGTACACATATGAGGAGAAATATATTAAATACCCTTTTGCGGCAACCGGGTGGTGACCACGGGATCGGGACTGCTGCCCCCGCCGGAAGAAGGGAGGGGAAATGCCCCCATGCAGAAGATGGTCAGCCCCGGTTCCGGAGGAGGAAGGCTGCCCCGGCCAGGGCCGCAAACCCGGTGAGCCACGGGAACGGCAGCCCGGCCTGTCTCACGGCGACCCCCACTGCTGTGACCCCGAACGTCGGAGTTTCCACACCGGCGGGAACTGCCGCAGCCGTGGCCTCCGGGGCCACCTCCGCCGGCACGGCACAGACCGCAACCAGGGTGAAGTGCGGGACCGTTGCGGTGATCGTGCGGGTCGAGGCGCGGACCGTCGTCGCAAGGGGTTCCCAGGCGCCGGTCGCGCTGTTGTACCACCGGACGACGAACTGTCCGGTCCCGGCCCGTCCCCACTCCTCCGGCGTGAGGGTGAACGAGACCTCGATCGCCGGGTCGAAGGTCGCCCCGGCAGGACCGCACCGGACCGCCCGGACGGCCGGCGCTTCCCCCTCACCCGGGGCGGGGAGGTCGCCCGGGGGCACGGTCTCGACGTTCACCGCATCAAGGGGCCTTCCCGAGTGATCCAGCGCCCGGACCCCGCGGCCGATGGAGAGGCTGGCATCCCCTCCCGCGGCGGCGATGACGGTCGTGGATTGCACCGCACCCCCGGCATCGGTCTTGAGGGTGCCACTCCCGGTGAACTCTGTTGCCGGCGCTGCGGTCGTGGTGGGGGAGGATGGGGCGCCGTCGCCCGACGATCCGGAAGAGGTGCCACCGGACGAACCGCCCTTCGTCACCGCGAAGGCGAGGGAGGTCGAGGTGCCGGGGGTGTAGACCGCAGTCCCGGCGGGAATCCCGTCGACGAGGAAGGTGATCGACTTTCCGGCATCGCCGTCCTCCCCGCTGACGAGCAGGCGCTTGTCAAAGGTGGAGTCCCCGCCGAAGGCCCCGGCAGTGGTGAGCGTGAGCGACCCGCAGTCCCGGTCGCCGATCCGGGCGGTGATGACGGTCCCTGCCGGCGCCGGGCTCCCGTCGATCGTGACCGAGCCCGAGAACTCCGCGGGGAGGACGGGGATTGCGGTTGCTGTTCCCGCGAGGGCAAGCATGAGGATGAAGATCCAGGTGGTGCGTGCCATATTGATGCGTATCATAGGTATCACACTCCAAGGGCGCAGAGGGTGCCCGGCCCGGTCATGTGGAGCCAGTAGCCCCTGCCGGGGTAGACCGATCTGGTGTCGGCGTTCGCGCCGCTCCCGCCGTTGACGACCCCCGATTCAAAGGATTGGGATCCGGCATTAAACCCGATCAGAGTCGACCACTCTCTGTTGACCGAGTAGAGGGTGTCCCTCGCCGTCGCCGGCGCCGTGCCGGTGGTCCCGACGGCATTCCAGCCCGCCGAGAGGATGCGTTCAGCAGGCGGGAGGAGGGGATCGGTCGAGAAGTTGAGCGGGACCGTTGTTGGATTGGCCGAGTAGATCCAGAACCCTTCGAGGGGGACGATTCGGTCCTCTTTGTCGAGCTGCGTCCAATCCCTTATGGTGGTGTTGTACCGGAGGACCGAGCGGCCGGTGGTATTGACGCCGGCAAAGATCATCGCGGTGTCGTTCCCGGCGGCAAGCGGCCGGGGGATCGAGATGAAGTTCCAGCCGGGGCGAGGGTGAGGTTGTCGGGGAGGAGGGCGGGGTCGGGTTATTCCCGGTCGGGGTGAACGCGAGACGGTGCTCGCTGCCCGGAATGATCCTGCCATCAGCGCCGCGCTGGAGAATCCGGAGGAGGACCGGATCCTGGGTTCCCGCAGTTTCCGGCACCGTGCCGGAGAGATGGAGAATGATGCGAACATCCCCCCGGTAGCCAAGCTCCCAGCTCGATAGCGCAAACGATCGGGAGGTGATGGCCACCGGTTCGGTGTAGATCAGATGCCCGTCCACCTTGAGATTGTAGGACCATCGAGGAGCCTTGATGTCAGTGATAAACTCAAGGCGCTCTGGAGGACCGGATGGAGAGTCAGGATGACCAATGGCACCGTCAAGCCTGATGATCCCGTTAAGTGCAACCTCTTCACCAGGGGAGAGGCTATCAAGGGACGGGGTTACGCCAACCCTCTCGACCCGGTAGGAACCGCCTCCCGGCGGGATGGGGTGGGTGATATCGTCGTAGATATCAAAGAGCACAGTTGCCGATGCCTGTCCATCAGGGGCCGAGATATGGAAGGCGTATGCGCCGGGTCCGATCGCGGTTGTGTCCAGATCGATACTCCATTCTCCATTATCGGATATAACCGTCTCACCGGAGAGAGAAACCGCCCCACTATCCTGTGCGGCTATCCAGTATCCCAGCACCGTGCCCGGTGAGGAGTCGGTCGTGCCGGTGATCCTGAAGGTTTCCCCGTAGGTCTGGTCACTGAGCCCGTCGATCCGGATCCAGGATCCGTCTACCGTAAAGGAGAGCTTGATGTAGATGTCGTCGATATTCGGAGAGTTAAGGGCGTTGATCAGCGCGGATGCGGCGGCGGGGGCCTGCAGGCTGGTGAGTGTCACGTTGTTGATGCCATATCCATAAATCGTTCCAGTGGCAGGGTCAGCTTTGACTCCGAATTCATTACCCGCTGGGTGCTGGACAACCACGTAGTACTGGCCCTTTGCAAGATCAGCGGTCTCGGCGCCCGTAAGGACGTACTCGAAGGATCCATCGCTCTCCACCGCCACCGGCATTCCGAGCTTGTAATAGTTCTTACCAAAGATCCAGATCTGGACGGCCTCCGGCGCCCCCGTTGCGATCCCGCCGATCCGGTAGTCATCGCCCGGGGTAAGGGTGGCACCGGAAGTCCGTGCACTGAGGGTGGGGGCCCTCAGCCCGATCGATGTCGTGGCGAACCGGACGCGGGTGAGAGAATCCTTGCTCCTGGGCTGTGAGACCGCGTAGATCGTGTAGGTGCCGGCATCGAGAGCCCTGGCGAGATCGGCGGTGCTCCATTTGTAGGACCAGGTATCGTCAGCCTCGACAGCCGCGCAGGTGAATGTCGTCGGAGTACCATTCACCACCCTGACCACGACATTCGAGAGACTGACGCCGCTGGGCGCAAGGTTCGGGCCGGTCAGGAAGAGGTAGGTGGTGGCGCTTGCGGTGTTCGTCCCGGAGAGGGTGATCTCCTCGCCGAGATAGTAGACGCCGGTGCCGGAGGCAGTGATGGTGACGGCACCCTCCTCGACCCGCACCTTGACCTCATCGTAGATCTCTGGATCTGCCGGATCCGCGACGCCAACTGTGAAAGTCCGGGTATCGGTGCTCTGGTTGGTGTTGAACTGGATAGACCGGGTGCCGCCGGCGTTGGTCCGAATGGTTACATTGGTGGGATTATAAGGGCTTACAACCCCGACCTGACCGGGTGCAACCACCGGATGCCCTCCGGGGCCGGGGCCTTCGACCTCATCGATGAAGAGGTGGTACTCCTTGCTCGATTCGCCGGTGATGGTCACAACGAAACTGTTTCCGCGAACAACTGTATTCTTGTTTGACACGATCTCAAGTGTCCCCGGGATTATCGGGGTCGAGGTTGGAGTTGGAGTTCGTATCGGGGTCGGGGCAGGGGTCGGGATCGGGGCCTCTCCGACCAGAATCACCCGGGAGAGAGCCTCCACCCCGTCTATGTAGACTGTCACCGTCACGGTGCCCTGCTCGAACCCTTCGATCGCAAACGAGATCGCGCCATCATCAGGCCCCTGCTTCATACCCATCAGCGTCAGATCAGTGATAATGCTCCCCGCCGCAACCTTCCCGTCGAGGGCGATAAGGCTGAGGGTTCCGTTTCCGATGTTCCTGGGTTGAGTGCTCCGCACCTCGCCGTTCTTAGCGGTGTGATTCATGCTGAAGGAACCCCCGTCCGGTAGTTCCGCCGAGAGCTTGGTCCAGGTCGTGCCCTGCGTGTAGGCGTTCATCTCACCCTGGTTGAGGGAGAAGGGAAAGGAAAGGTCCCGGATAGCGAAGGTAAAAGTGTCACCTGGAACCGTGGCGAACTCGCCGCGGATACCAAGCGAGAACGGAGTGTTGTCAGGAAGGTCGTTTACGCTCACGGTAACTGTATCTCCAGGCTCTATTGCACCAGGGCTGATGCCGATCGTGGCCGCCATCGCGGTCGGGATCAGTAACACAAGCAGGAACAGAATTCCACCCAATCTCTTCATGAATTCCAACCCCTCAAATCTGTTCGCCAACATAAGTGCCGACATCATTCACTATGATCTCTTCTGCCGCAACCGGCGCAACAATCAGCGCAGCCAGGAGGGCCACGACGATAACCACCGAAACTTTCGCCCGATCGGGAATCATGATACAATCTCCATAGCGCGTTGCCGGAAGGGCTGGGGTTTCGCAGGATGCTGGTTACAGGGAGTTAAACGCGAGAGAGAATCGCTGGACCGGCAAAAGCCCTCTTTTCCGTGCGCAAGGTTCTGTCTCGTGCTGGGTAGAATAAATGTGTCGTTATTGTCCGGGCCGTAAAATCAGGGGCTGGTGTAATACATCATTCCAAGGGAGCCCTGATCACCCTTTCAGGGAGCCCCGGGCGCTGCCGGGCCGACCCGGCGCCTCAGGCATATCAGAGAACGCCGACAGAACCGATCTCAATGACGTTCACGTTAGGAATGCAGATCCCACTTTCATCAAATATGGCCGTTATAGACTCGATCTCTCCCTTAAGCCTGCCAATAATCTTCTGGCTGTTATCATTGGAATCTACCACCAACACCTCTATATCTGGTTTCTTATAGGTCAATGATCTGATCCTCATATGGCCGTCCCAGAACGAGTATGCGATCGGGTCTCCATCCAGTGTGGGCCTGATCAATGAGAATACCTCTTTTGGGCACTTTGTACAACTTATCTCGCAGGCATCCAGTAGCCTGAATATCGAGCAGATCAACCTCAGGCGGACCCTGCTTCTCATCTTTGGAACCGTATCGATAGGGTATATGGATGAGTGCGAGTTGATGACATACTTCAGATCGTGGAGGACGTTACCGTTGACTGCATTTATCGAATTGCAGATGCTCTCATTTCGGGCTAAAATCTGGAAGGATACCTCGTTGTGATGCTCTCTGTCACAAATGCACCCGATATCATGGAGCCATGCAGCAAGATAGAGCAGGTATCTTTCATCTTCACTTAATGAGATGCTCCAACCGTCAACAAACGCATTTGTCAGGTTTATGATGTTTATCGAGTGATCCATTCCGTGGGATGGGAAGTTCTTGATGTTCCGCGGTATAAACCTCAAAAATTGTTCCGCGTATATCCCGACCATCTTTAGCGTGTCGGATTGTATATCCGAGATCCCGACGTAAATTGGATCGTATGGGAAGATATTGGGCCTGGGTAAGCATTCTTACTGATAAACGACAGGTTTCCAGTACTTCTCGTACAGTTCCTTGATCAGGGGTCTGGCCTCATTGCTTATCATCAGGAGGCGCCCGGCCCTTCCTGTCTCTGTCTCGCCAAATTCTGCCTTTATGATCCCCCAATCGAACAGGGTTTCAATAGCGTTCGATATTGTGTTTTTACTCACCACCCCTGCCAGTCGCTCAACCAGTTTCCCGTACCACACCACCTCATGATTAATCTGACAGTGATAGATCTCTGCTGCCACTTTAAATTCATTGGATAAGGGATTTTTTGCCTCTGTGCGCATGAATATCCTCCTCCTTTCTGGCAGAACTATGTTATCAGGAGGAAATATAATGCTTTTTGTTTGATCCTTACACCCAAAATATGGGCATAAGGGTCATCAAGCATAAGTAATACTTTACCTCTGAGTGTAGAGACCACAAATTGACAATTTTTTGCAGAACTGCACGATTTAGCCGACTTTCCGTAGTAGGGCACCTGTCCCAATGGTCTAGTGGTATGACTCCGCCATACCACGGCGACGCTATAACCAGCTAGGCCATTACGCTCGCGCGCCAAAACAGTTCATACAAGGCCCGATGCCCGTTCCAGGCCTATCTGGCCGGGCTCCTGGTCCAGCAGTCCGGCTCGCACAACGTCGCCCTAACAAGGCGGCGTCACAACCAGCTAGACCACGAGCCGGACCACAGCGCCCGGGGATGCTCAACCGCCCCTCCATCAACTATCCGGAGATCCCGGATAGTTGCCCGGCACCGCATCGAAGGAGCGCCCGGGCAGGGGGCAACCTATATCCCGCGCCCCGCACTCTCCCGGAGCATGCCCGCCGGTGAACCGCGCTGGAGGAAGAGCCTCCCCGCCGGGATCAACCCGATCTACGGCCTCTACACCGCCGCGTTCGCGACGGCGATCGGGGCACTCCTCACCGGCTCCTCTTTCCTCAAGATGATGCTCTCAAACGTCCTCGTGGTCTCCCTCGACTTCGGTCCTCGCCCCGGTCCCGGAGGCCGACGTCCCGGCCACCCCCTTTGTCCTGACGTTCCTTGTCGGGCACTTCCAGCCCGGGTTCGGGCTCATCCGGGCCTCGGCGAGACCGGGGCGACGGCGGCCGTCGGCCCCGGGAACATATTCGTCGCGACCCCGGTCATCGGGGAGTCGCTCATGGAGGCGATCCGGACGGGGGAGGCCGGAGCGTGAGACCCCGCCCGGAAAACTCTTTCTTTCCCCAACACCCATACCCTCCCATTGGATATGATCCCCGAGAGCCTCTCCCCCCCTGCCCGTATCGCGATCGTCGGGGCGGCGATCGTCATCGTTCTCGCGGGGATCCGGGCGGCCACCCCGATCCTCGGCCCGTTCCTCGTCGCCGTCTTCTTCGCCATGATCACCGCGCCCGTCATGGCGTGGCTGACCCGCCGGGGAGTGCCGCGGGTCCTCGCCGCCGGGACGGTGGTCGCAGGGCTCGCCGCGGTCCTCGCCGGGACGATCGCCTTCCTCGGTGCGGCCCTCACCGGGTTCCTCCTCTCCCTCCCGCGCTACGAGAAGGCGCTCGAAGCGCAGGCGACCATCCTCGCCAACTACGGCATCGATCCTGCCAGCATCCAGGTCTGGGACTACGTCGACCAGGGGTTCGTGATCCAGCAGGCGGCGGAGCTCGCCCGGCAGGTCGGGAGCATAACCTTCAACGCCTTCATCATCGCGATAGCGATCGGGTTCCTCCTCCTCGAGGCGCCCCGGCTCAAGGCCGGGCTTGCGCGGCGCCTGGGGCCGGAGAGCCCGCCCTACCGGCACCTCACACAGTCGGGCCGGCTCCTCATCGAGTACGTCGTGATCAGGACCGAGGTGAACCTGATCACCGGGGTCGGGACCGGGCTCTTCCTCGCCCTCCTCGGGGTCGAGTTCGCGGTGCTCTGGGGGTTCATCGCCTTCGTCCTGAGTTACGTCCCCTACATCGGCCTCGTCGTGGCCGCAATCCCGCCGACGCTCCTCGCCCTGGTCGGGATCGGGCCGGCGGGGGCCCTGGCCGTCATCGCCGCCATCACCCTCATCGACGCCGCCGCGGAGAACCTGATCCTCCCCCAGATCGCGAGCAGAGGGCTCAACCTCTCGCCGTTCGTCGTCCTCTTCTCGGTCGTCTTCTGGGGCCTCATCCTCGGGGCGGTCGGGGTCTTCCTCGCCATACCCCTGACGATCGCCGTGAAACTCTTCCTCGAGAGCTGGGAGGAGACCCGATGGATCGGGGAACTGATGGACGCAGGGGACCGGCGGGAGTAGGCCGGGATAGCTCCCGGACCGACCACAGGCGTTATATACCTCGCGATATATCTTGTGCCGAATATTATTCAGGAGGGTATGTATGAGCGATCTGGTTGCCATCGCCTACGATGGTGAGGATACCGCGTTCCGGGTCAGGGACCGGCTGGTCAGCCTGACAAAGGAGCACGTCATCGAACTGGAGGACCTGGTGGTCGTCGTCCACCACCGGGACGGGAAGACCGAGATCAAGCAGTCCACCGACCTGACCAGTCTGGGGGCGCTCTCCGGCGCCTTCTGGGGGCTCCTGATCGGCCTGATCTTCTTTGCGCCGATCTTCGGGCTTGCCATCGGCGCGATCGCCGGCGCACTCGCCGGGCGCTTCTCCGACTACGGCATCGACGACAAATTCATCAAAGAGGTTGCGGAGAGCGTCGGCCCGGGCAACTCCGCGGTCTTCCTGCTCATCAAGAAGATGACGCCGGACAAGGTCGTCGACGCCATCAGGGAGTATGGGGGCCACGTCATCAGGACGTCGCTCTCGGAGACAGAGGAGGCGAACCTCCGCGACGCGTTCGGGGCCGGGAGGGCAGCAAAAGCAGAAGTGCCGCCGCCCTCCGCGTAGGCGGAGGCTCAGGGACAGGAGCCCGCCCCGGCACGGCGGAGAGCCCACGCGGGAAGGCAGGGGGAGGTCAGAGTCACCCGCGCAGGGCGGGGCGGGACTCGCGGGCATGGGTACCCGGGTCGAGGGGCGGTGATGCAGCAGAGCAGGCCCCGGCGGCAAAGAATGTTTACAGGCGGCCGTCCAATACAACCCTATGAAGAGACCCGCCGGGCTCTACCTTGCCTACCTCTTCCAGTTCCTCATCGCAGGGAACATCCTCATCGCATTCTCGCTTGGAGAATACTCGCAGGTCTTCGGCGGCATCATCGCGCTCGGCTTAACGATGGTCCCCGCCGCCGTCACCCGCAGAGGATACATCACGCTCCCCTGGGAGATCAACCTCCTCGTCGCCCTCTCCCTCTACCTCCATATCGCCGGCGGAGTCCGGGGGTTCTACGAGATCTACTACCCTTACTACGACAAGGTCGCCCACCTCATCTCCGGAATAACCGTCTCGGTGCTCGCCTTCGTCGCCGTCCTGCTCCTCGACCGGTTCAGCCGGCTCAACCTCTCCCGGCGGATGATCGTCGGGTTCGTCATCATCTTCGCGATGGCGATGGAGGGGTTCTGGGAGATCTACGAGTGGACCTTCGACACCTTCCTCGGGACAACCCTCCAGCACGGCCTCGACGACACCATGCTCGATATGATCTTCGTCCTCGTCGGGGCAGTCGCCGTGGCACTCGCCGGGAACCGTTACCTCTCGGAGTTCTCAAAGGAGGAACTCACGAGAAAGATGGTCCATGAAGAACCCCGGGGAGAATGACCGCGAGAGCAACCACCCGGCGGCAGCCCTTGACCGACTGCGGGAGCAAGGTCGGGGGGGGCACGGGGTGACAAGGAACCCTTTTTTACCCCGACGACCCACCGTTGATCAGACGGCCAGCGATCCCATGCGCTATTATAAGGACATTATATTCGAAAAACCCCTGCCGGAGACGATCCGGCGGCTCGGGCTCCTCCCGGCAGACCTGCACTTCCATACCCGCTACTCCGACTCCGCCACCCGCGTGCGGGACGCGCTCAAACTCGCCGCCCGGCGGGGGATCGGGCTTGCGATCACCGACCACAACCAGGTCGGCGGCGTCGTCGATGCCGGGCGGCAGAAGATCCGCGTCCCCCTCATCCCCGGGATCGAGGTCAGCGCCAACGACGGCCCGCACATCCTCCTCTACTTCTACTCGACCGCCGACCTCCTGGACTTCTACCGGCACCACATCGAGAAGAACCGGCGGAACGGCCCGTTCACCGCGATACGCCTCGACACCCCCGATATCCTCGACCGCCGGGAAGATTACGCCTGCATCGCCGCCGAGGCGCACCCCTGCGGCTACGCCTTCCTGAACCGGGGGGTCCAGCGGTGCGTCGCCGGCCGGTGCATCGGCGAAGAGGTCTTCTCCCGCCTCGACGCCCTCGAGGTGATCTGCGGCGGGATGGCCCGGTCCCACAACCAGAAGGCCGCCGGGCTCGCCGCCGCCCACGGCCTCGGCCGGACCGGCGGGACCGACGGCCACCTCCTCCATGAACTCGGCGGAGTCGTCACCTGCGCCGGGGCCGACACCGTTGAAGAGTTCCTCGACGCCGTCCGGGCGAGAACAACCGTCGTCATCGGCCGCGAGCGGCCGCTCGTCGAGAAGGCCGTGATGGGGACCGCGGTCCTCCCGCACCACCTCCCCTACGCCGTCCCCATCCTCCAGGCGCGCTGGGAGCAGAACCTCCCCCGGATCAAGAGGTTCGTCCAGGCCCACCTCAACGGGTGAGCCGGCTCACCCAAGGGGCGAGAAGAGCCGGGAGACCGACTCCTTGAACCGGACCCGGCGGGACCGCGCGCGGTAGCGTTCCGGCGTGATCTCGGTCGAGACGGCGAGATCCTCCTCGAACGCCCGCGCGAGACCGGCCCCGACCGCCGCGTCGTAGAAGAAGGCGTTCGCCTCGAAGTTCAGCCGGAAACTCCGGACGTCCCAGTTTGCGCTCCCGACCGAACCCGCCTTCCCGTCGACGACGATCGTCTTCGCGTGGAGAAACCCGGCATCGTAGGTGTAGGCCCGCACCCCGGCGTCGAGGAGGTCGCCGACGAACGAGAGCGTCGCCCAGTAGACGAACGGGTGGTCGGGCTTGCAGGGGATCATGATCCGGACGTCGACGCCGGAGAGCGCCGCGAGCCGCAGGGCGTCGGTGACGCTCTCGTCCGGTATGAAGTAGGGCGTCTGGATGTAGACCGATTCCCGGGCCGAGTTGATCAGTTTGATGTAACCCTCCTTGATGGCGTTCCACCGGGTATCCGGGCCGCCGGAGACGATCTGGACCGGGGTCGTGCCGGAGGACCCCGGGTCGGGGAAGTAGCGGGGGAGAAGCCCCGGGTACTCGTCGGTCACATAGTGCCAGTCGAGGAAGAACCGGAGCTGGAGGAGCTGGACGGCCTTCCCGGTGACCCGGAAGGCTGTGTCGCGCCATGGACCGAGCGGCCCTTTCCCCAGGTAGTCGTCCCCGATGTTGAACCCGCCGATGAACCCGGTCACCCCGTCGATGACCGCGATCTTTCTGTGGTTGCGGTAGTTGACCCGGTAGACCGAGGGGAAGAAGACCCCGATCTTCCCGCCGGCGTCGGTCAGTTCAGAGAAGGCCTTCCGCGACCCGCCCCCGGCCCTTGTCCCCATCGCGTCGAAGAGGAGGCGGACCTCGACGCCTTCACGTGCCTTCTCGGCGAGGGCGTGGATGACCGCCCGCCCGAGGTCGTCGTTGTTGAGGATGAAGTACTCGAGGTGGATGTGGTCGCGTGCCCCCCGGATCGCGGCAAAGAGCGCATCGAACTTGTCCTCCCCCCGGGTATAGAGATCGATCCGGTTCTCCTCCGTCAGGAACGCCCGGTTGTTCCGGAGGAGGAGAACGATCGTCTCGCGGAACTCTTCCGCCTCCGGCGTGGCGAACCGGTAGCGGCGGTCGGTGAACTCACGGTACTGCTCCTCAAACGTCTCCCGGAGGAAGCGGCGGTCTTCCTGCTCCTTGATGACGAACATCCTCTGCCGGGTGTAGTTCTGCCCGAAGATCAGGTAGAGCACAAAGCCGATCGAGGGCAGGGAGAAGAGGACCACCAGCCAGGCCAGCGCCGCCGTCGGGTTTCTCCGCTCAAAGAAGACGATGGTGACGGCGAATATGCTGTTGAGGATAAGGATGATGGCGGGCAGAAACTCCAGGTTCACTCCGTTGCCTCCCTGCCGGGACCGGGCATAGGCATCCTATCTCTCCGCGGGGGTATATCAGTTTGCCTTTCAGGTGAGCGGAGACGCCGATCCCAACCGGCGCCATGACCGCGGGCTGCACTCCCGCACCGGCAGGGGCGGTGTCTGCCTGGAGGACGGCGGCCGTCCGGGATACGAATCCGGGCTGTGGGTCCGGGTTACGCACCAGCCTTCCCGGCTGCCGCCATCCGGGCTCGAACCGCCAGGATGGCATACGTTTATATACAAGGACCGGACCCCTTCCCCCGGTGGCGTTATGGTAGACGCAACATCCGGCATCGGCACGCCCGGGCTCGCCCGGCTGGCTCCCCTGCCCCGGTGGCTCGTTCTGCTCCAGGGCATCATCGCCCTTGCCCTCGGTATCCTGCTCCTCGCATACCCCGTCGGGACGCTCGTCGTTCTTATCATATTCCTCGGCGCATACTGGCTCGTCAACGGGATCTTCGTTCTCGCGAGCCTCTTTTCGGACAGATCGGACCTGGGGTGGAAGTTGCTTGTCGGTATTCTCGGCATCCTCGGCGGTATCCTGCTCCTGGTCTACCCGCTCTACAGCACCATCCTCATCCCGACCATCCTTGCCATCCTCATCGGCGTGGAGGGGCTGCTCATCGGGGTCGTCCAGCTGGCGCGGGGATTCGGGGGCGCAGGATGGGGAGCCGGGATCCTCGGGATCGTGAGCATCATCTTCGGGATCATCCTGATCGCAAACCCGTTCGTCGCCGCTATCGGCCTGGTCGTGGTCTTTGCGATCCTCGCCATCGTCGGGGGGATCCTCGCGATCATCTTTGCGATCCGGATGCCGGGATGAACGGCAGGCGGGGGGAGACCACCCCGCACCCGGCACCATGACTGCCGGGGGCCCGGCCGGCCCGGAGGCGAGACCGCGGGGGAGAGGGGCTGCGGCGAGTTGGCGGGATGAGGCAAAGCGGCCCCCGCCACCCGAACGCGGGCTGAAATACGGAAAACTGGTGCCGGGAACCCCCGAAAGAGGCACCCGGCTGGATGGCCGCAGCCTTTTTCTCCCTCGGGTGCGAAAGGGCACCCATGCTTGACCGGATGAAGGAGAGTTCGGGACCCGTGGTCGGGTTCCGGTTCGATGGGAAACTGAGCGAGAGCGATTACGCCACCGTCCTGATCCCGGAGCTCGAGCGAGCGATGAAAGACCACCAGAAGGTCCGGATCCTCTTAAAGATCGAGGGGTTCCGGAGCTGGAGGCCGGGAGAGCCCTGGGACGCGTTCAGGCAGTGGCCCGGGATAGAGAGGGTCGACCGGATCGCCGTCGTCGGCGGCGAACGGTGGCGGGAGTGGATGAACCGCATGCCGGGGCTCTTTGTCGGGTTTAACGGCATAGACGTCCGCTACTTCCCGGAAAGCCGCCTCCGTGACGCCTGGGGCTGGCTCCGGGAGGGGTCGGTCCAGGTCCTCCTGGCCGCGCAATAGGACCTGGGCAGGCTTTCCGCAGGCCCGGATCCTCCTGCCGAGGCCGGAGAGGGCGCCGCGCCGGCGACCAGCTGGTTTTTAACCCCTCGCGGAGTTAGACAGACGACTCTATCCGGTCGGGACTTCCTGCCCTCCCGCCGGGAGATGACCACAGCACCGGCAACGGGACTCCTGCCACGGCAACCCGGCCGGGACACCGTGCAGGGAGGCCGGCCGGAGCGAGTCCACAGGTGATGAACCATGATGCGAAGAAGGGCGGCGGGCGGCCCGGGAGGCCGCGAGGAGGGTGCGCACCGCTACAGGATGCGGGAAAGGCTCGTCTCCATCGGAGACGACTACTGGATCGAGGACTACGCCGGAGAACGGGTCTTCAAGGTGGACGGTAAGGCGCTGCGCCTCCGGAGCACCCTGGTCCTCCAGAACAAGGAGGGGCAGGACCTCTACCGGATCCAGGAGAGGATGCTCCGCATCAGGGATACAATGGAGATCGAGCGGGCGGACGGCGGCGTGGCGGCAACGATCAGTAAAGCCCTGATCACTCCTCTCCGCGACCGGTGGACGGTCAGGGTGGCCGACGGCCCGGAGATGGACGTCCAGGGGAACATCCTGGACCACGAGTACCGGATCAGCGCCGGGCGGGAACGGGTCGCCGAAGTCTCGAAGAAATGGTTCCGGGTCAGGGATACCTACGGCGTGGAGATCGCCCCGGGACAGGACGACGCGCTGATCCTCGCGATCACGGCGGCAATCGACCAGATGGCGCACGATTAGGGAGGGTGAACCCCCCGCCCATCCCCCTATGCTCGCCTCGCTCGCCCGTGTCCTTGTCATCGGCGCCATCCTGGTCACCGGGATGCACCTTGCCGCCCGACTGGTCAACCCGGTCCTCGTAGCCATTGTCATATCCGTCATCGCCGCTCCGGCCGTCCACCGGCTGGAGCGGCAGGGCCTCCGCCAATGGATGGCGGTGCTCGCCGTCGTCGGGATCGCCGCCGGGGTAAGCCTGCTCCTGATCGCCGTCCTGGGCGTCTCGCTCCTCCAGATCGACAGGGCGCTCCCCGCCTACCAGGACCTCCTGGCGGGGCAACTGGCGATCCTCGGCGGCACAGGACAGGACCTCGCCGGGCAGCTCCCGGGGTCGCCCGGCAACCCGTCACTCCTCCCCTCCATCGGGACCATCGTCGCGGGGACCGTTGAACTGACGGTCGACTTCCTGGTGACCATCACCGTCACGGTCTTTATGCTGCTGGAGATCGCCGGGCTCCGGCAGAAGCTCCGTACCGTGCCGGGGGTCGGCGGCACCGGTCTTGAAGAGCAGGGTGCTCTGTTCTGCCGGAGCCTGAACAGGTACGCCGGCATCCGGACACGGGGAAGCCTCGTCACCGGGGTTCTGGTCGCACTTCTCCTCTGGCTCATGGGTATCGACGCGCCGGTGCTCTGGGCGATCCTGCTCGTTCTCTTCAGCTACATACCTTACCTCGGCCTCCCTATCGCGTCCGTCCCGCCCATCGGCCTTGCCTGGCTCCGTTACGGGCTTGCCGGCGCCGTGGCCGTCGCCGCCGGGATCGCGGTCATCGACTTCCTCTCCCGGACCCTGCTCACCCCGCACCCTGCGAGAAGGGAACTCGACCTCTCCCCGGTCGTCATCATCCTCTCGGTCTTCTTCTGGCCCCTGGTGCTCGGCGTCCCGGGGCTCTTCCTCGCCGTGCCGCTGACGCTCCTCGCAAAGGCGGCGCTCGCCTCGGTCGACGAGACCCGCTGGCTCGCGGCGCTGATGGAACCGGCCGACGGGTCGGCATGAAACGCCTATATACCCCGGCCCCCAACCCATCCGGTATGCACTGTCCGGTCTGCGGGCACGACTGCGTCACGGACGCCCGTGAACTTCTTCTTGCCCTCCCCGAACGATTCGCCCCCTGCCCCGACTGCACCGGGCTCGTCTACGACAAACAGAACCCGCCGCCCGATATCGATGCCGCGGAGCCCTGTCCCTCCTGCGGGAAACGGTTCATCGACGAGGTCTTTGCCGATGTCTACCGGGTGATGGCCGCTGAGGGCGATCTTCTGGGGACCGAACCCCTTGCCGCCGCCGGAACGCCGCTCGTCCACCCCGGGTTTGCGATGCACAGGCCCCCCTACCTCCCGCCCCGGTCGCTCGTCCTCCTCTCCCGGTCGGTCGGGGCGCGGGCGGCAGCCCGCCTGGTCGCCACCGTCCCGGAGGTCCGGGGAGTCATCCGGGCGGGGACCGGGACGCCGGGGATCAGGGATACCGACGCCGAACCAGAGACTCATACCCTGCTTGCCGGGTGCGACGTCCGGGCGGACGTCTTCCCCACCCGGGCGGGACCCGTCGTCGTCTACAAACAGCAGTCGGCCCTGCACGTCGAGTTCCCCCGGGCCCACGATCCAAAGATCCTCTCCCTCGAGCGGGAGATCGGGCGGCACCGCCCCCGGACCTTCGTCGACGCCTGCTCCGGCGCCGGCACCCTCGGCCTTGCCGCCGCCCGGGCGGGTGTCCCTCGCGTGATAGCAAACGACGCCTGGTATGCGGCCGCCTACTGGACCGCCCGCAACCTCCAGGTGAACCGGGAGTTCCTCGGCATCGAGAGGGTGACGATGCACCAGTCCTACGACGACCTCCGGCGCCGGGAGGTCGCGCGGGAACCGATCAGGGTCGCCACCGCCGCCGGCGCGCAGGAGGTCGAGGTCTACCAGGGCGACCTCCGCCTGCTCCCGGCCGTCCTCCCGGCCGGAGTCGACCTTGCCGCTCTTGACCTCTTCGAGAAAGCGGATGCCGAGAAGGTCGACCGGATCACCCGGGCATGGCGGACCCGGGTGGGCGGAGCTATTTTTATCCCGTAGATCACAGTATATACGGGGACTAGCCCGGGTGGCTCGGCGTCACCTGTCACCCGAAACCGTCGTCATGCGGGGGGCGAAGTCTGAGGAAGGCCGCAGCGGCCTGCAGGATCCTCTATGTCCCGACGGAGAAGCCTCGTCCCATGAGGTCGGCGGAGAGGTATCAAAGCCCCGGAGGGGGCGGCGACCTCTTGCCGCGGGTACCGGTTCAGGCCCGGAAGGGAGCAGACTTACCGTGGACGTTCGGCGCCCATGGGGTTGCGGGGTGGAGGAGGGATGCAGCGGTGAATGCCTGTGCGCACGGTCGACCGAGGACACGTCCCCAACGGCGATCTCCATGGCAAAAGTAACAATTCTTGGGGCTACCGGGAACGTCGGCATGTTTGCGGCCCACACCATATCCGAGATCCCGCACATCAGCGATATGCTGCTCGTCGGGAGGCCCGGACGTGAAGATTTCCTTGCAGGCTGCTGCCGCGACCTCTCCGATTCGTTTGCTGCGCGAGGCACCCACGTCAGGCTCTCGTACAGCACCCGCCTTGCCGATGCGGAAGGCTCAGACATCGTCATCTGTACAGCAGGCGTGCCCCGCCGGCCCGGCCAGGACAGGAACGACCTCGCCTTCGAGAACGCGAAAGTTGTTGCCGAAACCGCCGAGACCATCGGCCGGTCTTCGCCGGACGCTATTCTCTTCATGGTCACGAACCCCGTCGACGTCATGACCGCCGTCGCCCTGAAGTATTCGGGGCTCCAGCCGCGGCAGGTCTTCGGCCTCGGGACGCACCTCGACTCGATGCGCTTGAAATCCCTGATCGCCCGCTACTTCCGTGTCCACGTCAGCGAGGTGCATACCCGCATCATCGGCGAGCACGGGGAGAGCATGGTCCCGCTCTGGTCGGCGACGACGATCGGCGGCATCCGGATCAGCAACCTGCCCACCTTCTCGGGGCTGCCCGCGCAGGAGATGATCGGTACGGTCAGGACGAGCGGCGAGACGATCATCCGGGAGAAGGGCTCCACCATCTACGGACCCGGGGAGGCCATCGCAACCCTTGTCCGGACGATCCTCGGGGACGAGAACCGGATCCTCACCGTCTCAAGTTACATCACGAGCGAGATCCACGGGATCGGCGACGTCTGCATCGGCGTGCCCGCCCGCCTCAACCGAAACGGCGTCTTCCCGGTGCCCATCAGGCTCGAGGAGAACGAGGTCGCCGGGTTTGAGGAGTCGGTCAAGAAGATCCGGAAGATCACCGCCGACGTGATGGAACGGCTGGAAGAAGCCCGCTAGGGCGGAAAAGTGGGTATGGAGATCCACTTATACAAGTGTTGATTCGACAATCTCGGCGCTGCCGACACCGTCAAGGTTCTGGAGCGCTGTCTCGACCTCATCGGGAGCCCCGGCTTTATCGGGGACGACGACGGCGACTTTCAGCGCCACGAGGCCGAAACCGATCGGCTCTTCCCGGATATCGTTGACCGGAACGGCCGCCTTGACCGCGGACTTGAGCGCTTCACGGTCGACGTCGGGGGACTCGGGCATTATCTTCAGGATGATGGCGACGTTTCCCATCGGTTATGGCCCCCGGAATCCGCATTTTTGGCATGTATAGGCTATGCTCTGCTCCCTGCACCGGTAGCACCTGTTGATCCCGTGCCCACATACCGGGCATGGGAACCCTGTGGAACCTTCCTCGGCCAGCGTGGCGTTGCAGGAGGTACATCGATCTCTCGCTATCATTGCAGTTTCCTCAAAAGTTAGCTTATCATATCGCCCCCGCGACAATTAAAATCTCGGGTCGATGAGAGTCCCGGTGACGGCCTCGTCCCGGAGAGCTCCGCGGACCCGGTCGTCGTGCCGGCCGTTGACCACCCGGGCCACGAGATCGTGCTCAAAGACGAACCGGATGAACGCCGGGTCGACCTCATCGGCGGTGAGAGAGGGATCCTCGACCCGGGAGAGGAGACGCCGGCGGTGGTGGATGCCGTCGACGGATTTGAGGAGGAGGAGGTCGGTCGAGAGTTCGCTTGCGACCCAGGCGGCGATGGTGTCGGAGGTGACGTTCCAGGAGTGGGGAAGGGGGTCGATCTTGCGCAGGGCGCAGTAGGGGAGGAGGACCGTCACCTCCGCCGGGAGGACGGGTTTGGTGACCGCCGGGACGCCATGCGAGGCGATGTACCACCCGAACTGCTCCATGCCGGCGATCGCCATCCAGTGGGCGGCGGTATCGGAGACGGCGAGGCGCCTGACGAGGTCGGCGAACTTCCCGCCGCCGGGGACGATCAGCACCGGGCGGCCGACCTCCCGGAGTATGCCGAGCAGCGGGATAACCCGGTCAAAGAGGCTGCCGCCCACCTTGACGACGAGCGGGGGCGCGGGCGTTGTCATATCGTTTGTTCTTTATCCGGAGACTACATAACCCTGCGTATGCGCCGGATCGCTCTGGTCGTCCTGCTCCTCTGCCTCCTTGCCGGCACAACCGGCGGTATCCTGATCGTCGAGTTCTGCCCGGACCCCTACCGGCCCGGCGACCCCGATGAGTACCTGGTGCTCGAAGGGGAGGGGATGCTCGACAGGTTCGTCCTCTCGGACGGCAAAGGCGGTTTCCGGTTCCCGCCGGGGACGCGGATCGACGGACGGCTGGTTGTCGCGAGGAACGGCCCTGCGTTTGAAGAGACGCACGGCTACCTGCCCGACTTCGAGATCGAGGGGCGGACGCCGGCCGTGCCGGACGTCGTCTCGAGCGGGAACCTCCTGATGGCGAACCAGGCCGACGCGCTCTACCTCTACCGGGGGGCGACCCTCGTCCAGCAGGTCGCCTGGCCCGCCGACGTCCGGCCCCGGGAAGGGCAGGTCCATTACCTCGAGGAGGGCGTCTGGGACCCGCGCCCGTTCTTCATCGGCCAGTCCCGCTTCTCCCCCGCGACCTTCGACGGCGTCGCGGTGACCGCGTTCGCCGCCCCGGACTGCGCGTATGACGCCTTCTCGGCGGCCGTCGCGTCTGCAGAGCGCGAGGTCCTCGCAAACGTCTACGAGTTCACCGATCCTGCGATGGCAGCCGACCTCATCCGCGCCCGCGAGCGGGGCGCGGCCGTGACCGTCCTCCTCGAGGGCGGGCCGGTCGGCGGCATACCGCCGGAGGAGCGGGCGATCGCAGGCATCCTCAACCAGAGCGGTATCGTGGTCCTCTCGATGACGACGACCGACGCGGCTCACGCGAAGTACCGCTACGACCACGCGAAGTACATCGTCATCGACGCCGGGACGGTCCTCATCGGGAGCGAGAACTTCAAGCCCGGCGGTTACCCGGCGCCGGGGCTGCAGGGCAACCGCGGGTGGGGGGCGTGCCTCGAAGACCCGGGGCTCGCGGCCTACTTCCGGGAGGTCTTCCTCTTCGACGCCGCCGGCGGGGATATCGTCCCGTTCGAGGGCACGGCGGCCGGGGTCCACGTCCCTTACGCGCCCGCCTACACGGCGGAGTTCGCCCCCTGCCGCGCGGAGGGGGCGCGGGTGACCCCGGTGCTCTCCCCCGACACGAGCGCCCTCATCCTCCGGCTGATCGAGGGAGCAGAAGAGAGCATCGCGATCGAGCAGGCCTACATAACAAACGAGACCGCCTATGAGCTCAACCCCTACCTCGCGGCCGCGATCGACGCCTCCCGGCGGGGGGTCGCGGTGCGGGTTCTCCTTGACGCCTGCTGGTTCAACGTCGAGGGCGATGCGGACAACGACGAGATGGTCGACCTGATCAACCGGATCGCCGCGGCCGAGGGGCTGCCGCTCGAGGCGCGGATCGTCGACCTCGCGGCGAACAACCTCGCAAAAGTGCATAATAAGGGCGTCATCGTCGACGGCCGGGCGGTCCTTGTCAGCAGCATCAACTGGAACGCCAACTCGCCGGCGTTCAACCGGGAAGCGGGCGTGATCATCGAGCACCCGGGTGTCGCCGCCTACTACGCCCGGGTCTTTGCGGACGACTGGGACGCCGCGGCTGCCGGCGGGACCGTGATCCCGGGGCCGGACCGGCTCAAGATGGTGGCGGCGGCGTGCATCCTCGCCGGGCTTATGGGGCTCTACGTCTACCGGCGGGGCCGCACCTGAGGCCTCACCGTCGGCCGGCGAGGTCGGCGGAACGGCAGACGTCGCAGATGGTGATCGTCCCTTCGCCCGAGACGATGGCGGAGACCCACCGCTCGATGACGACCTCGAGGTCGCCGGGGAAGTCCTGCCGGGTAAACCCGCGTTTGCGGCTCATGTACTGGGATATCGCCGCCCGGCTGATACCGAGGCGCTTGGAGGCCTCGCTCTGGCTGATGCCGCGCTCGTTCACCAGGCGGTAGACCATCTCGGCGCGCATCTGGGGGAGCAGCCTCCGGGCAAGGGTGTCGCAGCGCATGATGTCACAGGAGGGGGGTTCGGTCATTGCGCCGACACCATCGGGGAGTCTTTGTACTCGTAGAGGATCTGGCGGGCGTCGCGGAAGTTGAACTTCTCCACGATCATATCGTTGTCTTTGAGCCTCTTTAAGGCATAACGGACGGTGCGGGGTGCCAGGCTGCTGAGGCGGACCAGCTCCTTGTGGGTCAGGGCGCCCCCGTCCTCGAGGAGGAGGAGGATCTTCCGGGAGGACGGGGGGAGGTTCACATCATCCATACAGATCAGTTAACGCCGTTAACATATCAAAGTGACGGAAGTTATAACCCCGGGGGGCGATAGGATACCTATGCTGGAACGGCAGGAGAGAACGGCCCTCGTCGTGCTCGTATGCGTCGTCGGGATCGTGCTTGCGGCGCACCTCCTCTTTGACGCCGTCGCCCGGCCGCTCGTGGCGACCCCGTACTCCGAAGAGGTCCCGGACGGGGCGCTCGTCCTCCTCGAGGGCAGGGTCGAGGAGGTCAGAACGACCTCGACCGGCGGGCACCGGATCCTCACCGTCAACGGGACCGCCGTCTTCCTGCCGCAGGACGTGGCGGCCGGGCTCGAAATCGACAAAGACGCAAGCGTAGCGCTCTACGGGGTCGTGCAGACCTACCGCGGGAAACGGGAGGTGGTGGTGGCCTCCGCCGCCGATATACGGGTGCTGGAGTGATCTATTTCCTCGTGAAGAAGATATCGGCGCCGCCCGCGTCCCCAAAGAGGGGGCGCCCCCTCTTCTTTGCGCCCGTCTCCTCCCTCGCGGGCGCCGGTTCCTTCTCCGCGGGCTTCTCCCGGGGAGGCGCCGGGCTCTCGTCGCGCTTCTTCTTCCGGCTCCCCTCCACGCCGGCCCCGGAAACCAGGTCTCCCTCGTTGATCCTCACTCGCGGCATACAGGAGAATTGCCGGCCCGGTATATGACTCCTCTGGATCGGCCCGCAGGTAAAAACGGGCCGTCTGCCGCCTCCGCCCGGCTCACATGAACCGCTCGAACCGGTCGCGGGACACCCGGCAGATCGGGCAGGTCTCGGGCGGTTCGTCCCGTGCACAGAGGTAGCCGCAGACCCGGCATCGCCAGACCGGGTACTTCAGGCCTCCCGGGACCGGGCCGGCCCTGGTGCGTTCCTCCTTCTGCCGCTCCCGCTCTCCCGGCGGCGGCCGCCGTTCGGGGACGGGGGCGGGGGTGCGGACCCCGGCCGCCACGTCGGCGGTGACGTAGAGGGCGCAGTAGCAGGCCCCGTAGTCGGCGAGATCGGGGTCGCGATAGTCGCAGGGGCAGATGATATCGAGATCGTCCTCCCGGTTCCCGGAGGCGAGACGGCAGGGACAGGATATGTAGCCGTAGCGCTCACGGTTCGCAAGCAGGCCCCGGACGAGGGACCGGGTGAACTCCCGGTCCGGGTTCGTGTGGTAGCCGCCGGCCTCCGCCTCCCGGGCGAGATCGCGCACAAAACCGTCGATCTCCCCATCGTTCACCTCGTCAGACACCGACCGCCTCCCGGATCTCCTGCTCCCGGAACCCCACGATCACCTTCGCGCCGTCGACGACGACCGTCGGGAACGAGAGTCGCGGGTTCCAGCGTTCAACCTCCCGGACCACCCGGTCCCGCTCCTCTCCCGCGAGCAGGTCCACGTAGACGTACGAGAACGCGACGCCGAGGCCGGCAAGGAGGTCTTTTGTCCTGGCACACCAACCGCAGGTGCTCAGGGCGTAGAGGATCACCCTGCCGCGGTCAACTCCAGGCACATGCTGCATCTCCGTCACGGTCACCCTGCTACGGGGGCCGGAGGTAAGTAGCTTGCCCCCGGAGGATCCGGGTCAGGAGGGGGCGGGCCGAAGGAGGAGAAGGAGGCCGGGATCGTCCCCGAAAGTCTCAAGCGATGCCCCCGCGAGCCCGAACTTCCGCCGGTAAAACCGGAGCCTCCGCGCGGAGAGCGGGGCGGGGCCCCGGATCAGGAGCCCGACCGCATCCTCCTCCCGCCGGAGGGTGAGCCGGATCTCCCGGGCGCCGGCGGCCGCCATATCCTCAAGCACGCCGGCGACCTCGTCGGAGAACCGTTCCCGGTCGACCAGCACCGGCGGGAGGGGGCTCTCTGCGTCGAGAGAGAGGTCGACGCTCTCGAAGAGCGGGAGGTAGGCGAGCCGGGAGACAAGCTCCGCCCGGTAGGCCGCGGGGTCGTCCGCCGCCTCGATGAACGCCTCGTCCGAGAACGGGGGGGTCAGGGCCTCCGCGATGAGGTCGCGGAGCACCGGCGGGAGGTCGGCGGCGGCGAGGCAGGCGTGGTCCCGCGAGCCCGTGATCGTGGCCATGAAGTCGGCAAGCAGGCGGCCGGCCCGGCGGAGGAGCGACGCCTCGACGACGTGGTTGAGCCGGTCGCCCGCGAAATGGGCCTCGATCCGCTGGATGACCTGGACGGCCTTGAGGACCAGCTGGACCTCGAGTTTCTTCCCCGTCTCGAACTCGTCGGCGAACCGCGAAAAATCGGCAAGGAACGTGTCGATCTGGTCGGACTCGAGGAGGTCCTGGTAACGCCGGGCCTCGGCGGCCTCGCCGAGGTCATCGAGGCGATAGGCAAGGGCGTAGAGGCGCCCCGCGATCGCCGCGAAGATCCGGTTGGACTCCTGGAGAAGGTCGACGGCGTGCTCGAGAGCGTCGGCGAGCCGCTCCCGGTCGAAGGCGCCGACCTCCGCCATCCCCTCCGCCTCCTCCTGCAGCCGGTCGAGGAGCGCCGGCATCGCCGCGGCCGGGATGCTCCTGCCGTGGCCCGGGCAGCAGAGGCTCACCGGTTCGTGGGCGAGGATCCACCGGACCCTTCCCACGGACGCGAGCAGCGCCGGCTGGTCCCACCCGGCAAGCCCGGCGACCCCGGGGCTTGTGGAGAAGAGGAGGTCGCCGATGAAGAGGCACCCGCCGAGCCGGATGCAGATGCTGTCGGGCGAGTGCCCGGGGGTGTGGTAGACGAGAACGGTCTCCCCGGAGCGGAGGGGGATCTCCTGCCGGTGAAGGGCGATCCCGCCCCCCATCTCAAGGGCCTCGCGGTCGCGGGCGGCAAGCAGGGGGAGGCCGACCGGGAGCGGCTCGATCTCCCATCCCATGAGTTCCGCAACTGTCCGGACCGGATCGCCTGATTCGAGCGCCCGGGCGCCCGTCTCCTCTGCGGCGACGGTGAGGCCCGGGATGGCCCGGAACCGGCGGTCGCGGGCGGCCCGGTAGCAGTGGTCGGCGTGGCAGTGGGTGAGGAAGAGGGTGACCGGCCGCGGGGCCTCCCGGAGGAGGTCCTCCACGAGCGAGAGGATCCGGTCCATCTGGCCGGCGTCCGCCCCGGTGTCGATGAGCAGGATATCGCCGGGCGTCCGGATGAGGTAGGCGTTCGAGCAGCAGACGTCCGGTTTCCGGAGAAAGGGGTAGATCTCGGCGCCGGCGGTCCCCGGCACCGGCTGCCATCGCTGGTCCTCAAGCATGGTCCGCACCTCGATGGAGAAGAGTCGTGGAGAGTGTTGCGCCGCAAAGAAGAAAAGACCGGTAGGTTCCGCCCGGGAGAGGGCGGGGCCGGGATCGGATACACTTATCCCGCACGGGGGAAGAAGGGGTGCGGGTGAAGAGGATGAACGCGAGAAGACTTGCCCGGGTCGCGGTCGTGCTCGTGCTCGCGGCATGGATCTGCGGCACCGCGGCCGCAGAGGAGCTGACCGTCAACGATCCGGGGAACGTCACCGCCGGGGAGACGGTGACCATCAGCGGGACGACGAACATCGCGCCCGGCAACCGCCTGGCCGTCACGGTGGCGCCGGTCGGGTTCGGGCCGGCGAACAAGTCCGCGCCGGCCGGAGCGGCGGGGACGTCAGGAACGGTCGTCGTAGAGGCGGGGAACGCCACCGCGAACACGTGGTCGTTTGCAGCGAACACGGCCGGGTTTGAGCCGGGTGAGTACAGCGTGGCCGTGGAGTGGGTCGAGGGCGACGCCTCGGCAAGCACCACCTTCACGGTCACGGCCGCCGCGGCCGCCACACCGTCGCCGGCGGTGACGAGCCCGGCCGCCACCGGTACCGCACCGCCGACGACGAGCCCCACCCCGACCGCGGCGGGACCTGCTCTCCCGGTGGCGGCGGCCCTCGCGGCCGGTGTGGCTGGATGGCTGGCGCGGCGGCGGTAGGGGCCCGGAAGACTCTTTTTTCCGCACCCTACCGCCGGTCCACGACCCGTTTCGGCCTGCCGGGCGCCCGATGGAGTTCGAGGCCTCCCGGCGGCGTGATGTTGCAGAGGATACGGAGTGTTCCGTCCTCGTAGGGCGCAAAAAGCCCCGGGGCAGACCTGAAAAGGGCGGCGAGAAATGTCTCCTCGACCTCGCCCGGGTCGACCCGGGCGGGGTCGGGACACTCCATGCTCACCCGGAGGATGGTCTCCCCTGCCTCGTCGCCGCCGTAGATGAACGCCTCGTACTCCCCGTTCAGGTAGGCCATGTTCCGGGGCGCAAAGACCGCCGCCTCCACGTCCACCCGGGTGAGCAGGGCCTCCCCGATCCGGAACGTCTCCGCCTCGCGCCGGGGGTAGTCGATCCGCATATGCGTCCGCCCGCACTCGCACCGCTCCCGGGAGACGATCGAACAGGTGTCCTCCGTATCGTAATTGATGAGAAGCGTCCCCGCTCTCCCGCCGGGCGCAAGAAGGGTCGTATAGACCAGCCGGCCGGTCTCACCGTCCCGGACGAACCGCTCCATCCGGGGGTTGTAGAGATCAAAGTGGACCAGGTCCTCGGGGACGTGGAGCCCCGCCTGGCGGGTGCACTCGCCGCACATCGTTCCCTCGGTGCTCCCGTAGGTGTTATAGACCGGGCAGCCCCAGACCTCCTCCAGGTAACGCCGGGACTCCGGGGCGAAGCTCTCGCCGCCGACGACGAGGCGCGCGACGCCGGCCTCCCGCGGCGGGATCCCTTCCGCCTCCATCCGGCGGGCGAGCCGGAGGAGTTTGAAGACGCTCCCGATCACGGCCGTCGGGCGGTAGTGCGCCATCACCCGGACCGGGAAGGTGCATTTCCCCTCCGGGATGACCGTCACCCCGATATCCCGGGCGGCAAGCGTCATGGTGTTTGCGCCGACGTTCATCCCGTAGGAGGTGCAGACCACCACCCGGTCGCCGGGCAAAAACCCCTGCGAGACGAAGAGCCGGGCGTACTTCCCGGCATACCGCTCCCAGTCCTCCCAGGTGAGGAAGAAACTCTTCGGGACCCCGCTCGTCCCGGAGGTCTCGTTGACCGTGAAGACCGCTTCCCAGGGGACGCTCTTGAAGCAGAACTCGGTGGTGTGCGGGGGCTGGTAACGCCGGATCGTCGCCCCGGAGATGATAGGGAGGTCGCGGAGGTCCTCGTGCTCCCGGATCGCTTCCGGGCGGATGTTGTGCCGCTCAAACCTTAACTCCCGAACTCTTTAGGCGTATGTCTATTCATCTACCGCCTTTCCTCGGGCATTCTCTGATTTAATTGTCTCCCCTTCTACTTTACCGGAAGATCTATATATTTAGTGCGCCTATAATGATATAGGCGCATTATGAAGCCAACACGGCGAATCAAACGGATCAACGGGATCGAATACTGGTATGAGGAGACCCCCTATTACGATCCGGTCTCCAAACAGACCCGGCACACCTCCCGGTATCTTGGCCGGAATGTCGATGGGGAACCTGTCCGGATGCGATCTGCCCCAGATGAGGTCATTGCCATGATCCGGAAACCGGAAGTGGCGGTTGTTCGTTCATCGTTTGATTACGGTTCGATCTTCCTTCTTCAGCAGAACCTGCAGGATCTGCACCTCGATCAGTACCTCAATGAACTCCTATCAGAGACCGAAGTTGCCATGGTCACCGCATTGACCTTCAATCGCCTCATCCGGCCTCTGGCAATGAACCATATTGACGCCTGGTACGCAGGAACCACCCTTGCTCTTGATGGTCCGGCGATCTCCCTCTCCGGTCAGCGAATCAGTGAGCTCCTGGAAAAGATCGGCACGAGTAACATCCCGGATGCTCTGATGGGCCGGCTCCTTGCTGAGAACAACACA
The DNA here is from genome assembly GCF_913757945.1 of Methanoculleus sp. 10. Classification (NCBI taxonomy): domain Archaea; kingdom Methanobacteriati; phylum Methanobacteriota; class Methanomicrobia; order Methanomicrobiales; family Methanomicrobiaceae; genus Methanoculleus; species Methanoculleus sp. 10. The sequence continues at coordinate 204,835 of NZ_CAJYDP010000003.1, read as the reverse complement.
CAACGAACTCTGGTGTACGACATCACCAGTCTCTCCAGTTACTCCTCGTTGATACAACTCCTTGAGTATGGGTATAGCCGGGATGCTCTGACACTCCCCCAGATCAACCTCTCCCTGATCATGGACAAAGACCTCGGCATACCAGTGATGTATGATATCTATCCTGGTAGCATCACCGATGTCACTACCCTTACCGGAACCCTCACCCGGCTTGAGGCGTATGGGATCTCGGACTGTACCGCCATCATGGATCGCGGGTTCTTCAGTCAGAATAACCTGCGCGAGATGCTTGACCGGCAGATCTCATTCATCATCGCCGCAAAATTCAGTCTGAAAGAACTCAAGGAGTTGCTGACTGAGGAGCAACGGGATATCGATCAGGTTGTGTATCTCCAGAAGTTCCACGGACAAACAATCTACGCCAAACCGGTAGTGTTTGCCCTTGGTGACCACCTGTTGAAGGGGTATCTGTATTACGACCCCAAACGTGAGCAGGAAGAGAGAGAGGCACTCACCAGCCGTCTGCATGATATCCGTGAGGCACTCTTGAACGTGAGGCTGAAGAAAAATCAGAGTGCATATCATGTGTTTTCCGAGAAGGCCGGTAAACTCAAGAATTTCTTTGACTGGAATCAGGTGGAAAACCGGATCGAGGTGACCATCCGGCAGAATGCAGTTACTCAGCGGACGAACCGGATGGGGAAATACATGCTGTTCTATTCGGGTGATGTGGATTGGATGACATGCCTTTCCCGGTATCGAGAACGGGATTGTATCGAGAAAGAGTTCAAGGGGCTGAAGAGCGAACTGGAGACTCTTCCCTTAAGGACGCACAGCACTGCTACGACCCGAGGCTACCTCTTCATTGCGTTTCTCAGTTTGATCCTGCGGTCGCGCCTGCTGGGAGTGATGAAAGAGTCGGGACTCGCGAAGAAGTACTCGGTGGAGGGAGTGCTGCTTGAACTGGAGAAGTGGAGAAAGGTCACCCTGGCGGATGGCCGGGTGATGATGACGGAGATGACCAAGAAACAGAGGACAATACTAGAGGCACTCGACCTCATGCGCCTAATTTCTCCGGGAGATTAGGCTCAAACCACCGGCGATAGAAGGGAGAGTGCTCCTCTGCGTACCGGACGGTGGAGCGGACCCGTTCGTCGATGAGCGTGTCGAGGTCCGGGCGGGCAAGCGTCTCCACCGCCGGATGGTAGTATCGGTCGTCAGCCATCCACCCGGGATAGACCCCGGGGATAAAATAGGTGTCGGGGGTCAGAGCGCCCAGGCGGGGAGGGCGGTGGAGATCCCGAGCGCCCAGAGGACGACCGTGAAGAGGAAGAAGGTCCAGACAGCGACACCGATGAGGTTGAGTCCCCACCCGGACCGGAGAAGGTCGCTTGCGGTGACGTAACCGCTCCCGTAGGCGACGGCGTTCGGGGGGGTGGCGACCGGGAGCATGAACGCCATCGAGGCGCAGACCGCCGCGGTCATCATCAGGATGATCGGGTTGATGCTCATGCTGATGGCCGTGGCCGCCATGATCGGCATCAGGACGGCGGCCATGGCGGTGTTCGAGGTGATCTCGGTCGCAAACGAGACCGCGAGCGCCACCACGAGGACAAGGAGGATGATCGGGAGACCGTGGATGAGGGTGAGGGACTCGACGATCGTCGCGGCAAGCCCGCTCTGGATGAACCCGTTCGAGAGGGCGATGCCGCCGCCGAAGAGGAGGAGGATGCCCCAGGGGATCTTCACCGCCCACTCCCAGTCCATGGTGAAGATGCCCTCCTTCCGGTCGACCGGGAGGACGAAGAGGAGGAGCGCACCGAAGATCGCGATGGTGGAGTCTTTGATGCCCGGGAAGAGCATATCAAGGCCCGGGATGACGATGCCGCCGATCACCTTGGTCTGCGCAAATATCCAGGCAAAAGCGGTCAGGGTGAAGACAAAGAGCGTCCACCGCTCCCCCGGTGATATGGACCCGAGTTTCGCGAGTTCTTCCTGGATGATCCCCCGGGCGCTCGGGAGGGTTGGCACCATCCGGCGGTAGGGGACGAACGTGAGCCAGAGCCAGGCAAGAAAGAGGAATACGGCTGCGAACGGGACGCCGAACTTCATCCAGGTGAAGAAGTCGATGGTGGGTGCGGCAGGGAAGATCGTCGCGAGCTGGGTGATGAAGATCCCGTTCGGAGGCGTCCCGATGATCGTGGCGATGCCCCCGATGCTCGCGGCGTAGGGGATGGATATGATCAGGCACCGGGCGAGCGCCTGATCTCCTCCTTCGAGGTTCTCAAGCGCCCGGTCGGTCCCGGGGATGAGCGTCAGGATGATCGCGACCGCGATCGGGATCATCATCATTGCGGTGGCGGTGTTCGAGATCCACATCGAGAGGAACGCGGTGGCGACCATGAACCCGAGCACCAGGCGCCGGGGGCTCGTCCCCACAACCCGGATGATGTGCAGGGCAATCCGCCGGTGCAGGTTCCACCGCTGCATCGACATGGCGATGATGAACCCGCCAAGGAAAAGGAAGATCACCTCGTTCCCGTAAGACTCCGCCACCTTCACCGGGGAGAGGACTCCGAGTGCCGGGAAGAGGACCAGCGGGAGCAGGGCGGTCGCCTCCAGGGGGATGACACCCGTGACCCAGAAGAGGACCATGAGGACGGTCACCGCCGCGACCGACTGCGCCTCAGGTGCAAGAACGGCGGGATCAACGGGGATCGCCAGGACCGCGAAGAAAATAAGGATTGATAGAACGATGAAGGCGACCTTTTTCATCCTAAAACCTGGGAGAAAGAATTATTTAAGCGTGCGGAATTGAAATCGCGCCGGACTGGAATGACGGGAGCCAGAACAGGCCGCCTCGCCCCGGCAGGCGCCGCCGGGCCGGTCCCACCGCGCACCTGCACATCCGGGGCGGGCGGGCCCGGCCCGCACCAACCTATATCTACAGAATCAGCACACGGGATACCATGGCACCAGAATGGATCCGCAGGCGCGGCCTCCCGCTCGTCCTTCTCGCCGTCTGCGTCCTTGCTCTCTCTGTGGGGCAGGCAGGGGCCCGCGGCCCGACGATCAGCGACATCCAGCCCTACGACACGATCTTCGTCTACGAAGAGGGGCTCAACCTCACGCAGCTTCGCAACGCAACCACGGATAACCCTGTTGTGGCGCTCCGGAGGTACCAGGACGACAACCCCGGTAAATCGCTCATAAAAAGTATCCCGGTCGCCGACGACACCGACTTCGAGGTGCAGGACCTCCTCGTCGGCGGGGAGTATGGAACCTACTTCGCCTTCAACCCCGCCGACGGGGAGACGGCGCTCGTGATGATCCGCGAACCGAGGGTCTTCCTTGACGTTGTGCTCGCAAACCCCTACCACAACGAGCCGCTGGCCGGGCTCTCCGTCTCCGAGAACACCCGGATAGCGTTCCGGGTAGCCTCCCCCGACGTCGGGGCCTTCTACCAGGCGGGCGGCGTCTACCCGGCGACGATCGACATCGTGCTCACCCACCCGGGCGGCGCGGAGAGCACCGTCATCAGCGGGCTTAACTTCGCCGGACTGAACGTCAGTTCGACCCGGTTCTACACCGACGATCCCGGCAGGCCCGGGGCGATCCCGCTCTCGGGCCTCCGCGAGCAGGGGACCTACACCGCCCGGGCCGTATGGAGGACGCCGGAAGGCTTCGATGCGTACGCCCCCGACTCGGAGCCGGTGACGTTCACGGTCGGGAACCGGGTCGGTGTCGAGACCGGGACGCCGACGCCTGCCGCGACCGCGACGGCCACGCCGACGGTAACCGCCGTACCGGCGACCGCAACGCCGACGACGGCCCCGCCCACGACCCCGCCGGCGGCGACGGAGACGGCCACGCCGGCCGCGACCGCGACGACGGCGCCGGCAACCCCCACGCCGACCGCAGCGCCGCTCCCGGTTGCGGTTGCCGTCGGGGCACTGGCCATCGCCCTTGTCATCAGCAGGCGCCGGTAGAGGAAGGTCAGCAGAACCGGCAGCCGCAGCCGCCGGCCGCATCCCGGATGCTCTGGAGGGCCGCGGCCGCCCATTTCACGACGCCCACATCATCGTCATCGAGCGCCGCGATGAGCGCCGGGACCGCCCCCGGGTCCCCCAGGACCCCGAGGGTGTAGGCCGCCCACATCCTGAGACGAGGATCGGGGTCGCCGAGCGCCGAAAGAAGCGCCGGGAGGGCGGCCGGGCCGAGCGCGGCGAGGGCCTCCGCCGCCGCCATCCGGTCGGCGCTCCCGCCGTCGCGGAGGATCCGGATCAGGCCTTCCGTCACGGCGACTCCCTCCTCTCAGCCTCAGTCCCGGCGAGGATCTCGTCGATGCCCGCGTAGATCGGGAAGACCTCGTGGACGCCCGCGAGCAGGAAGACCCGGTAGACGTCGGGCCCAGGCGAGCAGAGCGCCATCTCCCCGTCCGTCCGCCGCAGGTCGCGGAGTCTCGCGAGGAGCACCCGAAGGCCGCTGCTGCTGATGTAGGCCGCCTTCTCCAGGTTCACGAGCACCCGCCGGCCGCCCCGGGCCAGCACCCCGGATATCGCCGTATCCAGGCGTTCTGCCGATTCCGCATCGATCCTGCCGTCGACCGATACGATTGCCGTATCGCCGCGTTCGCTGACCGTCACGTCCATAGTCTTCTCTCGGCGCGGGAGGGGAAAAACCGCTCGTCTTATGCCGGAGTGGAAGAGGGAGTAGCACGGGATCGTGCGAGGCCTTGATGGGGAGTTGCACGCCAGTCTCATCTTCGCGGCAATGCGAGTGGTAACCTGTAGCGGCCGGTAATGCGGCCTCACGCGAAGGGAGGAGAGAAGTGGTCCGGGCCGGGGCAACCGGGGTTCCCCCGGCTCCGGCCCGTGGAGAGGCTCAGTGGTTCTGCCGGTAGTAGTCCCAGGCGTCGACTACGGTGCCGTTTGCAAAGATGCAGACGCCGTACTCGCTGCCGTCGGGGTTCTTCCGGATCTCGTAGGCGTGGCCCTGCTCCAGGCACCAGACCGCGGCCGGGTCGGCGATACCGGCGCTCCCGCCGCACGAGGAGCAGGCCCACGGGACGGCGAGGATCTCCACCGGAACCCCCCACTGCTGGATGGTAACGGTGTCGCGTGCGATCTTCCCGGCGAAGGTGATCCGCATCCCGTCGACACGGTAGCGCTCCTCAAGCCCGAGCGGGAGATAACGCGTGCCGTCATCGGTGACGATGCCGTAGAACCCGCCCTCGAGGTCGATGTAGGTGACCGTGCCGTTTGCGGCGACGAACGTCGTGTTCCCGGCCTTATCGATGGCGATGACCTCGACCGGAGTCCCCCACTGCCCGATGGTCGCGACATCCTCCCTCACCTGAGCAACGAACGTCACGTTCATGCCGTCGACCAGCCAGGTCTCGCCGAGGCCGAGCGGGAGGTAGCGCCCGCCGTCGTCGGCGATAATCCCGTAGAACCCGCCCTCGAGGTCGACATACGTGACCGTCCCATTCCCGGCGACGAGCCGGACACTACCGATGGGCTCGATAGACCGGATCTTCACCGGCATTCCCCACATGGGAAACCCTGTGACGTCGTCTTCCAGATCGGCAGAGAACTGCACCGAAAGACCATCGATCCGGTACTCCTCCGGGAGGTTCGAGGGGAGGCAGTTCATACCGTCTTCCGCGATGATACCGTAAAATCCGCCCTCGAGGTCGATGTAGGTGACCGTCCCGTTCGTTGCAATCGTCCGGCGGGTATCGCCCTTCTCCATGCTGACGACATCGACCGGCGTTCCCCACTGCTGGATGGTCGCCGTCTCCTTCGCCACATCAACGACGAACGTGACCCGGAGGCCGTCCTGCCGGAAGTCCGCCGGCAGATCGGCGGGGAGGTAGCGCTCGCCGTCGTCGGCGACAATCCCGTAGAACCCGCCCTCGAGATCGACATAGGTGACCGTCCCGTTCCCGGAGATGCGGTCGGCATGGTCGTCCTCCCCCCCGGCAGCCATGCACCCGCAGGCGATGACGGCCAGAAGAAGCGTGAGGACGATGACCGGATAGTTCGGATAGGATCCCGTCATAGGCATCAACACCGCTACATTCTCCCGCCGGAGGTAAGTAGGTTGCCTTAACTACGAACAAATTCGGACCTATCCGGCCGAGGGGCTCGAAAAAAAAGGTATTATCGGCCCCCGACACCGCCGCTGCCGCCCGAGGACGGCGGCGAGTAGAGGACGATCGGGGCAAAGATCACCGGCATGTTCGAGTAGAGCGGCATCCCGACGTCCGGGAGGCTGATGTGTAAGTTCTTCATCGCCTGCTCAACCTTATCGCCGAGGCCGAGCGCGGTCCCGTAGACCAGCCACTCTCCCCACATCGAGAGGTCGGCGGGGGAGTACTGCCGGATCAACGCGAGGTCCGAGAGGAAGTAGGCGAACGCGTCCCACTCGAGTTTCTCCCGGTAGTGGTCGCCCTTCCAGACCCCAAAGAGGGTCGAGGGGAAGAGGGCCGCGATCCCCACCTGGACCGCGACGATGAAGGAGAGGATCCCGGCCGGGATGAGGAGGTAGGCCGCGCCCGGCGCGAAGATGAACGCGAGGATCGCAAGCCCGCAGGGGATGGCCCCGAGGAAGACGAGCGGGAGGATGAGCCCCCTCCCGTCCCTGACGTACTGCCGGGCCAGCGTCGTATCCACGTCCCGGGAGAGAGCGGTAAGCGACTGCTGGTACTGCAGGATCCGGTGCTGGTAACCCGGGCTCCGCCGGGCGGTCTCGGCGAACGCCGCGAGGTCTTCGGTGTCCACGACGTGGTCGTCTGCGATGTTTGCAAGGAAGTTGAGCACCCGCTGCTCGTAGGGGTCGGTGGACTCCCCCGAGACGATCCGGACCGTGACCCCGTTGCCGTCCGGCTTCTCGGTCACGACGATCTTCTCCTGGCGGTGGAGGTCGAGCACCGTCGCGTAGAACCCGTCGTTGTCGAACTCAAGGGCGTCGCCCTTGAAGAGGAGGTTCACCTGCCAGGGCTTGAGCGCGGTATTCGGGGTGAAACTCAGGTATTCGGGCACCGTGAACGGTTTCTCCCTGCCGTACCGGAGGTAGACGCCAAGGAGGATAAACGGCATCGCGAGGACGAGGAGGGTCGCAAGGCCGTAGAGGAGGCTTGCCGCCCCGTAGAGGAGGGGAGGCCAGCGGTTCGCGTCGGCCGCCTTCTGCCGCACGTCCGGGACGAACGTCCCAAAGCCGCCGACCTTTTTGGTGAACGCCGGGTCGAGGACCATCTCAACGTTCAATGCGTCGTCCTGGGACGCGCTCCCCGTTATGACGACGGCGTCCGCCGTCCGCTCGACATCGAGGGTGGGGGGGTGCGTGTAAACCTCCTCGATATCACCGGCGAACAGGAGGGTGATCCGGAGGTCCCGGTAGGGGACGTGCTCGTCCACGAGTTTCAGGTTCAGGTGCGCCCACTGGTTGTCGTACTCGACCGGCGGCCGGACATGGTAGCGGTACTCCACCGTGTAGGTGCCCGGGGCGAAGTAGCCGGGGTTAAAGATGCCCACCTCGTTCTCGTACGCGAGATTCCGGATCGTGGCGAGGTCTGAGGGGCTCGCGCTCCCGGCGGCCGTCCGGACCTCGCCCCCGGAGTCCCTGACGTAACCGATGGTCCCGGGCGGTGCGGTCATCCCGAGGAACTCGATGTGCGGCCGGTCGACGGCGGCAAAGGTCAGCGGCGCGTTCCAGTAGCGAAAGAGCATCCGGTACTCCCCCGCCGACCGGACGTCGTAGGTGTAGCGCTCGATGAGGGTCCCGTCCTCGTAGAAGACGGCGTCGTAGTGCTGGACGTCCAGGTTTCCCCGGAAGAGGCCGGGGAGCGCGGCCGCTCCGGCGACCGCCAGGACCCCGACAAGCAGGGTGATGGCAACAAGGATGAAGATCTGCTGCCGTTCAGTCACGCGCATGGTCTATCAGAACGCTATCGTCGGGACCCGCTCGATCTCTTCGCCGAACTCCAGGTATTCCAGTTTCTTAAAGCCCATGACGCCGGCAACCAGGTTTGAAGGGATCGTGTCGGTCATGGTATTGTACTGCTGGGCGATGTTGTTGTAGGTGTAGCGGTGCCGGGCGATCTCGTCCTCGACCCCCTTCACCGCGCCCATCAGGTCCTGCACCGTCCGGGAGGTCTTGAGGTCGGGGTAGTTCTCCGCGACGGCAAGCAGCCGCCCGAGAACCGACCGGGACTCGCGTTCGAGTTCGGAGAGGTCGCCGGGGCCGGCGCTGCCGATGCGGGCCCGCATCGCGGTCACCCCGGTCAGGGTCTCCTTCTCGAACGCCGCGTAGCTCTTCACCGCGCCGAGGAGCTGCTCGATCATGTCCAGCCGCTTCTTCATCGCGACCTTCACCTGCCCGATCGTTGCTTCGGCGGAGTTTTTGAGGGAGAAGAACCGGTTGTAGATACCTATTACGGCTGCCGCGACGCCGATGACGATCAGCACCACGACGGCGATAAGGACAAGGGAGATGATGTCCACCAAGGTTGTCACCAGTACTGTATGTGCCCTGCGGCGTATTTAAGAGATGACCCCTGAAACCGTCGATACGGCCGGATCTTCCCGGGTTTTTTGTACCGGCGGGACGGGTCCGGCTACTCTGCAATCTCCTCGCCGGAACTCACCATCGCCGCGACGTTGCCGTCCGCATCGCGGAGGAGGGCGTTGTGCCAGCGGATCAACCGTTCCCGGCCGTCCCGGGTGACGACCGGGCTCTCCTCGAAGGCGGGCGGCTCGGTCCTGCCGGCCACAAGAAGGGCGAAGTTCCGGGCGAGCCGGTCGCGCAGGCGCTCCGGGACGACCGTCGCAAACCAGTTCTTCCCGGCGAGATCGTTGCCGGCATACCCGAGGATCTCGTTCCCCCGCCGGTTGACGAGGTCGATGGTCCCGTCCGCCCCGATCACCGCGATCATCACGCCGGCCGCGTCCAGGTAGCCCTGCGCCCGGTCGCGCTCGGCAACCAGGAGATCCTCGGCGGCGGCGCGGTCGGTGACGTCCTCGGCGATCCCGAGCATGTACCGGAGCGTGCCGTGGGAGTTGAAGATCGGGATCTTCTTCATCAGGATGCTCTCCCCCGTCGGGAGGTGGACCTTCTCCTCGAGGGCGGCCGGTCGCTCCGGCATCTCCCGGTCGCCGTCGGCAAAGAAAGCCGCCATCTCCCGGGGGAAGAGGTCCGCGGCCTGCCTGCCCGCCATCTCCTCCTGTGTCATGCCGAGGAAGGCCTCGGCGGCCCGGTTTGCGAAGACAAACGTGTTCCCTTCCACCTCCCGGACGAAGACCATGCTCGGGACGTTGTTGACGACCGAGTAGAGGAACGACTTCCACTGGGCCACCCTCTTTGCGGCACGCGCCCGTTCGGTGACGTCACGGCAGACCACCCGGTAGCCGGTGAAGTCGCCGAGCATATCGTAGACCGGCGTCCCGCTCACCTCGAGGATGACGGCGCTCCCGTCCCGGTGGAGCATCGTCCACTCGAAGAGGACCCGGGGTGCCGGGTCAGCGAAAAGCGCGGAAAACTGTGTCCGGACCCGTTCGGCCTTCTCCGGGGGCATGAAGTCGCAGGGCGTCATCTGAAGCATCTCTTCGGGTGCGTAACCAAGGATCTCCCGGCTTTTGGGGCTGACGTAGGTGAACCTGAAGGTCTCGTCGACGTTCAGGATCAGGTCGCTGATGTTCTCGACGAGGCTGCGGAAGAGCAGCTCGCTCTCGCGCAGGGCCTCTTCCGCCCGCCGCCCCTCGGTGATATCCTCAAGGATGATGGTGACTCCCGGCGCCCCGTCGTTGAAGACGGTGGGGAGGAACTTGACCCGGAAGAAGAGTTCCCTGTCGTGCCGCAGGAACCGGAGCTCCTCGGTGGCCTCGCGGCCGTTCAGGGCGTCGGTGATCCGGCCCCGTATCAGCGGGTGGTCGAACGCGGCGAGCGGCGACGCTTCAACGCTGTTGCCGATGATATCGTCCCGCTCCTTCCCTGCAAACGTGCAGACGGCATCGTTTACCTGGACGATCCGGAGATCGCGGTCGAGGACCAGCACGGGATCCGACGAGAAGTTGAGCATGGCGGCAATGGGGACGCGCTGCGAGAGGTAGAAGACCTTGGCCTTCCCGTAGGTCTCCATCTCCACCTGGCCCGATACGAGGAGGATGTCGAGGTACCGGGAGACGGTGTTCCGGTTGATTCCAACGGCGGCAGCAAGATCGGAGACCGACATGCCTCGCGGATGCTCTTTTAACGTGCTGAGCAGGAGAGAGAGTGCGTCGGTAGTGGGATCCATGTGCAAACAGAGTTTCGCGCCGGGGGATATAGTGTTTTGCAGTGCTGCATGCTATGGTGCTACATACAATGCCACGCCTCAATGCAAGGCATTGACCAGAAAGAATATATGCGATATCGATCAACGCATGATCCCCCAGAGTCGGCAGAGGTGGGGAAACTCTGCCGGCGACCCGGGCCACACGGGCACAGGTGGTCCGGACCGGCACAAGAACGGCTGGGATCGGTGAACAAAACATTCACCACGTTGATTGCACCAACGTCAGGGTTAACGTCAGCACCGGGGCGGCGCCCCGGTGGAGCCAGTCAGGCACACCTCTCTGAACACGCATACCGGCATGGTGGGACAGGGCGCCGGCGCGGATGGCACAGCCGCTCCGGGATTGCCCAGAACCCCCGTATGGTTATCACACACCCAACAATACACCCTCATTTTTTTTGCTTCCGTCTTAGACGGCCCCAAACCAGAGAGCAACATCTATCTCTCATCAGATCGAACGTTCGTTCAATGAGCGGGCGTGTTGAGATCCTCGAGAGGAGAGCGGGCGCCGTCGATATCATCGCGGTGAAAGGAAGGCTCGACGCAGGTTCTTCGGAGAAGGCGGAAGAACGGATCAACCGGGTGCTCGACGCGGGGGGAAGATGCCTCCTCATCAACCTCTGCGACCTCGACTACATCAGCAGCTCCGGCCTCCGGGTACTGCTTGCCGCGCTGAAACGGCTGAAGAAGGACGGCGGGGTGCTCAGGATAGCCTGTGCACAGCCGCAGATCCTCGAAGTCTTCACGATGGCGGGCTTTCACCGGATCTTCTCCCTCTCCCCCGACGAAGCGGCAGCGCTCGCCGGGTTTTCGGCGGGGCCCTGAGCGGTATGGCGTTCTCCGGCTTTGGCGATCTCTTTTTTGTGCTCCTGCAGATGATCTGCGTCATCGTGGTGGTCGCCTACTTGATCACCCGGACGGCGTCGTTTACCCGGGTGCTCGACGGCCTCGTGACCTGGAAGAGCCAGGCGATCCTCGTCCTCCTTTTTGGGGCGCTCTCCATCTACGGCACCGAGAGCGGCATCACCATCCTCGGCGCCACCGCAAACGTCCGCGACCTCGGCCCCATGGTCGGGGGGCTCGCGTGCGGTCCGGTGGTGGGGCTCGGCGCCGGCCTGATCGGCGCCGCGTACCGCTTCTCCCTTGCGGGGTTCACCGCCGTCCCGTGCGCGACAGCAACCGTCCTCGCGGGCCTCTTCGGGGGGCTGATCTTCCTTCTCTCCGGGAAAAAGTTCGTCGGGATGCACGGCGCGGTCCTCTTTGCCGTCGGCATGGAGACGTTTCACATGGGCCTCACCCTCCTCCTCTGCCGGCCGTTCGACCAGGCGCTCACCGTCGTCGGGGGGGTGGCCCTGCCGATGATCATCGCGAACGCCACCGGGGTCTTCATCTTCGCGCTCATCATCGGGAACCTGATCACCGAGCGGCAGACGAAGGCGGAGCGGGACGCCTACCTCTCGGAACTCGAGCGGAAGAAGGCTGAACTCCGGATCGCGCACGATATCCAGATGAGTTTCCTCCCCGAACGGCTGCCGGAGGTCCCCGGCCTCGAGGTCGCCGCCCTCTCGCTCCCGGCAAAGGAGGTCGGGGGGGACTTCTACGACGCGATCCCCCTCTCCGGGCAGCGGACCGCCTTCGTCATCGCCGACGTCTCGGGGAAGGGCGTCCCTGCGGCGCTCTTTATGGCGCTCTCGCGGACGGTGCTCCGGGCGAACGCGCTGGTCCCGCGGAGCGCTCGCGAGGCCGTCGGTGAGGCGAACGCCCTGATCGCCGCCGACGCGAAGTCCGGGATGTTCGTCACCCTCTTCTACGCGGTCGTCGACCCGGCAGACAGGACCCTCACCTACGTCAACGCGGGGCATAACCCGCCTCTCCTCTTCCGGTCGGGCGGCGGCCGGCCGCTCGAGCTGAAGGGGACCGGGATCATCCTCGGGGTCATGCCGGAGGCCGATTACGGGGAGGAGACCCTCGCGCTCGAGAGCAACGACCTCGTCCTCTTCTACACCGACGGGGTCACCGAGGCGATCAACTCCCGTGAGGAGCAGTTCGGGGAGCGACGGCTGATCGAGACGGTCATGGGCTGCCGCGACCTTCCCTCAGAAGAGATCGTCGACCGGGTCCGCCGGGCGGTCGCCGGTTTTTCGGGGGACGAACCGCAGTTCGACGACCAGACGCTCATGGTCCTCCGGGTGGTGTGATGGCGGAACTCACGGTGCGGGCGGATCTCGGGGCCCTCGCGACGATCGCCGACTTCCTCGCCGCGGTGCTCGCCGGGAGCGCCGACGAGACGGTCTTTGCGGTCCAGCTCGCCGTGGACGAGGCCTGCAGCAACACCATCCTCTACGGGTACCCGGGCGGGGAGAGAGGATCGATCACGATCGCCTGCACCGTGGAGGATGGCACCGTCCGCGTGACGATCACCGACGACGGCGTCGCGTTCGACCCGCTCACCGCCCCGCCGCCGCTTCTCGACGTCCCCGCGGAAGAGCGGCCGATCGGGGGGCTCGGGGTCCACTTCATCCGGACGGTGATGGACAGCGTGGCCTACGCCCGCAGGGGCGACAGGAACGTCCTCTCAATGGAGAAGAGGCGGCCGGCGTCACCCTGACGCCGGAAGAAGCGACCCGAGCGCCCGGGGGAGGTCTTCTTTCTTCGTGACGACCGCGGCCGACTCCTCGAGCATCAGGTTGACCCGCTCGTGGTGGCCGACGACCCGGAAATCGGTCCGGAGAGCGACGAGCCGTTTGCCATGGGCGTAGGCATACCCCATCTCCCAGGAGGTCCCGGAATCGGCGTCCGCGCCGTCGATGACCGCGACGACGATATCGGCGTCGCGGAGGGCCTGGATGTGCTGCGCAAAGATGGCCCGGTGCTCCTCCCGGCACCGGGTATGGCTCGTGTCCCCCACCTCCTGGGGGAGGTAGACATCGAAGAGGTGCGCGTTGAGGAGGTCGCGGAGGACGAGGTTGTAGGTCTGCTCCGCCTCGGAGAAGAGGGGGCCTGCGAGGTAGATGCGGTGGCAGGCGAACTCTTTCACGTCGACTGCCGGGATATCCGGGAACCGGGCGAGGAACGCGCCGCGCCCGGGCTGTTTTACGGATGAGTGGTAGGTGGCCGTCACCCCACAGGCGGGGGAGGAGTCCACCCCGACGATCGCAAGGGGCGGCTCTCGGCGCTCCCGGATCACGGCGCGGACCTCCGCCTCGAGCCGGTCGAGGAGTGCGGCAAACGCGGGGGTCGCGAGACGGTCGAGGTACGAGCCCGGCGGACGGTCCGCCCCGAGATAGATCGTCTCCGGGCAGGGAAGCGGGACCATATCGATCGAGAAGCGCCGGCAGCGTTCGACGGCCCGGCGGAAGTGGCGGAGGTCCTCATCGGTCGTTATCCCGCGGGCGCGGCAGGCGGGGTTCTCGATGCAGGGAGCGATGAGCACGTACATTGATAGGATCTCGGCGGCGTACCATAACAAGGCAGATGATACCGCTCTACGCCTACCGGGACAACACCTGCGACCCGCGGAAGTGTACGGCAAAGAAACTCGCACAGCGCGGGCTTGTCACGATCGTCACGAGCATCGCAAAGATCCCCCGCTCGACCCTCCTCCTCGACCCGACCGCGGAGAGAGCGGTCTCCCCCGCCGACCGGCGCCTCCCCTCGATAACGGCGCTCGACTGCTCCTGGGAGGTGCTCGATACCGGGGCCGTCGCTTCATGGCGCAACCGCCGGGCGCTCCCCTTCCTTGTCGCCGCAAACCCGGTGAACTTCGGCCGGCCGTTTCGGCTGACGTCGGTGGAGGCGATGGCCGCGACGCTCTACATCCTCGGCGAGAAGGAGCAGGCCCAAACCATCCTCGCCCCGTTCGGGTGGGGTCTCCGGTTCCTCGAGGTGAACGCCGAGCCCCTCGAGGACTACGCGCGGGCAAAGGACAGCGCTGAGGTCGTCGCGGCCCAGGCGCTGTACCTGTAGCCGGATCTTCCGGCACCGCCTGCGGGCGGTACTTTTTTATGTCCGAGATCTCCTGTTCACGCACCAACGAGGGAGGTTACCGGACCCATGGAAACAGAACGAGAGCGGGTGCTCCTCGCCGCGGCCCACGCCACGACGTTTGCGCCCGACTACATGACCGTCGACAAGCTGGAGGCGGCGACCCGGGGGCACGGGGCGCTCGTGATCCCGGCGTTTGCGGCGGCGAACTCGCTTGCGGGGGATATCTTCTGCGGCATCGGCGCCCCGGAGATGCGTCTTGTGGACATGACGGTCATCGATGCCTCGGCCCCCCACCTGCCGCTTGACCCCGTCATCGCGAAGGCGGTGGGCGAGGCGAAACGGGGCGGGGCTGAGCCGGCGAACGCGGCCCTGATCGTCGCCACACTCGCCTACTTCTCGGGGAGCTGCGCCCGCGCCGGCGTCCCGCTCGGAAACCGGAAGCTCGGCGCCATCGCCCGGATGCATGCCGGGGGTGACCGGACGAGCGCCATCGCCCTGACGACGAACAAGTTCACCCACCGGGTCCCGGCGTTCCCGGCGTACCTTGCGATCTACGAGGCCCTGATGGATAAGCGGCTGACCCGTCTCGACGGCGCGGTCCTGCCGCCGTTTATCGCCGGCGGGGGAGTCATGGGCCACGCCGCCCTCGGGGAGGACTACAACATCCCCGAACTCGCGAGAAACGCCGCGAAGGTCGGGACCGAAGCGATGATGCGGAGCATGGAGGGGGCCGGGACGACCCCCTATCCCCTCTGGCCCGCCCTGATCGCGGCGGCGGTGACGATGGAGCTCGTCCACCCGGACGCCCTGCTCGGGGAGGAGTTCGGGAAGTTCGGCGAGGTCGATTCCGCCTACCTTGCCGGGAAGGGGGCCGTCGAGGCGGCGGGGCTCCCGGAGAGGCTCCATATGCGGGGGACCGGGGAGGAGTACGAGACCGCCCGGCTCGTCGGCGACTTCGGGTTGATCTTAAAAGACGTCGGCGGGCCGTCGGTGATCGGGTCGATGGTCACAAACGAGCTCTTCGCCGGGTTCCAGGAGTCCGCCGTCATCGGGGCGGGGTTCTCCGGGGGGCCGGTGAACGTCCCCCTCGGCCACCTCGCCGGCGACATCCTGCCGGCGCTCCGGCTGCTGATCGGGAGCGGCGGCGACGTCGAGCGTGCCGCGGCGGCGATCCGGGATTACAAGATGCAGTCCTTCATCGACCCCGAGACCGCCCTCTGCGCCACGAACACCATCGCCCGGAAGGCGGAGGTTGTGAACCGGGGTCCGGTGACGGATGCATGCATCCGGGCGAGCGAACCGGTCCGGGACCGGGCGATCTACCGGCGGGCGGTGAAGGTCTACGAGATGCTCAAAGCGGGGAGGACGCTTGAGGAGGCCGCCGGGGCCCTCGATGAGGAGAAGAAGGCTCTCGTCGAGGAGCGGGGCTCTGCGGTCCTCTCCGGGTTCACCGGAAAGGAGATCGCCTTCCGCTTTGCGGAGATCGCGCCCCACGCGCGCAGGACCGACCCGTTCACCGCGAAGTTCTGGGGGTTCGACGCGTTGGTCTCCTACGATATCAGGATCGACGGAAAGGACTACCATATCGAGAACCTCACCGCCCGGGCGGTCCCGGAGTACGCGCTTGAGGGGAAGGGGCGGGACGACCCCGGTATGGGCACCGCCATATTCGTGGGGGCCGTCCTCACCCAGGAGCTGCAGTACGGCGGGAACACGATCCTCAACATCACCGTGCCCGCCGCGGTCGCGGCCGCGCTCGGCACCGGTCCAGCGGAAGCGGCAAAGAAGGCGGCGGAGGGCGCACACCTCACGAACGCCATCCCCGGCGGCCGGGCGGTGGCGGAACGGGTGGCGGAGATCGCACAGGCGATCGCCTCAAGCCTCAGCGGGCCGGACGAGGGGGGCGTAAGGACCGCCCGGGAAGCATGAAGATCCTCGTCATCGACCCGGGATGCTCGGGGGTCACGGGGGATACGCTCCTTGCGTCCCTCATCGACCTCCTCGGGGAGCCCCGGGCGCTCTACCCGCTCGCGGGCGCCATCCGGGACCTCGGGATCTGCCGGGAGTTCCGCTACGAGGCGGAGAGGGTGGATGCGGGCGGGGTCACGGCGACCCGTCTCTCGGTCACGATCCGGGAGGAGGGCACGCTGGGCGGCGACGACTTCCGGGAGGCGTGCATGGCAGTCGCGGACGATGTGGGCCTCTCGTCGGGCGCGAGGGACCGGGTGTCTTCGATCCTCGACGACCTTGCCGCCGGCGGTCCCGGGCCGGCGGCGGAGACGATCTTCTCCGTCGTCGGGACGATGCTCCTCCTCGACCGGGCAGGGTTCTTCGAGGGGGCGATCGTCGCGACGCCCCCGGCGCTCGGTTCCGCGATCACGAGGACGGAATGCGGCGATATCCCCGGACCCGCACCGGCGACGCTTGCGATCCTCGCCCGCCACCGGTTCCCCTTCACCTCCGTGCCCGTCGACGCGGACCTGACCACACCGGCCGGGGCGGCTCTGCTCGCCGCCATCGCAAAGCGCACCGCAAGCCTCTACCCGGCCATGACCCCCGCCCGGGTCGGCTACGGTATCCGGGCCTCCCGGGCGGGGCCGGCCTTCTCCGGGTGGTGGAGGGGAGAGCCTCCCCGGGGAGGGGGGGTCGTCATGCTCGAGACGAACCTCGACGACACTTCCGGGGAGGTGATCGGCTACGCGGTCGAGCGCCTCTTTGCGGAAGGGGCGGCGGACGTCTTCGTCACCCCGGCGTTCGGGAAGAAGAGCCGGCCGGTCAGCGTCATATCGGTGATGGCCGCGGCTGCAGACGAGGACCGCCTGGTCCGGGTTCTCATGGAGGAGACCGGGACCCTCGGGGTCAGGGTGCACGAGTTCCGGAAGATGGTCGCGGACCGGAGGAGGGAGACGGTGCCGGTCAGCGTCGGCGGCAGGGAGTACCGCATCCGCGTGAAGACCGCGGCCGCGAGCGGACGCCATGTCGCGGAAAAACCCGAGTACGACGACCTCGCGGCGATCGCGCGGGACCAGGGCGTTCCCCTCCGGTTCGTGGACGATGAGGTCAGGCTGCTTCTTTCGGAACGAAGAAGAGAGCGCACGGCGCGAGAAGGGGGTGCAGGGGGTGGATGCCCACCCGACCGCCCGAGCGCGGCAGACACCGCACGCGACGAGTGAGTGCGAGCACCTCCCACCGGGAGGTGCTCCACTCGCGTCTACAGTTCTCTCATGTCACCGGGGTAATAGTTCCCCAAACATTAGGTGATGCATGCGATATTTATGCGATCCTATTTCGTATCGGTCATCGGCCCCCATTTTCAGCGTATTTCACCGAAAGACTTTTGAACGACCCGGCATTTCCGGAACAGATCGCATGTTAACGCCTCCACCGGCGAAATAAACGTGATATATGGAGCCCATCCGGGGAGCGGATCGTTCTCCGCTCTCAGCCGGGCATCTCCCGCCCGAAGAGGCGCAGCATTGCTCTCGCATTCTCAAGCATGGCGTGATCGTTGTTGAAGAAGATATACGCCCGCTCCGGGCCGATGCTGGTAGGTGACGACCGGTTCACCTTGACGCTCCACCGCAGCCCCGACCCCGTGTGAGCCCACGCGAGGCTGCCGCCCCGGTTCCCGCGCATGCCCGGCCGCTCGTGCCGGCAAAGACCTCCATGCGGTGAGGCAGGGCGGCACGAGCGATAAGAATTTCCGGTCGCCCGCCAGGACCCCGGCATCAGGATGAAAACGGCTCGACCCACGCGTTCGCGGCCGTAGCCAGTGGTGCTCCGGGGACGGGGTGATGTCGCCGGGCCTGCGATCTCATCGAGCACCAGGAATTGCAGGCGCGAAAAAAAACTCTACCAATTAACCGGCAAAACAGATTATCCCTCCATTATTATGCCTTATTCTTCCGAGGATCCTCTAAGATACGGTAGATTTTAATATGGGTTAAAAGTACCTTCGATTATGCGCATACACGTGATCTCTGCCGCTCTCCTCATCGCCATCGCGGTGCTCGGGGCGGGTTGCACTGAAGAGAACCAACCCTTCCCGGGGGGAGACCACGAATCGGTCCTCCGGGACGCCGTCTCCGGGATAAACAACGAGATGGAGTCGGTAAAAGCCTCGATTGCGGAGGATGCCCGGGTGTTCGAGGAGACCGGGCTTACCAGCACCGCAGGGAAAGAAGCGCTGAGGCAGACGCTACTCCGGCACCCCTGGATGGAGTCGATCCTGGTGATATCGCGGGATGGCGTCGTGGTCGCGGCCGTGCCTGAGGATTACGCCGACCTGGTCGGCAGGAACCTTACCTACCAGGTGCAGACACAACGGGCAGTCCGGGAGCAGGTGCCGCTCATGAACGAGGTCTTCCTCACGGAAGAAGGATTCTACGGGATCACCCAGAGTTACCCCATCTTCGGGCCCGAATACCTGGGGTACGTGAGTCCCGCATACCAGCCCGACGCCCTTATCGGGCGGGTGATCGTGCCCCTGACGAACGGCACGCCGTACGACATCTGGGTGACGCAGACCGATGGAATGGTGATCTACAGCACAACCCCGGGAGAGATCGGGCATAACCCTCTTTCAGACCCGGACTACCGGTCTCCGGAACACCAGGAAGTGTTCTCCCGCATCGTTGCCGAACCGTCGGGGTCCGTTGAATATGCGCCCCGGGACCAGGGCCGGGAGCAGAACGTGACCAAAGAGGCGAGGTGGGATACCGCCGGGATCGACGGGATCGAGTGGCGCGTCGTCATCGCACGAGATATCGATGTGGTTGAGCGGCGGTAGGTAGCGGGAAGCGAGAGATCGCCTTTCGCGGGAAAACCGGGGAGATGGCGCTCGCGCTCCCCTACCAGCCCGAATTCACCGGGACGCACCATCTCGATCTCCAGGATCACGAGAATGTCTGAGGGGTCCTGATCGAGACCCCCTGCGCACGGCACAGGGGCGGGCCCTCTCCGCCGCTCACCAGAACCCCGGCACCAGGACGAAGAGTGCCCAGTCCATGTACTCCCGGCCGTAGCCGAAGTACTCGTCCTGGAGGCGGTGGAGGTAGTCGACCATGAAGTCGCGGTCGGGGTGATCGGGGTGGTTTCCGAGCCAGGAGAGGACCGACTGCCATATCCCCGACTCGTAGCGGTCCCAGTCAGCCCCGTCAGCCCGGATGACGGCGGCGACGTCGAACCCGGCCTCCCGGGCGGTGCCGAGGATCTCGTAGCCGGTCAGGACGTCGGGCCACTCGCGGGCGAACTCGGGCGGGGTGCGGTCCGACCGCCAGCAGCGGTCGCCGATGACGACGGTCCCCTCGTCCGTGACCATGCCGAGGAGGGCGTCGAGCGTCGCCGCAAACCCGCCCCGGATGTGGGATGCCCCGATCGCCGCGGCGCAGTCGAACGGCTCGTCGGGGACGTACTCCCGGGCGTCCATGCACCGGACGCAAAGCCGGTCGTCGAGCCCCGCCGCCCGGAACGTCTCCTCCGCCCGGCGGCAGGCATCCTCCCGTGCCTCGATGCCGAGGCCGGATATCCCGTACTCGCGCCCCCAGAGCGCGAGGATCGTCCCGTTCCCGCACCCGATCTCCACGACACGGGATCCTTCCCGGAGCCCCGCCGCCCGCCCGGCGGCGAGCACCTTCTCCGGGGAGGTCGGGTTCATGATCGCGAGCCCTCCCTGTGCTATGCTGACGAGTTCGTTCTGCTCCATGGTCGGCGCCCTCCGGGCCTGCCCTGCATAGGGTACGCCGTCCCGCCGTGAACTACCCCCCGCTTGCGCAGGGGGCTTCCTGCGAGTGTCCGGGGATCACAGGGATCCTCGGACCTGTTTGTCGCAGATTACCGGCGAACTGTCGGTAGCCCGTCCACAGGGCATTCTGTGATAGGAACCGTACCATGATGTTGACCGCACTGTTGTGGTCGCGATCGATGCAGTTCCCGCAGGCACAGTCCATAACGCGTTTCCCGAGCGGCATCTCGTGAACCGCTCCGCAGACACAGCAGGTCTTCGTCGTGTACTGTTCATCGACTGGTATTACTCTCTTACCTGCAAGGGCTGCCTTGTAGGTCAACAATCCGATGAACCGTGAGAGGTGTCCCGCGTTCTGGGTGGCGCGGTTGAGCCCGGGCGTAGCCTGCTTTGACTTCGGCATCTGCTTGACGGAGAGGTCACCGACCAGGATTGTGGCGGCCCGGGTGTTTTCCACGAGTTTCCTGCTCACCTTATGCTGGAAGTCTCTGAGCTGGTTGCTCCGCTTCCGTTCCATCGTCCGCTTGGCACGGTTGAGCCGCTGCCACTGCCGGCTCTTCTTCTTGCAGTGGTCCCTTCGGGCCTGCACGGCATCGATCTTCGGGTTCCAGTACTTATCCGGTCGGGCGTTGGTGACTTCAAGGAACTTCCCGTGGCTGTTGACTGCGACATGCTTCGTGACCCCGAGGTCCCAGGCCTGGTAGAACCCGTTGTCAACGTACTTCTGGTCCGGCTGAACCTCGTGGACGATGGAGACGTAGTACGCTTTCTTCAGGTCATCGTAGAAGAGATCCACTTGTTTGACGTTGAGGAACGTCCGATCTTCGGGCAGATCGAACGCCAGCGGTACATCATTGTAGAAGTGCGAGAACCGGATCCGGCCCCCGGCGATCGCAAACCCGCTCTGGTTGTAGCGTAGCGTGCAGAAGTGATCCTTGCCCTTGAACCCCGGGGGGTTGGCCTCTTCGTCGCCGTTCTGCCGGAGCGCGAAGAACGACCGGAAGTTGTCGTCCAGCGATTTGAGGGTGGTCTGCAGAACTTTGGAGTAGACCCACTGGTACTCGGGATACTTCTTCTTCAGTTCCGGAAGAGCGTTCGCCTGCTGCACATACCCGATGTACTGCTTGTCGGCCCGATCCTTGTTCTCCTGATAGTTCTGGTTCCGTTCGGCAAGAGCGAAGTTGTAGAGTAACCGGCACTTTTCGGAGAGGTGCCAGAGCACATCGGCCTGATCGGGTGTCACCTGAATCTTGATCTTGGTGGCAAGGTGCATCTGAATACTCTCCTGCGGACTCTCGCATGAGTATGCGCTGTCATTTGTCATAGAGATATGGGATCAGAGGACACGAGGATCGCAGGGCGAAGGGGCTCCGCTCCCATCCCCCAGCTTGCGCAGGGGGTCTTCCCGCTCTGCCCCTTCAACCCCGCAGAGATAAAGCCGTGGGCCCCGCCCGGCCCTGCCGGCACATCAACGGCCTTCCCATTCCCGGAAGCACGCCCCGCACCCGGGAAGAGGCGCCCGATCCCCGGGGGGTGCGGTTCAGTCGCGATGGGGAAAGATTTATATAGTGTTCTGGCGAGTAAAGCACCGATCCCATATGCAGCCGGAGCAGGACATCCCGGGGAGAATCCTGCGGACCCTCAAATTCCGGCCGAAGGGCCTGACGATCACCGAGATCGCGAAGGCCCTCAAGGCAAACCGGAACTCGGTCTCAAAACACCTCGAGGTGATGCAGGCGTCGGGCCAGGTCGAGGCCCGGCTCGTCGGCAACGCCAAGGTCTACTCCATCGCGCAGCGTGTCCCCCTCTCGGCGTTTCTCTGTTTCACGAAGAACCTGATCCTGGTCCTTGATGCCGACCTCACGATCATCCAGGCGAACGACCAGTGCCTCAAACGGTTTGGGCGCGCCAAAGAGGAACTCGTGGGCCGGAATCTCCGGGAAACAGCCCTCCCGGTCGTCTCCTCGCCGGAGGGCCTCGCCGTCGTCGAGAACCTCGAACGGGAGCAGGTGATCGCCGAGATCCCCCACCTGCGGGACGACGGCAGCGAGTCCTTCTATCATATGCAGGCGATCCCGACGACGTTTGAGGACGGGGGGAAGGGGAGCACGATCGTGCTCGAGGATATCACCGAGCAGAAGCGGCACCTCAACAACACCATGTTCCTCTCCCGGACCGCGATCGACCTCGTCGATCTCCAGCCGGTGGAGGACATCTACCAGTACACCATCGACCGGCTCCTGGAACTCGTTCCGGGAGCGTACGCCTACATCTTCTCCTACAACGAGGCCGAACACCGGTTCGCCATCCGGGCGATCGCGGGCGAGAGGTTCCGTGAGGGGCTCACGGAACTTATCGGACGGGACCCTGTGGGCCTGGTCCTCCCGGCCACCCGGGTCTTCGACGCCCCCTATCACCAGACCCCCCTCTCGCTGCGCGGCCTCCAGGATTTCGTCCTCCATCCCGAACCATCCCCATGGTCGCTCTATGATGTCTGCTTTCGGGCGATCCCGGAAGAGACCTGCGAGGCGATCCTCGAACGGTTCGATATCGTGAGGCTCTGCCTCACGGGGCTGGTCTGGCGGGACCGCCTCTACGGGACTGCAGGCATCTTCCTTCCTCCGGGAAGGGAGGTCGAGAACCGGGAGACGATCGAGTCGTTCCTCCGGCAGGTCTCCATCGCCATCGCCCGGCGCGAGACCGAAGAGCGGCTCCAGCTGAGCGAGGCGCGGTTCCGCGGGATGCTCGATGCGTCCCCCTTCGGGGTCGCGCTCATCGACCATGACAGGCGGTTTGTCTATATCAACCAGCGGTTCGTCGAGATCTTCGGTTCCGAGCCGGACACTGCGACTACATCCGCCGAATGGCTCCGGCAGATCTTTCCCGACGATGGTTACCGGCAGGAAGTCATCGATGCCTGGCATTCGGATCTCAGACGGTCGGTCCCGGGCCGGGTCAGGCCCCGGACGTTCACCATCCGGAACCGGGACGGGACGAAGAAGACGATCCTCTCCCGCGCCGTCACCCTCCCTGAAGGGACGGAGTATATCACCTGCGAGGATATCACCGAAGAGGCACGTGCCTACCGCCTCCTCGTCGCGGATATCGCCGACCTGCGGCGGCGGGAGCAGGAACTCCTCATCAGGGACCGGGCGATAGCCTCCACCCGGCGGGCGGTCGCGCTCATCGGCCCGGAAGGGCTGGTGACGTATGCGAACACCGCGTACCTTGCCCTCTGGGACTACCCGGCGGCAGAGGAGGTGCAGGATTCGCACTTCTCCCGGTTCTGGGAGCACCCCGACGAGATCCGGGAGATCGTCCGGATGGTCCTCGGCGGCGATTACTGGCACGGCGAGCAGACCGGCATCCGGAAGGGCGGCGCGACGTTCCGAGCGGACCTCCTCGGGACGCCGATCGTGACCGAAGACGGCAGGGTGATCGGGATGATGGCGGCGGTGACTGCCGGAAGGGCGAAGGGCGAAAGAGCCGGGGATCGAGCCCGGGAAGAGGCGCCGGATCCAATATCCCGGTGAAAATGCTCAAATTATAGGCAATTCGGGCCTGCACAAAGAGTGTGTAGGCGGATCGCCGGACCGGGCGGACTTTAAAAAACTATGCCCGGCAACACCGATCTACAGTACCGCGCGGCAATTCTGGTTCGTAAAGGCTTATCTTTCCCCCGGGGCACTCCGCATCCGTTCAAGGAGGTGGAAGAGATGCAAAAGACCATCGAGAGGAGAGAGGTACGGGAGGAAGATACTGCAGAGGTTCGGGAGCTGGTGCATGTCATGCTCAACGCCGACACCTACACCAGCCTGCAGGCGGTCAGCAGTCTCGGGGCCATCGGGGCCCCGGCGATCGGGCCGCTGGTGCAGGCACTGCTCGCCGTCGACAGCAATGCACGGTGGACCGTGGCGATGGCGCTCGCCCGGGCCGGGGCTGAAGCGGTGGAGCCGCTCATCGGGGTCGTGCGCGACGCGGACGACGATATCAAAAACCCGGCAATCTGGGCGCTTGCCGAGATCGGCGACCCCCGGGCGGTCGAGCCGCTGATCGCCGTGCTCCAGGGGAGCCACCGGTCCGAGTGCTGCCGGGCCCTGACCGCCGCGGCCCTGCTGAAACTCGGCGACCCGGCAGGCATCGCCGAAGTGCAGAAGGTGTTTGAGCGGGAGGGCGAGCCGTTCAAGGGCCTTACCATGGAGGCGCTCGAGGGGACGTGAACCGCCCCCCCGTCCCGGAACACATCCTTTTTTTATCGAACTTCGCACTCTTCGCGGCACCGCGAGAGGTAACCGGTGCCGGTAGCGATAGAACCTCACGCAGAAGAACCCGTTGCCGCGAAGGGGCGCCGGTAAGGATGGGTAACTACTAATAGCGCCGCTAAACAAGAGCTCACCATGCAAGGGTGTCATATCCTGCTCCTGATCCTTCTTGCGGCGGCCATCGTCGCCTGCGGCTGCACGGAGCCGGAGGAGAGCAGCGAGGCGCAGCCGGCCTCCCCCGCCCCGGCGCCGTCTCCGGCGCAGCCGCAGGCGCTCGGAGGAGGGGGGGCCGCCCCCACACCGGCCGCGCCCGCCCGGGGGGAGAAGACACCGCAGAGCATAGGGTTCGTCGACCCGGGGACCTACCGCATCCCGACCCCGACGCCCACGATCGCGATGACGGCACAGCCAAACGATCTCCGGGTCGCCGAAGGCATGATCGAGTACGCGACGGCGACAAGCGACAACCCTCCCGGCGTTCTTGCCACCGAGACCTACCACATCCCTTTCCCCTACTGGGCCTTCAACGTGAGCGCAACGCCGGCGAACGATCACCCCTGGCTCGCGATCGAGGTCCGCGATAAGGCCGACCCCAACCGGGTCGTCATCGATGACATCCGCTACTCCCAAAACGACTTCCCGTACTCGGGCGGGAAGTTCGGGGAGAAGAAGGAACGGTTCGTCGTCCTCGAGGGCTACAGGGACTACTACTTCATCGCCCGTTCAGGGTCCTTAACGTCGCTTGAGATCTCCGTCCTCGTCCCGGAGAAGTATCTCGTCTAGGCGGGAGGAATCTCTCCCCCTTCTTCTGCTATCCGGAGTTCCCGGTCGTAATCGCCGATCGCGGCGACGTAGTCCTTCCACGCCCGGTCGGCCCCGGCAAGGTGGTCTTTCGCCGCGGCATACGCCTTCGCATCATACGCGGCCGCGGCAGACGACCAGAGCGAGAACGCGCGGTTCAGGTGGTCGAGCGCCCGAATATAGGCCGACTGCACCCCCGTATACGCTTCAGGGACCTCGTCGGCCCCGATGACCTGCCGGTGGTAGGCCGTGACCACCCTGCCGTACTCCGCGATGGCCGCAAACTCCCGCATGGCTGTGTCGGATTCGGCAACCGATGGATATTCCGGGCGGGAACTTATACAGGAGGAGATCTTTGCGGAGACCCGGGCAAGATCGGCCTCCGACGCCGCCACGTGGCCGCCGAACGCCGCAACCTGCCGGTCTTCGGTCCAACCGACATGAAGCGTCCACCCGATGAAGGCGACGGCTATCACGGCAGCCACCGCACCGGCGGCGGTGAGCGCCCTGCGGCGGTCGACGGCGATCTTTGGGAGTCTCAAAACATCCGGTATCTTCGGGATCGCGAGAGCCATGACCCTCACGCTCCCCCCGCCGGCAGGCGGGCCGGGCGGATACGGTACTCGGCAGGAGCGGGGATAGAGTGGAGGGGGACGATCTCCGGTGTTCCCGACTTCACGCTCCCAAACGAAGCGTCCTCCGTATCCCCGATGGGAAACGGCTTTCCCCTGAGCACCGGGGAATCGGCCGAGACCTTCCCCCCGTAATAGGTTGTCCCTTCCACGTAGTAGTAGTGCTTCCCGCCGTAATCGAAGTACTTCGGTGTATATTTCGCATAATAGGGATGAAACCCGTCCATCCGGATGCCAAGAGCCATGTGGTCCGGGTACAGGAGCAGAACCGTATCGTAGCCGAGAGCG
This sequence comes from Methanoculleus sp. 10, assembly GCF_913757945.1. Lineage (NCBI taxonomy): Archaea > Methanobacteriati > Methanobacteriota > Methanomicrobia > Methanomicrobiales > Methanomicrobiaceae > Methanoculleus > Methanoculleus sp. 10. The sequence goes on along the minus strand of NZ_CAJYDP010000003.1, from coordinate 178,786 downwards.
TCAAGGAGCCCTGCGAGCAGGATCGCGGAATCCTCGCAATCACCTTTCCCATCGACGAGCGTCTCGGCGGGATACTTCGGATACTCGATGCCGTCCTTTACGGGCCGGGCGTGGCGGGGGAGGGCTCCTTCGATGTAGGAGTCCGTACTGTTGTCGGGTTCGTACGGGATCTGCTGGACAAAGAAGATGAGGTTCATCAGCCCGAAGTACTCCTCCTCCGGGTTGCCGCCGGCGGGGGCTATCCGGCGGGCGAGGTCCGCAAGGATCGGCCGGTCCTCTTCGGCAAGGGCGTACCGCCCCCAGGCGAGCCGGTCAGCGAACCGCGGCGTCTCCCGATGGGCGAGGAAGAGCGCTTCCGGGACCCTGACCTCGGTCGTATGGACGCCGCCGTCGATGGCCGTCCAGCGGAACGTCCGGGTATGGGCCGCGCCGACCTCCGGGAAGGGCGTCGCCGCCGGCAGCGGAGCAGGCGGGACGTATGCGGGCAGGACCGGTCCGGGGGTGGCGACGGCAGGCTCCCCGACGAGCGCGGGTTTCACTACGAGGGCGACGACCAGGATCACGAGACCGCCCGCGAGAACGGGGATGATATCCTTCCACTCCATTTCCGGGGTCCCACCGCGTATCGGTAATAGGATATGGGCGGCTGCCCGCTAAAAACCTTGACAACAACCGGGCTTTCGGCGTGCACCGTAGACACCAGAACCCCGGCAGGGGGGATGAATCGCACCACCGGGTCGACCGGATCCGCGCCGCGCGGGATATCTTCACGTTGATGCGATATCGCGCGGAGGGGAGTTTCGCGGGAGCTGGCGGTGTACGGGCGGCGGTTCTCAAACATGCCGTGCGGTACAGGTGGGCGGACTTCGGGGGAATACGTATGCAAACGGCTCACGGCAACCCAACACTGAAGAACTCGGCGATGAACCGGGCTGCAGCGTAGAGGAAGTAGAGGCCGAAGATGAACTTCAGGGTAGCCGGCCGGAACCGCCCGATCGTCGCGGCCCCCACCTGGGCACCGGCGATCGACCCGGCCGCGAGGACCAGTCCCGCCCCGACGGCGACGTAGCCTTCCACGAGTTTGATCCCGCCGCCCACGATCGCCATCGGGATCATGGACGCAAGCGACGTCCCCATCGTGACGCAGACCGGGGCGCCGAATATGTAGAGCAGCCCCGGGACGAGGGCGTAGCCGCCCCCAAGTCCGGTGACCCCGGTCAGGATGCCGACCCCGGTGCCGAAGAGGAAGTGACCAGGGGGCGTGCCCCCGATGCACTCCGGTTCCGGGCCGGTCTCTGGCCGGAGCCCCTCGCGGATCATGCTGATGGACGGGCCGAGGAACGCCAGCCCCAGGATGAGGCCGAGCAGGCGGGTGTGGCCGACGAGGAAGGAGAAGAGCCAGGACCCGATGAGAACCCCCATAAGGCCGCCGGCGGCGATCCAGGCTGCCACCCGCCGGTCCAGGTTCCCCCGCACCAGGTGGCCGGCGGCGCCGGAGAGCGACGTGAATATGACCACAAAGAGCCCGGTCCCGATGGCGACGGGCTCCGGGAACCCGAGGTAGAAGTACATGATCGGGAGCATGATCGTCGATCCGCCGACGCCGACGAGGCCGCCGAAGACCCCGGCAACGAAACCGATCACAAAGAGGAGGAGCAGGGCGGCCGGCGTGAACGGCGGGGAGTCAGGGGTCACCCCCGTACCGATGGCGAGCGCCGCCCCGAGCATGATAGCGATCACGACCGAGAGCACCGCTACCGGGGCGATGCGCCGCCACCCGGCGATCCAGCCTCCCGTCATTCTTCCGGGTCCCCGCTGCCGGGTTCGAACGCCGGCGGGTAGATGGCTGCCCTGTGGAGACCTTCGAGCGCCACCTCGTCATCACGCGAAAAGATACCCCGGTGCAGGTCGTAGACCCCCGGGTAGCCCTCTCCAGGCCTGACCGCTGCCGGACGGGATATCATACCGTACCGTAGCTCTTCACTTCTCCATGAAACTGCCGGAACCGGGTTCCGTGGGGCAGACTTCCTGAATACCGGCCATCGGCCTCCCCGGCTCAGCCGCATACATGCAGACCGAGGGGTAGTAGTTCGTGATGTATTCCTTGAGCATCCGGAGGGAGCAGTACTGGGGAGCGATGCTCTTTATCGACTCCTTCATCATCCGGACCCACTTGTGCGGGACGTTGTCTATCGTCCGCGAGTAGTAGAGCGGGGCGACCTCGTTCTCGATGAGGTCGTAGAGCGTGTTCGCATCAGCCCGGTTGTTCCCGGTGTAGGGGGCATGGCCCTCGAAACCCCACCCGTTCCTGCCGTTGTAGCCCTCGACCCACCAGCCGTCCAGGACGGAGAGGTTCAGCACCCCGTTCATCCCCGCCTTCATACCGCTCGTGCCGCTCGCCTCCATGAGCGGGACCGGGGTGTTCATCCAGACGTCCACGCCGTGGACCATGTAACGCGCAAGCTGCTCGTCGTAGTCCTCAATGAAGGATATCCGGCCCCCGAACCTGGGGTCCTGGGAGTACTGGTAGATCTTCTGGAGGATATGCTTCCCCTTCTCATCGGCCGGATGCGCTTTCCCTGCGAAGATGAACTGGACCGGTCTCCAGCGGTTGTTCACGATTCCATCGAGCCGGTCCAGGTCCTCGAAGATGAGGTCGGCCCGCTTGTACTCGGCGAACCTGCGGGCAAACCCGATCGTCAGCGCCGTGGTATCGAGCATCAGCCCCTCGGCAGCCAGGTTCGCAGGCTCTTCCCGGTGTCCCGCCCATTTCAGGCGTTTGCGCTCCCGGAGCCGGGCGAAGAGTTTCATCTTCAGCCACTGGTGTTCGTCCCAGAGTTCATCGTCCGGGATCTCGTCGACCACCTCCCAGACGATCGGGTTATCATACTCCTCGCGCCAGTTTGGGTAGATCGGGTCCATGTACCGGTCGAGGAGTGTCTCAACCCGGTGGTTCAGCCAGGTCGGTACATGGACGCCGTTGGTGATGGCATCGATCGGCACCTCTTCGGGAGGGAGGTCCGGCCAGAGAGGCTGCCACATCTCCCGGGTGATCTCGCCGTGCCTCTGCGAGACGGCGTTGTGGAAGAGGCTCATCCGGAGCGCAAACGCGGTCATGTTGAAACCGGCGCCCGGGCTGTGCGGGTCCTTCCCGAGCGCCATGAACTCGTCCCAGTCGAGCCCCAGCGACGGGCAGTAACCGCGGAAGTACTTTGCCATCAGGTCTTCGGGGAAGACGTCGTGGGCGGCCGGGACGGGGGTGTGGGTGGTGAAGACCGATGTGCCCCGGATCCGCTCACGCGCCTCATCAGGAGGCATCCCGGCCGCGAGCCGCTCCCGGAGCCTCTCAAGGAGGGCGAACGCCGAGTGGCCCTCGTTTAAGTGCATCGCCGAGTAGTCCACGCCGAGCGTATGGAGGACCTTCCTCCCGCCGATACCGAGCACCAGCTCCTGCCTGAGCCGGCATTCGAGTTCTTTTAAGTAGAGGCGGTGGGAGATGCTCCGGTTTTCGGGAAGGTTCTCGTCGATATGGGTATCGAGGAGGTAGAGCGGGACACGCCCGACCTGCACCTTCCAGACCGCGACATAGATCGGCGGGTCGATCAGGGGGACCTGCACCACAAGCTGCCTACCGTTGTCGTCGAGCACCCGGAGAACCGGCGCGGCGTCGCGGTCCAGGATCTCAGCGACGTTCTTCTGCCACCCGTTCCCCTCCATGTGCTGGTGGAGGTATCCTTCTGCGTACATGAACCCGACGCCGACCATCGGCAGCCCGAGATCGCTTGCTGCCTTGATGTGGTCGCCGGCAAGGATACCGAGCCCCCCTGCATAGAACGGGAGCGAGTGGTGCAGCCCGAACTCGCTGGAGAAGTAGGCGATCGTCAGCGGCACCCGTCCGGGGTAGCGCTGCGCAAACCAGCTCGTCGTCGGTTCCATGTACTGCCGGAACCGGAACATGATGATGTCGTAGCGACGGAGGTACTCCGGGTTGTTTGCCGCCCGCTCAAAGAACCGCGGGGGTGTCTCAAGCAGCATCCTGACGGGGTTGTGGCGGCTCAGCTTCCACTCTGCCCGGTTCAGCTGTTTGAAGAGCACGCTCGCCGAGGAGTGCCAGCTCCACCAGAGGTTGTACGCGAGGTCCACGAGCCCGAAGATCCGCTCCGGGACGTGGGCGAACCGGTCATAGGGTATCTCCGTCTTCATCACGACAGGCAATGCCCGTCGCACCAGATAAGTGCTTCTGTCAACTACCCCCGGTTAAAACCGGTGGCTTGCCCCCGGGACTGTCTTCGCATGTAGCCCAGAGCAGCGCATCGGCCCACTATAATGCGTACAAAGGTTGCCTGCCGGTCTCGGGGGGTTCCTCAAACGCAAGCCTCATTCGCACGGCCGGTTGACACGACCGCTCCTGATTATCCGCGGGATCACGGGATCACCAGCTACGTTTCTTGCATGGTCGAGCACGCTGTTCACGCCGGCGTTGATCAGAGTGCCGATGATACTCCGGTACAGTCTCCGCTTGACCCGCCGTTTCCTCCCATACGGGGGTTTTTGGATCGGATCCAGCGCTCAAGGGCATCCACCTGCGAGGTGTACGCCTCATCGTGGGAGCCATCAAACCGGATCCCGGCCCGTTCGCATCCGGCTTTGAAAGTGGCAGGCGCGGGAGATGCCGGGGTATTGAAACGCCCGTTCCACCTTACACTTTCACCCCGCACGGCGCGGCTTCATGAGGGGAGACGGAGAGAGACCGGGAGTATGCTACAACGGGCCGGCTACATCCAGAGGGGCAGGTGCTCCGCGGTCGATGAGGATGGAAAACTCTGCCGGATCGTCGAGATCACGCTCGACGGGAGGCAGTTCGGGGTCCGGGTCGGCGAACTCCGGCAGGCGCTCGACGGGCGGCGCCCCGCCCGGGTCGAGCTGCTTCGCCAGGATTGGGGCGCGGTCCTCGGGGGCACGGTCGGCCGCGCGGAACGGTCCCGGTCGGGGGCGGCGATCGTCTTTGCGCTCGCCACCGGGGAACGCTACACGGTGCCGGCAGCGGCACTCCGGGCGCTCCTCGCCCGCACCTCCACCTACGCCCCTGTCGCGGCGGTCCGCGCCCGCGGGTCCTCTCCCGTCACCGGATAAGCTCCGCCTCGCGGATCGCCGCCTCTCGTGCATCGCGAAACGCCCGGCCGACGTTGCCGGGGCCGAGGAGCACCCCGCCAAAGATCCTCGACACGACGAGCACGTGGCTGTCGAGGGCATGCTTCCGGAGCAGGTCGAGGAGCACCCTCCCCGGCCGGCCGACCTCGCCGTCGTTCTTAAACACCTCGACGGAGCCGCACCGGAGTGCGGCGCAGTGGTGGGCGGCCTTCGGGTAGGCCTCCCGGTGGCCGGCGAGGACCGGTGCGAGATCCCCCGGCCCCGCCACCCGGTAGAGGTGAGCGTGGAACCGGGACCGTCGGACCTCGAGGTTTGCCGCGCCGAGCGGCTCGGCGGTCATGCGGCCACCCGCTTCCTCGCATACTCGTCCCAGTGCGCTTCCAGAAATCCCCGTATCCCCCGGCCAGGCCTGTAGGGCGGGTATATCCGGCGGTAAGCCGCCTCGGCCGCAGCAAAGCTCTCCGCCGGCAGGACGTCGGTGTAGGCCGCAAGGTAGAGGAACCCGATCGCCGCCGACCGGGAGATCCCGAAACCGCAGTGGACCAGGACCGGCCGGCCCTTCGCGAGGCACCGATCGATGAAGAGCAGGGCGGCGTCGATCGCCTCCTTCGGGACGTCGTCGGGGTTTCGCGTGTCGACCAGGTTGAGCATCAGCCGGTTGCCCCGCCGGGCGATCAGGCGTTCGGGGTGGTCCTCCGGCACCGTCCCGACGGGCGAGTAGGTGACGGCCAGGCAGTGGTAGGGGCTCCGGCAGGCGTGCACCACGCACCAGGTCTCATGGGCCTCCACCGCGACCTCGTAGTCCTCCTGGGTCCCGATATACAGGTTTGGATAGATCTCGATCATAGTTCCCGTTCCCCCTTCACCGTGCCTCGAGGGCATACGCCGCGGCCCCGAGGAGCGGCGAGCGCCCCCCGAGCCCGGAGACGACCAGCCGCGGGAGGGCGAGGTAGCGGTCGATATAGGGCTCCATATGCCGGATCACGATATCCCCGTGGAAGCGGGCGAGCGGCCCGTCGAGCACGATGATCTCGGGGTTGTAGGCGACGATCACGCCCGAGACTCCCCGGGCGTTCACCTGCCCGAGCGCCTCCATGAAGGCGAGGGCGACCGGATCCTCGTCTCGGGCCGCCTCAAAGATCGCCCGGGTCGAACCGGCGTCAAAGGCGACATCCCGGGTGCCGGCCTCCTCCCGCCACGCCGCGAAGAACCCCGGGAGGTTCTTTGCGGAGGCGTAGGCCTCCCAGTGGCCCTTATAGCCGCACCCGCAGGTGAGGTTGTAGCGGGTATCGACGGGGATGTGCCCGATCTCCCCGGCGTTCCCGGTCGCCCCGAGGAGGAGACGGCCGTTCACCACCGCTCCACCGCCGATCCCGGTGGAGAGGGTGACGTAGACGACGTTATCAGAGCCGCGGGCGGCGCCCGCCCATCGCTCGCCGAGGACGCCCGCCCGGGCATCGTTGATCAGGGCGACCGGCAGCCCGAACCGCTCGTTGAGCGGGCCGGTGATCTCCACGACCGGGAAGGCGATGTTCGGGGAGTTCGTGACCCGCCCGCGGTCGAGGTCCAGGGGGCCGGCCGACGCGACGCCGATCGCCCTGACGCTCCTTCCCGGCGCCGACGCGAGGAGGGCCTCGACCCGGGCGATGATCGCGGCGGTGATCGCATCCCCCGAAGGCCCCGTCACCGGCGTCGGGACGGCAGTGTGGGCCAGTATCGTCGCGTCGGCGGAGTCGATCAGGGCGGCGCGGAGGTTAGTCCCGCCGAGGTCGATGGCAATCACGGTCGTCATATGGTTCTCCCCGGGAGCGGATGCTTCTCTTCACGAGATTACGCGAACCAGCGGCGTGAACTACCCCCCGCTTGCGCAGAGGGCTTCCTGCGAGTGTCCGGGGATCACAGGGATCCTCGGACCTGTTTGTCGCAGATTACCGGCGAACTGTCGGTAGCCCGTCCACAGGGCATTCTGTGATAGGAACCGTACCATGATGTTGACCGCACTGTTGTGGTCGCGATCGATGCAGTTCCCGCAGGCACAGTCCATAACGCGGTTCCCGAGCGGCATCTCGTGAACCGCTCCGCAGACACAGCAGGTCTTCGTCGTGTACTGTTCATCGATCGTTATTACTCTCTTACCTGCAAGGGCTGCCTTGTAGGTCAACAATCCGATGAACCGTGAGAGGTGTCCCGCGTTCTGGGTGGCCCGGTTGAGCCCGGGCGTGGCCTGCTTTGACTTCGGCATCTGCTTGACGGAGAGGTCACCGACCAGGATTGTGGCGGCCCGGGTGTTTTCCACGAGTTTCCTGCTCACCTTATGCTGGAAGTCTCTGAGCTGGTTGCTCCGCTTCCGTTCCATCGTCCGCTTGGCACGGTTGAGTCTCTGCCACTGCCGGCTCTTCTTCTTGCAGTGGTCTCGTCGGGCCTGCACGGCATCGATCTTCGGGTTCCAGTACTTATCCGGTCGGGCGTTGGTGACTTCAAGGAACTTCCCGTGGCTGTTGACCGCGACATGCTTCGTGACCCCGAGGTCCCAGGCCTGGTAGAACCCGTTGTCAACGTACTTCTGGTCCGGCTGAACCTCGTGGACGATGGAGACGTAGTACGCTTTCTTCAGGTCATCGTAGAAGAGATCCACCTGCTTGACGTTGAGGAACGTCCGATCTTCGGGCAGATCGAACGCCAGCGGTACATCATTGTAGAAGTGCGAGAACCGGATCCGGCCCCCGGCGATCGCAAACCCGCTCTGGTTGTAGCGTAGCGTGCAGAAGTGATCCTTGCCCTTGAACCCCGGGGGGTTGGCGTCTTCGTCGCCGTTCTGCCGGAGCGCGAAGAACGACCGGAAGTTGTCGTCCAGCGATTTGAGGGTGGTCTGCAGAACTTTGGAGTAGACCCACCGGTACTCGGGGTACTTCTTCTTCAGGTCGGGAAGGGCGTTCGCCTGCTGGACATACCCAATGTACTGCTTGTCGGCCCGATCCTTGTTCTCCTGATAGTTCTGGTTTCGTTCGGCAAGAGCAAAATTGTAGAGTAACCGGCATTTTTCGGAGAGGTGCCAGAGCACATCGGCCTGATCGGGTGTCACCTGAATCTTGATCTTGGTGGCAAGGTGCATCTGAATACTCTCCTGCGGACTCTCGCATGAGTATGCGCTGTCATTTGTCATAGAGATATGGGATCAGAGGACACGAGGATCGCAGGGCGAAGGGGCTCCGCTCCCATCCCCCAGCTTGCGCAGGGGGTCTTCCCGCTCTGCCCCTTCAACCCCGCAGAGATAAACCTACCCCCGCTCCGGGATCAGACGTCCTCTCCCACCGCCATGCAGGGGTACTTCTCCCGCGGATACCTGCCCTGGATGGACTCGCGGATGAACTGCTCCCGGGCCGGAGCCGCGAGAAGGTTCTCGTAGACCTCTTTCCTGACGCCGGCGTAGCGGTAGGCGTCGCCGCTCTCGCAGATGACGAGAAGCGCCTTCGTCGTGGGGTCATAACCGATGGACCGTATGCCGCCGGTGGATCCCGCTGATGGTTGAGACATGCGGGCTGGTGTGGCGGGCGAAGGTGATAGCGGTTGCGGCGAAAGATCGGCCGGTGGCCGGACCGGTCAGCGGACCTTCTCATAGGGGTAACGCAGCCGGATGAAATCCCCGAAGTACCGGCCCTTCGACCGGGCCGCAAGCAGCCCCTCATAGACCGCGGGCGGCACCCCGACATAGTGGTAGACCCCGCCGCTGTGGAACTCGACCTCCAGGATCTCGTCTTCTTCATTATAACCGACCGATTTTATGTTGGTGGATTCGACGGCCTGGCGTTGCATGGACGGGGGTAGAGGGGGTGAAGGGGTATAAGAGTTGTGGAGGATGGAAACGAACGCCCAAAGAGCGCAGTTACGGCGCGACGGAGATGAATCCGGTCTCCGGCACCCTGTCGTAGAGCGTCCGGTTGAACTTGTCGGGGTTGATGTGGACCTCGCCCGTTCCAAACTTCGTCTCGTATCCTGACGACATCCATTCACGGGTCTGGTCAGTAAGCGGTATCTCAGCGCTGCTCGGCACGAGGGCCGTCTCGATGGAGAGGTTCATTTTCCCGTCGTCGTTCAGGAGCTCCAGGGGGACGCTTGCAAAGATACTGTCGCCCTGCATGGTGACGAGGGGCCGGGCGCTTCTCGCTCCGAATACGCCGCCGGTATTCCCCACCAGCACCGCACCCAGCCTCCCGTTGTAGAGGCAGTAGACGAGAGCCGACTCGAAGAGGCCGTCCGCAGCCTGATCGGTATCGAAGAAGATTGTGGTTACGGCTCCGTCGTCCGGCTCAAGGCTCGCGTAGGCGACTCTCACGAGGAGGACGTTCCCCGCATACCCGGTCTCAACCGAGGCGATGTCGTCGCCGTCATAGCCGGACCCGGCCGAATCCCCCACGCGGTCAGCAGTCTGGGCCGGTCCGGCCCCGGTGTACGAGAGAGGGGGCCGGACCTCCCCCGTCCCGGTATCGAGCACCCCAACCCCCGCATCCGGGACCTGATCCGACGCCCCGGAAGACGTCATCCCGCTGAGCGAGAAGGAGTCAAGGATGATGCTTGTCCTTCCGTCGTCAGGCCCGAGCAGGGCGAGCGGGATCCGGAAGAAGGCCTGGTTGCCGGCAGCCACGAACATGGCGTCGTTGTACGGGACCCCGAGGGGAACCCCCGCCGTCTCCGCGTAGCCCCCTTCCGCGAATCCGGGACCAGTCTTCTCCAGGCTCGCGCCAGTCCCAAGCGCGGATCCGATCGTGTAATCCAGGCGGTAATCAATCCCGAACGACGGCGGCGCCTCTTCGGCGTTCATGAACCCTGTAGCCAGGTTCTGGTCCGCGTCGATGAGTATCCAGCCTTTCAGGTCCCCTCCACTCTCGACGGCGGTCGCGTAAGTCACCAGGATGTCGAGCACCCCGTCGTGGACGTCCGTGCTGAGGCCCGTAACGTCCCCGGACAGCGCGTCCCCCTCCCGGTCGTCATATCTGCTGCTCACCCGTGCGGCCCCGCCCGGGACCTTCACTTCGCCGCTTTCGGCGTTCATGACGCCGTAGTCCGGGGCCCGGTCAAAGGCGAGCGCCCCCATCGTCCCGGTGTAGACGGCGGCAAAGAGATCCGGGTCCGCGGCGCCGTCCCCGGGTGCCCCGAGGGGGATCGCGATATCGATCCGGTTCGCGCTCGGGGAGAGGGTAGCCTCGCTCACCGGTTCGTCGTTCAAGGTCGCGGAGATGACAGGCTCGGCGTAGACGATCGGCATGACGGAGAAGGCGTAGACGTACTCCGCGCCGGTCCCTTCCCGGTAGCCCGTCGAAGGGTTCCGGTCGGCGTCGATGAAGATCGCGCCGCCGTAACTCCCTGCGGGGTCCCGGGCAAGATCCATCCGGACATGCAGGACGCCCTCACGGACGTCGCAGGAGAGGCCGGTGATATCAGGGTCCGGGAAATCCCCCGCCGGATCGGCCACGCCGGCGGCAGAGGCGCACGCCGCGGCATGAGCAAGGAGCAACGCCGGAAGTATGAACAGCACGTAACTCCGCCTTCGGTTCTCCTGCGCCATCGGTCCCGGGTGTGCGGGTGCCGAAGGATGATAAAGGTGCCTGGTGCGGGGCTACCCGGCGGCTCTTTTGGATAGATCTTCCGGAGCAGGAAGACTGCTGGAGAACGTCATACCCGGATTTCGCGGAGTAACCCCTCTTCCCCCGGGCAATCCGCCATGGTGGACCCTGCAGCCCGGCATGCCGAGACGGGGGCTGCGATCGCCGGGCTGAAAACCCGGGCACCCTCGGCCAGTACCGTCTTCAAGAACGGCGAGTTTCGCCCCCTCTCCAGATCGCCGCGGGAGAGCACCTTGACCGAGAGGTTTACGCCCGTTTCGGGATATCACCCGGTCCCGTCATTGCTCCCGGCGTGAGGTACACTCCCCCCAGGGGAAGAAGGAGGCCCCGGCTCATCCGCGCGAGAGATCGTCAGGCTCATAACCTTCGGGCGCCATTCCCTGCCTGAGGAAAACCTGCATGGTACGGACGCATGTAACCCCCGGAGAAGCAAAGGCGATGGGCGAGCAGCTCGGCGTCACCTGGAAGGAGTTCGACGTCGAACAGTTCCGGCGCGGCATGGTCGTCGAACTCGAACACGGTCTCCACGACCCGGCGACGAACGTCACCGACGACGACCTCTTCCTGACGGCGAAGATAGCACTTGCGCACTTAAACGAGTTCCCCGACTACTACGACCGGCTCGAGGAGATGGAGGAGAAGGCGGAGACCTACTGGGCGGAGCGGAAAACAGCGCAACGGTGAGCGCTCGCCACGACGACTCCTGCCGCCACGGCCGATGCCGCCCTCGCGGTAGGGCACCGGGCGGGATGCGCAACAACTATCGCCCGTCCGCATCAACCATGGCGTATGGAACGGCGGGGGAAAGCAGAATGGATAAAGATACGGCAGCGGCGGGTCGTCGACGAGAAAGAGTACTACGCCGACCGGCTCTACGAGACCCGGCGTGACGCAACCTCCTACGCCCGGCAGCTGCAGAACCAGGACAAAGACGTCCTCGTCCTCGGAACCACCCACGAGGGCGGGCACCGGGGCTACGCCGTCTTCGTCAGGAGATAAGGCCCACCTTCGCCGCACAGGCAGCCGCCCGGCGCTCTGTCCGGTGGAGGGGTCGTTTTGCGCGGGCGGACGCCTCCGGCGGGGGGTCGATAACAGAGTGGGGGGCGAACCCCATCCACATTCCCCGTCACTCAGTCGGCCGGGGATGTGATATATACCCCGTACGAGAGGGGTTGGAAGGTCGAACCGGCCGGTTCAACTCACCCGGCACTCCCGGATCGCCGGCCCCGTGCGCCGCTCCCGCCACTCGTCGTGGAGAACGCCGCGGACGTCGACGTCCTCAAAGACCCCCCATCTCCTGATGTGCTCGCGGAGGCGGCCTTCATGGAGCATCCCGCACTTCTCCATCACCCGGCCCGAGGCGGGATTCCGGGAGAAGTGCATGGCATAGACCCGGTGCAGCCCGAGGACCGAAAACCCGTACTCGATCACCGCCCGGACCGCCTCGGTGGCGTATCCCCGGCCCCAGCAGGGCCGTGCGACCCAGAACCCGAGCTCGCCACGGGCGTGACCGCGGTCGATCTGCAGGCGGACGCCGCCGATCAGACCCCCCTCTCCGGCGAGCGTGACGGCGAAGGCCGCGATCTCGCCGCGGTCGATCCCCTCGCGGAGGGAGGCGATCCAGATCTCGGCAAGGCCGTCCGGGTAGGGGTAGGGAAGGAGGGTCGTCGCGGCAACGGCATAGTCGCCGGCGAGCCGCTGCACCATGGAAGCGTCCGCGAGGGTAAACGGTCGCAGAAGCAGGCGATCGGTCGCGAGGATGGGCTGGTTCTCCATGAATATGCTCATTGCACCGGCCGGATATAAGCCCTGCCGCACCGCTGCCCGGACCGCAGGAGAGGGTGACCCGAAGACCCCGGCAACCGCTGCCCGCCCGGCCGTACGACCTCGTGAAAACCACTCCCGGTTATACCTTGAGGTCCCGTTTTCCCGGATTACATGGAGCATTGGCGATTACGAGCCGTCCCGATCTCCCGTCTGGCCTGATACTGCGTAAGGGCCGTCCTATTCCCAAATCAGCAACCTTTATTAATTTTTGTTCTGTATTCCATCATGCATGATCAAAGTCGCAATCAACGGCTACGGCACCATCGGTAAACGGGTTGCCGACGCGGTCGCCGCACAGCCCGATATGGAAGTGATAGGGGTTTCAAAGACAAGCGTCTCGGCGGAAGCGTACATCGCAAAAGAGCGCGGGTTCCCCCTCTACATCGCCGATCTCGGAAAGAAGGCGGCGTTCGAGAAGGCCGGCCTTGATGTCGCCGGCGACGTCGAAGCGATGCTGAAAGCCGCCGATATCATCGTGGACGCCACTCCCGGCGGCGTCGGGGAGAAGAACCGGCCGATCTATGAGCGCCTCGGGAAGAAGGCAATCTTTCAGGGCGGCGAGGAACACGAGGTCGCCGGGTTCTCCTTCAACGCCCACGCGAACTACAAAGAGGCTGCAGGAAAGCAGTTCGCCCGGGTCGTCTCGTGCAACACCACCGGGCTTGTCCGGCTCATCCACGCCCTGGACCAGGCCTTCGGCGTCGACCGGGTCCGGGCGGTGATGGTCAGGCGTGGAGCTGACCCCGACGACATCAAGCGCGGACCAATCGACGCCATCGTCCTCAACCCGGCCACCATCCCGAGCCACCACGGCCCCGACGTCCAGACCGTCCTCCCGCAGATCAACATCGTCACCCTTGCGATGATCGTCCCGACGACCTTCATGCACATGCACTCGATCCAGATGGACTTACAGAAGGAGACCACCCGCGAAGAGGTGCTGAAGGTCTTTGAGAACCACAGTCGCATCGGGCTCGTCCGCAAGGCCACCGGGATCAAGAGCAACGCCCAGCTCCGGGAGTACACCCAGGACCTCGGCCGGCCGAGGACCGACCTCTGGGAGAACGGCGTCTTCGAGGAGTCGGTCTCGGTCCTCGACGGGAAGGAATTCTACTGTTTCCAGGCCATCCACCAGGAGGCCGACGTCATCCCCGAGAACATCGACTGCATCCGCGCCCTGATGGGAACGGTGAAGGATCCGGAAGAATCCATCCGGATGACCAACAAAGCGCTCGGGCTCGTCGCCATCGGGTGAACGGCCGGGCCAGGGGAGGAAGAACCATTAACTCCCCGGCAGACCCACTCTTTTCAATGGATCCATACGAACTGGTGACCCGGAATACCGTAGAGGTCGTCACCGATGAGGAACTGCGTGCGCTCATCGACCGCCCGGTCAAGCGGGTCTACACCGGCTACGAGCCGAGCGGGGAGATCCACCTCGGCCACATGGTGACGGTGAACAAGCTGATGGACCTGCAGCGAGCAGGGTTCGAGGTGACCGTGCTCATCGCCGACCTCCACGCGTTCCTGAACCGCAAAGGCACCATGGACGAGATTCGCGAGATCGCGAAGTACAACCGGCGTTGTTTCGAGGGACTCGGCCTGGTCGGCGCAAAATACGTCCTCGGGTCGGACGTGCAGCTCACGCCGGAGTACGAGCTTAACGTCCTGAAACTCTCCCAGGCAATCACCCTTAACCGGGCGAAGAGGAGCATGGACGAGGTCGGGCGGCAGATGGATAACCCGACGGTCTCCCAGATGGTCTACCCGATCATGCAGATGGTCGATATCGCGACCCTCAACGTGGACGCCGCCCTCGGCGGGATCGACCAGCGAAAGATTCACATGCTCGCGCGGGAACACCTCCCCTCGATCGGGTACCCGGCGCCGGTCTGCATCCACACGCCGATCATCAGCGGCCTCGACGGGAAGAAGATGTCGTCGTCGGCCGGAAACGTCATATCGGTCGCCGAGTCAGAGGAGGATATCCGGCAGAAGATGAAGAAAGCATTCTGCCCGCCGGAGGTCGAGAACAACCCGGTGCTCCAGATCCTGCAGTACCACGTCTTCCCCCGGGCCGGGGCGGTCACCATCCGCCGGCCCGCGAAGTTCGGCGGGGACCGGGAGTTTGCCGCCTACGAGGATCTCGAGCGGGCCTACGCAGCCGGCGAGATCCACCCGCTCGACCTGAAATCGGCCGCCGCCGACCATCTCATCGATATCCTCGCCCCCGTACACGACTACGTCTGCAGCAGGTGATCCGGCCGTGGGCCACGATGAAGAGCACGAGCGGTTCGACCGCGAGATCGAGGCGATGGGCGTCCGGATAAAAGACGCCGACGCACTGAAGGTACGGGCCGACGTCTTTGACGAGGTCACCCTTATCGCGCTCTACAAACTCGTCCACAAAAAACTGATCTCGGTCATCGGCGGCCCCATCAGCACCGGAAAAGAGGCAAACGTCTTCTACGGCGAACACGACGGGAGGGGGATCGCGATCAAGATCTACCGCATCCGGACGGCGAACTTCAAGGCGATGACCGATTACCTCGCAGGGGACCGCCGGTTTGCGAGCGTCCGGGGATCGCGCAAGGGCATCGTCTTTGCCTGGACGAAGAAAGAGTACAGCAACCTCGCCCGGGCGCACGATGCGGGGATTCCGGTCCCCGAGCCCCTCGCGTTCGACCGGAACATCCTCTTGATGGAGTTCCTCGGGCGTGGTGAGGTGCCGTATCCGCAGCTCCGGAACGCCGAAGTTGCGGATTACGGGGTCGTGTACCGGCAGATCCTCGGCTACATCGAACGGCTCTACCAGGATGCGCGCCTGGTCCATGCCGACCTCTCCGAATACAATATCCTCTACCACGAGAAACCATACCTGATCGATATGGGGCAGGCGGTCACCCTGGATCACCCGCGGGCGGGCGCGTTTCTGATCCGGGATATCAGGAACATCAATCGGTATTTCTCCCGTTACTGCGATGTGCAGGACGAACAGGAGATCGCCAGAGCGATCACCGGCGGCCAGGACCGGGAGCGATAACCACCGGGAGATAAGATAATCATGACCAGACAGGAGCTAAAAGTTTCATCCGCAAGGCTCGGTGTACTCATCGGCAAGAGCGGGTCCACGAAACGCGAGATCGAAGAGAAGACCGGAATAACCCTCCGGATCGACAGCGAAGAAGGGATGGTGACGATCGAGGCGGAGGACCCCGTCGCCGTCATGACGGCGACGAATGTCGTCCAGGCGATCAACCGGGGGTTCTCGCCGGAGCGTGCATACCGGCTCCTTGAGGATGAGGATATGATGTTCGACGTCATCGACCTCGCCGACCTCTCGGGCACGGCCCGGCACCTCGAGCGGCTCCGGGGCCGGATCATAGGGAAGGCGGGGACGTCCCGCGCCCAGATCGAGGATATGACCAGCACGGAGATATCGGTCCACGGAAAGACTGTCGCGATCATCGGTCTCCCGGACCAGGTCGAGACCGCGAGGAAGGCAGTGGAGATGCTGATCCAGGGTGTGCCCCACGAGCACGTCTACGGGTTCCTCGACCGGAAGAAGAAGGAAGCCAAACAGGCGATGCTGGAGTACTATTCGTGATGCGGCCGGGACGCACCGGTCCTGATCACCCCGATGACGATACGAAGGATATGCGGTCTGCAGTGGAAATGAAGGGGTATCCATGGAGATAGCCGACCTTCCCCTCCCGCCGGATCTCCTGGCCGGTTACACGGAGCGCGGGATCACGGAACTCTACCCGCCGCAGGCGGCCTGCATCGAAGCGGGGCTTTTTACGGGGAAGAACCTCCTCATCGCCATCCCGACCGCGAGCGGCAAGACCCTGGTCGCCGAGATGGCGATGCACCACCAGGTCGGGCGGGGCGGCAAGTGCCTCTACATCGTCCCCCTGCGGGCGCTCGCGAGCGAGAAGTTCGAGGAGTTCTCGGGGAAGGGCCTCCGCGTCGGTATCGCCACCGGCGACTTCGATCGAAGGGACGAGTACCTCGGGAGAAACGACATCATCGTCGCGACGAGCGAGAAGGTGGACTCGCTCCTCCGGAACCGGACGCCATGGCTTGCGGAGGTCACCCTGCTCGTCCTCGACGAGGTCCACCTCATCGATGACCCCTCCCGGGGGGCGACGCTCGAGATGGTGATAGCAAAACTCCGGCACAAAAACCCCGCCATCCAGATCATCGCCCTCTCCGCCACCATCGGGAACCCACGGGACCTTGCCGGGTGGCTGGACGCGGAGCTCGTCGAGAGCGACTGGCGGCCGGTGGACCTCCGGGAAGGGGTCTTCTTCCAGAACAGTATCCGGTTTGCCGACCGGGACCGGGAGGTCGAACGCCGGAGCAAGTACGAGGACCTGGACCTCGTCCTCGACACGGTCGCGGAAGGGGGGCAGTGCCTGGTCTTCGTCAGCTCCCGCAAAAACGCCGAGGCGTTTGCGAAACGCGCGGCATCGGGGTTGAAACTCGCAAACCCGGTCCTCGCCGGCTACGCCGATAAGATACGCTCGAACGCCGCCACCGATATGGGGAGGACGCTTGCCGCCTGCGTCGCGCAGGGCGCGGCGTTCCACCACGCGGGCCTCGCCCGCGAGGAGCGCCAGATCGTTGAAGCGGGGTTCCGGGAGGGGCAGATCAGGGTGATCGCCTCCACCCCGACGCTCGCGGCGGGCTTAAACCTCCCCGCCCGGCGGGTGGTCGTCCGCGACTACCTCCGGTTCAACGCCGGAGAGGGGATGCTCCCGATCCCGGTCCGGGAGTACCGGCAGATGGCCGGGCGGGCCGGGCGGCCGCACCTCGACCCTTACGGCGAGGCGGTCCTGATCGCGAAGTCCGAGGAGATGGTCGACGAGCTCTTCGACTGCTACATCGGGGCGCCGGCCGAGGACGTCCGGAGCCGGTGCGCAGACGAGGCAGTCCTCTGCACCCACATCCTCTCGCTCATCGCGACGGGGTTCGCCCGCGAGACGGGCGAGGTGCTCGAGTTCATGGACGGGACGTTCTACGCCCACCAGGGGGAGAGCCCCCGCGCACTCTCGCGGGCGGTGCACCGGGCGCTTGAGTTCCTGCGCGAAGCCGAGATGATCACCGAGGTGGGGGAGTGGCTTGAGGCCACGGAGTACGGGTCGCTCGTCTCCCGGCTCTACATCGATCCCCGGAGCGCCGAGGTGATCGTGGCGGCGATGATCGGGCGCAAAGAGTATACCGATATCGGGCTCCTGCACCTCCTCTGCTCGACGCCTGATATGCCGACGCTCTTTGTGCGGCGGGACGACATGTACCTCCTCGACCGGTTCCTCGCCGACCACCGTGACAATCTCTGGATGGAGATCCCCTGGGACGCGGGCGAGGGGTTCGACCGGAGCCTCAAGACCGCGCTCCTCCTTGCCGACTGGGCGGACGAGGTCGGCGAGGATGCGATCTGCGAGCGCTACAGCGTCGGCCCGGGCGATATCTACGGTATGGTGGAGAGCGTCGCCTGGCTGGTCCACGCGAGCCGGCACCTTGCCGGGCTCTTTGCCCCGCACCTTGCAGCGCCCATCGAGGAGATGGAGCTCCGGACCAAGCACGGCATCAAAAAAGAGCTCCTGCCCCTCATCAGGCTCCGCGGGATCGGGCGCGTCAGGGCGCGCCGGCTCTTCAACAACAACCTCGGGTCGATCGAGGCGCTCCGCGCGGCCGGGCCGGAGAAGGTCGGGAAGGTTCTCGGCCAGGGGATCGCCGCACGGATATTCGAGCAGCTCGAGGGGACGCGGGCGGAGGTCGGGGAGGTCGGCGAAGAGCAGTCGACCCTCTCCCGGTTCGGGTGAAGAAGGATGGCAGAGATGGCATGCGATATCTACCCGGCGGTCTTCACGGTCGACGAGAACGTCCGGTTCCTGCGTAAGGTCCGCCGGATCGCCGAAGAACACCGGACCCACATCATCCTCTTTGATGCTGACCGCCTCGCCGGACGCGCCCACGTGGAGGCGGCGCTCCGGCACGCCTGGCGGTCGTGGGCCGGCGGCGAACCGATAGCAAACTCGATCGAGATGGAGGCGCTCCTCTACGCCGCGGGGACCCGGCAGTGCCAGGTGGCCGCGTCCTTCGGGGTCCATCCCGGCGAGAACCGCTCCTACATCGCCGTCTGCCCGTCGGCGCCGGGCGTCCGTGACCGCCTCGCCGGTCTCGTGACGTTCGTCGGTGAGGAGCGGGAAGAGGCGATCGGTCCCGCGAAAAGGGCGCGCCTTGCGGACCTCTTCGGCATCACGCCCGAAGAGGTCGCGGTGGTGGGAGAGGAGCGGTTCCGCGACCTGGTCCTCGAGCGGGTGGCGCTCCTCGACGTCTACCGCTGACCCGACGAGGCGTGGGTGAGGATGTGCCGGATCTCGGGGATGATGATCTCCCGCGCGGCAAGTGTCACGGCCTTCGTCGAGCCCGGTATGCAGAAGACCGCCCGGCCGCCGACGACCCCGGCGATCGCCCGGGAGAGGATCGCGGCGGTCCCGATCTCCTCGTAACTTTTGAGGCGGAAGAGTTCGCCGAACCCGTCGATGGTCTTCTCAAGCAGCGGCGCGACCGCCTCAATGGTCACGTCGTCGGGCGTGAGCCCGGTGCCCCCGGTGACGATGACACAGGTTGCACGCGAAAGGGCCGCGGAGACTTCGGCGCGGATCCGCGCGAGATCATCGGGGACCACGGTATAGTGGGTTACCTCGATGCCATCGGCGGAGAGGAGGTCGATGAGCGCCTTTCCGCTGGCGTCAGTCCCGGGTTTCCGGCTCGATGAGACGGTGATGACGGCCCCGGTCACGGTGAGGGGTTTAAGATGATTACTCTCCATAGGATCTTCCAGTACCCCTGTACCGCGTATTTTACTTCTTTCTATCTCTTGAGTGGCGGTGTTCAATCCCCGACCCCTTTGTTTCGACTGGAACCTGTGGAGGGACGGGGGGAGGGACGGGGAGGGGGACGGGGGAGGGACGGGGGGGAGGGACGGGGGGAGGGACGGGGGGGGGGGACGGGGGGAGGGACGGGGGAGGGACGGGGAGGGATGGATGAGTGCGATGTATGGAGAGGACACGGGACACGAAGAAGAACTGAAGAGGGAAACGCGGAGAGAGGGGGAGGGAATCGGTTCTCCGGCGGATATGCAGGTTCACCCGAAGGAGGTGACCGGGGCCGGACCGGAGGAGGAGAGCCCATCCCGGGATGTCATCGGGAGGCGGTGACCAGGATCCGGATCGGAAGGGGGAGGACCCATCCGGGGATATCATCGGGAGGAGGTGATCGGGATCCGGATCGGAAGGGGAGGACCCATCCGGGGATATCATCGGGAGGAGCTGATCGGGATCGGATCAGAGGAGGAGAGCCCATCCCGGGATGTCATTGGAAGGGATGACAGGGAGCCGGACCAGAGGAGGGGAGAACTCCCTGAAGACTCCTCCAGGATGAGGTGACAGGGGGATCAGGATCGAGCACCAGAGTGGGCTGTCTCGCCTGAATATCCAGGGGTCCCATCCCTCACATACCTTCCCTTCGTCTCTGCCTCTCTTCGTGTTTCTCTCTCCAGTTTCTCTTCGTCTCTCTCGTTCCTCTTCGTATCCCATACTCCTCCCCATATCCTTGCATTCGTCTCCCTGCATCCTGTACTCCACGCTCTGCACTTGTCCTCCGTATCCTGTACTGTTACGATAAAACTTTATATCTTGAGTTGCAGAGTTACACATGACTATCACCATCACCTTGATTGAATGATACCGCCCTGCGGTATCACCATCACTCTCCACTCGAAACAAAGGGGTCGGGGTGATCCCGGGTCGCTCCATCTGCGCTATCCCCGGCATTACTCTCCTCTTGAGCCCTTCACCGATATTTCGCCGCTGATTCGCCGGTATTTCGCCGGCAACCGGTCCGCTCTAAGTTCCACTGGAAACGAAGGGGTTATCAATCCCGACGACGATCATCTTAGGGGTTCACGGCGCGAGAATTTCCTGTCCTGGTAACCCCCTCCGGTGACATCATGTCGGACGATAAGACCAACCCAATGGGACTATTCAAAAAATACCTGACCAACAGGCGTATATTTAAGAACAGGGAAGTATTGCGCCACAGCTATCGTCCTCACATCTTTCCTCACCGGAAACCCCAGATCGACGAGCTCGCCTCCATCCTTGCGCCTGCCCTCACGAACGAGACCCCCTCAAACATCCTCATCTACGGCAAGACCGGGACCGGGAAGACAGCCTCGGTCCGGTACGTCGGGACGGAACTTGAGAACGCGAGCGCCCTCGCCGGAACGAAGTGCAGGATCGTCCACCTCAACTGTGAGGTGATCGATACCCAGTACCGCGTTCTCGCCCAGATCGCAAACTGCCTCGACGACGCCGACCAGCACCCAAGCGACAGCCCCCGGAGCCTCATCCCGATGACCGGGTGGCCGACCGACCAGGTCTACATGGAGCTCAAAAACCAGCTCGAGAGCAGCGGTGGGGTCATGGTCATCATCCTTGACGAGATCGACAAACTCGTCAAGAAGAGCGGCGACGACACCCTCTACAACCTCACCCGGATCAACTCCGACCTCAAATTCGCGAAGGTCAGCATCATCGGGATATCAAACGACCTCCGGTTCACCGACTTCCTGGACCCCCGGGTCCTCTCCTCGCTCTCTGAAGAGGAGATCGTCTTTCCTCCCTACAACGCCCCCCAGCTCTGCGACATCCTCCAGCAGAGGGCCGATATGGCGTTCATCGAGGGGGCGCTCGACGAGACGGTCATCCCGCTCTGCGCGGCGCTCGCGGCGCAGGAGCATGGCGACGCCCGGCGGGCGCTTGACCTCCTCCGGGTCTCGGGCGAGCTCGCGGACCGCGAGAACGCCGCGGGCGTGGGTGAGAAGCATGTCCGGATGGCCCAGGAGAAGATCGAGACCGACAGCATGGTGGAGTGCGTCTCCACCCTCCCGACCCAGAGCAAGGCGGTCCTCTACGCGATGCTGATCCTCGAACAGATGGGCAAACGGATCTTCACGAGCGGCGAGGTCACGGTGGTCTACCGGGAGATCGCCCGGCTCATCGACCTCGACGTCCTGACGCACCGCCGGATCACGGATCTCATCTCCGAACTCAACATGCTCGGCGTCATCAACACCCGGGTCGTCTCGCGGGGCCGCTACGGCCGGACGAAGGAGATGTGGTTCGACGCGACGACGAGTAAGATCGAAGAAGTCGTCACGCGCGACCCGAGGCTCGTCGACCAGAGGCTCAAGGAACTCGACATCAACCGATTAAGAGCAATGTTCAGGTGAAACCATGGATGACAAGGATCGTATCCTCCTCCATCTCCTGGAGGAGAACTGCCGTACCCCGGTGAGCGAACTCGCGGTGCTGGCCGAAGTGAGTGAGCAGGACATAAGAGACCGGATCGGCCGGCTGGAAGCGGCCGGCGCCATCCGCCGCTACGGGGCGGTCGTCGACTGGGAACAGGCCGGGAACGGCAACGTCGCCGCGGTGATCGAGCTCAAAGTCTCGCCCGAGCGGGACTTCGGCTACGACCGGATAGCAGAGCGGATCGCCCGGTTCCCGGAGGTCCGGTCGCTCCGGCTGATGACCGGGGCCTACGACCTCCAGCTGCTGGTGGTCGGATCGAGCATGCACGAGATCGCGCGGTTCGTCGCCGAGCAGATCGCCCCGATGGACCGGATCCGGGAGACGGCGACGCATATCATCATGAAGACCTACAAGGAGAACGGGACCGCCTTCGCCGGGCGCGAAGAAGTCGAGCGTCTCCCCTACTCGTTCTGAGGTGAGGATCGTTGAGGGACTTCGTCTCGGCACGGGCGCGCGCCATACCACCTTCGGGCATCCGGAGGTTCTTTGACATCGCCCAGACGATGGAGGACGTCATATCCCTGGGCGTCGGCGAACCGGACTTCGTGACCCCCTGGTGTGTCTGCGAGGCGTCCATCTACTCCATTGAGCAGGGGTCGACCGCCTACACCTCGAACAAGGGGACGCCCCAGCTGCGCGGCGCCATCAGCCGCTACCTCGATACCCGCTTTTCCACCCGCTACGACGCCGACGGGGAGATCATCGTGACCTGCGGCGTCTCGGAAGCGGCCGACATCGCCATCCGTGCCGTCGTCGACCCGGGCGACGAGGTGCTGGTGGCAGAGCCTAGCTACGTCTCCTATACCCCCTGTGTCTCCCTCACCGGCGGGGTCCCGGTGACCGTGCCCTGCCGGGCGGAGGACGAGTTCCGGCTGACTGCCGATGCGCTCATGGAGTCTATCACCCCCCGGACGAAGGCCCTGATAGCGAACTTCCCGAACAACCCCACCGGCGGGGTGATGCAGGAGGCGGACTGGCGCGCGGTCGCCGACGTCCTGGTCGACCACGACCTCCTCCTCATCAGCGACGAGGTCTACGCCGAGCTCACCTACGACGGCGACCACTTCTCGCCGGCGAGGATCCCCGAACTCCGTGACCGGACGATCACCTTAAACGGGTTCTCGAAGGCCTTCGCCATGACCGGGTGGCGGATCGGCTACCTCTGCGCCCCGCCCGAGATCACCGCGGCGGCCTTGAAGATCCACCAGTACGTCGCGCTCTGTGCTCCCGTCATGGGGCAGGTTGCGGCCTACGAGGCGCTCCGGATCGGCGAGGCCGAGAAGGACGCCATGGTCCGGGAGTACCGGCTCCGGCGGAACCTCTTCGTCGACGGGTTAAACAAACTCGGCCTTGTCTGCCACCTTCCGAAGGGTGCGTTCTACGCCTTCCCCTCGATAGAGAGCACCGGCATGAACGATATCGAGTTTGCCGAGTCGCTCCTCCGCGAGCAGCACGTGGCGGTCGTCCCGGGAAGCGTCCTCGGGCCGTCGGGTGCCGGGCACATACGGTGCGCCTACGCGGTCTCGCGGGATAATCTCAAAGAGGCGCTCTCCCGCATGGGGACGTTCCTTGAGTCGGCAAAATAGAAACGCCTTTATACCCGCCCCGGAGAGAATCAAAACCTTTTTATCCGGTATACCTGCCCCGGCAGCCGTCGGTCTGGTGTCCGACAGGGGAATGACGGGCGGAGAACCCCTTTATTTCCACTGGAGATGTGGATTTATTCAGGGATTATAGGTGCCGCGGGATCCCGTTGTGTCCATACGGGGGTACGCATCCCGTCTCCCGAACCCCGGACAGATCGCCGGGTTCGCATCCGCGCTCAGGCAAAAAAATCCGATTACAGATCAACATGCCTCTACCGGGAAAACCTCGGCGCAATGACCCTGGATTTCATGGAGATGAGGTTTCCAGTGGAAATGAAGGGGTCCGGATCCCGAGTTCGACCGGGTTTGTGGGGAACTGCCGCCGCGAAGGTTGATATACAATGGCCCCCTGCCGCCGGAACCCCGGGATAAGCGCATACCACGACGCAACGCCAAAACGGTCCGCCTGAAATCCGCGCTCCCGGGGAAGACCCATCCTTCTCGCGCGGGATACGACCCCTGTCCGGCGCTCGTCCGTCCGGGGGGCGGGGAGGGCGGTCTCTGCACCACGAAGACCCGGTTGCTTTCACGCGGGACGATCGCTCTCCCGGTGTTGCATTGTAACGTTTATCAGGATGTATCGCTCCATCCTACTTGATAGAACAATGAGTTGTACTATTATCGTCGGCGGATTCTTTGGTGACGAGGGAAAAGGAAAGATCGTGGCCCACATCGCTCACCAGGACAGACCATCCATCATCTCCCGGGGCGGCGTCGGCCCGAACGCCGGGCATACCGTCTGTATCGGGGAGAAGGAGTATGGTGTCAGGATGGTCCCCTCGGGGTTCGTTTACCCGGAAGCGGCCCTCATGATAGGGAGCGGCGTGCTCGTCGATCCCCGGGTATTCCTGCGGGAGGTCGACCTGCTCGGCGTCAGGGGCAGGATCTTTGTCGACGGACGGTGCGGCATCATCGAAGAGGAGCATATCGCCCGCGACAGGGGGAGCGAGCACCTCAGGGAGAAGATCGGGAGCACCGGGACCGGATGCGGCCCGGCAAACTCCGACCGCGTCCTCAGGACGTCCCGGCAGGCAAAAGACGTCCCTGAACTCGCGGAGTACATCACCGATGTGGCGGAAGACCTCAACCGCGCCCTGGACCGGGACGAGGTGGTCCTTCTTGAGGGGACCCAGGGTTTCGGCATATCGCTCTACTTCGGGACCTACCCGTTCGTGACCAGCAAAGACACGTCCGCCTCGCAGATCGCCGCCGATAACGGCGTCGGCCCGACCCGGATCGACGACGTCATCGTCGTCTTCAAGGCCTACCCGACCCGGGTCGGCGAAGGCCCCTTTGCGACCGAGATGACGATGGAGCGGTCGCACGAACTCGGTATCGAGGAGTTCGGCACCGTCACCCGCCGCCAGCGCCGTATCGGCACCTGGGACGGGAAGATGGCCCGCTACTCGGCGATGATCAACGGGTGTACCCAGGCGGCGATCACCGGCATCGACCGGATCGACCCGGCCTGTTTCGGCGCGACGGATTACGGCCAGCTGACCCGGAAGGCGAAGGACTTCATCGCGCAGGCCGAGAAGGATATCGGCAAGCCCGTCACCCTGATCTCGACGGGCCCCGAGATGTCGCAGATCATCGACCTCCGGGGCGAACTATGAGACGGGATCTCATGGAGATCCTCTGCTGCCCGGTCTGCAAGGGCGATCTGCTGCTGACCGCGACCGAAGAGAGCGGCGGGGAGGTGCTGGAGGGCACCCTCCGGTGTGCGGCATGCCGCGTCGATTACCCCATCAGCGAAGGCATCCCGAACCTCCTCCCGCAGACGGCCTGCGAGGACTGATCCCGCCGATGTCGGAGATTCATCTCAACCGCCGCGGGATCAACGCCATCGAGGTCCCGGGCGAGGTGGAGGCGGCGCCGGGAAGCGATCTCTCCCTCCGGATCGTCAACCACGGGTCTCCGCTCCACATCTCCCTCGCCACGGCGAACTCTGCGGCATTCACCGGCTTCATCCACGAGAACCTCTACGTGGGCGTCGATGCGGAGTTCCATATCCCCATCCGCGAGGACGCTCCCCCCGGGGTCTTCTCCGTGGAGGTCATCGCCGGGTACGGCGCCCGACGGGCGGCGTTCCGGGTCGCCGTCCGCGAGCGCAAAGCCCCGGAGCCCGAGCCGGTCGACGCGCTCCCGGCGGCGGCCCGGGCGGTGTCGCTCCCATCCCTCCCGCTCCCGCCCCTTCCGGTTCTCGCCCCCGTTGCCACAGCCCTGGTGCTCTACGGGCTCTGGATCGCATCGGGGATCGATCTCTTCAATGCCGCCGCGTTTGCGGTGCTCCTCGTCGGGGTCATCCTCGCATGGCAGCGGCAGCGGTCGTAGTCGCCGCGTCGCTGCTGGTTGACCGGCTGGTCGGGGACCCGCACTCCCGCTACCACCCGGTGGCGGTCCTCGGCCGGTTCATCGGGTGGTGGGGAGTCCCGTCCCGCTACCCGGTCCGGGTCCAGCGGGCGGCCGGGGCCGCGGGGACCATCGCGACCGCAGCGCTCTTTGCCGCCCCGTTCGCCCTCGTCCAGTTTGCCGCCCCCTGGTTTCTCTACATCATCCTCGCACCCTTCCTCCTCAAGGTCTGCCTCGCCTGGCGGTCGCTTGAGGAGCATACCGCCGCCGTGGTGCGGGCGCTCGAGGACGGCGGCATCGACGCGGGCCGTGCCCGGGCCGGGATGATGGTGAGCCGGGATACGGCGCACCTCGAGCGCGAGCACGTCCTCTCGGCCGCATACGAGTCGATGACCGAGAACCTGGTGGACAGCATCATCTCCCCGCTCTTCTACTTCGGGATCTTCGGCCTCGCGGGGGCCGCGGTCTTTCGGGCGATCAACACCCTGGACGCGATGCTCGGCTACCGCGACGAGCGGCTCCGGATCGGGTGGTTCCCGGCCCGCGCCGACGATGTCGCAAACTTCATACCGGCACGGGTCACCGGCCTCGTCCTCCTCGCCTACTTTGCGGCGAAGGGGCGGTTCGCCCCGGCGTATGCGGCGCTTTGCCGGGATGCGAAGGAGCGCCCCGGGTTCAACGGCGGGATCCCGATGGCCGTCATCGCCGGCGGGGTCGGGGTCCGGCTCGAGAAACCCGGGATCTACACCATCGGAGACCCGGAGCGGACGCTTGCGGAGGCGGGCGCCGGGATCGTCCGGGCGGTCCGGGCGGCGACGATCATCTTCGCCCTCGCCGAGATCGGCGCACTATTTTTATTGGGGTCCATGAGCTATACATAGGAGTAATGAAACTCGAGGAACTGAGATTTGGCACCGAGCTGATCAAGCGCGGCTTTGCGTCGATGCAGAAAGGCGGCGTCATCATGGACGTCGTCAACGCAGAGCAGGCAGAGCTCGCCGAAGAGGCCGGTGCCGTCGCCGTCATGGCGCTTGAGAGAGTCCCTGCCGATATCAGGGCAGCCGGGGGCGTGGCCCGCATGGCCGACCCGCAGAAGATCGTTGAGATCATCGATGCGGTCTCCATCCCGGTGATGGGGAAGGCCCGGATCGGCCATTTTGTCGAGGCGCAGATCCTGGAAGCGCTCGGTGTGGATATGGTCGACGAGAGCGAGGTGCTGACCCCGGCAGATGAGCAGTTCCACATCGATAAGACCCGGTTCTCGGTCCCGTTCGTCTGCGGCGCCCGGAACCTCGGGGAAGCCCTGCGCCGGATCGACGAGGGGGCGGCGATGATCCGGACGAAAGGCGAGGCCGGGACCGGCAACGTCGTGGAGGCGGTCCGTCACATGCGGGCGATCATGGGCGGGATCCGGAGTTTGAAGGGGCTCTCCAGCCAGGAGCTCGTCGACCGGGCCCGGGAGATCGAGGCGCCGGCGGAACTCGTCATCGAGTGCGCAAACCTTGGCCGCCTTCCCGTGGTGAACTTCTCCGCCGGCGGCATCGCGACGCCCGCGGACGCGGCGCTCATGATGCAGCTCGGGGCCGACGGTGTCTTTGTCGGGTCGGGGATCTTCAAATCTGCAAGCCCCGAGATGACCGCCCGGGCGATCGTGGAGGCGGTGAACCATTACGACGACCCGAAGGCCATCGCCGAGGTGAGCAAGGGGCTCGGCGAGGCGATGAAGGGCCTCGACGTCCACATGCTCCGGGAAGAAGAGGTGCTGCAGACCCGTGGGCGTTAAGGTCGGCGTTCTTGCGCTCCAGGGTGACGTTAGCGAGCACATAGCGGCGTTCCGCGACTGCCTCGCGGGCCGGTCGGGTTCGACCGCCGTGCCGGTCCGGCACCCTCGCGACCTCGCGCATCTCGACGCCCTTGCGATCCCGGGCGGGGAGTCGACCGCCATCTCCCGGCTGATCGGGAAGAACGGGCTTTATGAGCCTCTCAGGGGGTTCGAGGGCGGGGTATTCGCCACCTGTGCCGGGATGGTGCTTGCGGCGGACCGGGTTGACGATCCCCGGGTGCGGACCCTCGGCCTCATCCCGATGCATGTCGCACGGAACGCCTTCGGGCGGCAGGTCGACTCCCGCGAGGCGTCTCTTGACGTCGCGGGGCTCGCGGAGCCGTTCCGGGCGGTCTTCATCCGGGCCCCGGTGGCGACGGAGGTCGGCCCGGGCGTTGCGGTGCTCGCCCGTGTCCCGGAGGGGATCGTGGCGGTCAGGAGCGGCCGGCATATGGCGTTTGCCTTTCACCCGGAGCTTGGAGGGGACTTGCGCCTGCACCGGATGTTCTTAGCGGGGCTCGGGGTATAGGATCGGGGCCTCTTTTCGTATGAACATGGCCCCCGATCTTTTCATCCGGTATGCCTGTGGCCCCAGGGGCATCATGTAGTTTTTTGCCACGACCGGGAGGGCTCAGCAAAACCCGGGATTCCGGTCCCCGGCCGGTTCCCCTGCCCGCCGTGCCCACGTCTCGCCTTCGGCGGTCAGCCGGTAGATGATCCAGTTTCCCTGGGCCTCGCCGATGATCAGTTCTGCTCTCTTCAGGATAGAGAGGTGGTAGGATAACTTCGAGTCCGCTATCCCGATCACCGCCTTGATGACACAGACGCAGAGCGGCTGGACGGCGAGCATCGCGAGGATTTTTTGTCGGATCGGGTCGGCAAGTGCG
The DNA here is from genome assembly GCF_913757945.1 of Methanoculleus sp. 10. NCBI lineage: Archaea > Methanobacteriati > Methanobacteriota > Methanomicrobia > Methanomicrobiales > Methanomicrobiaceae > Methanoculleus > Methanoculleus sp. 10. Next base: position 150,094 of record NZ_CAJYDP010000003.1, on the reverse strand, counting down.
CGGTGGAGGGCGCTCTCTCTTTCCAGAACCTCGTTCCCCGGCAACCGCCCGGTCAGCCCTGCGATACCCCCGCACCGGCAGAGCGACTCCTCGACCTCCGGCGGGAGGGAGAGCGTCTCTGTCCGGTACTCGTTCTTCTCTACCACCCGATCCATCACCTCGCTGGTTCAAACTAGTATGAAATGAGATGGCATATACCTTATCTGCGCTGTTCTGTCCTCCGCCGCCCGTTCCCACTGTGGCTCTGACACCCCCGGGGAAAGGGGTTGTCCGGTGCGGAGCCCGCCTGCTCGTACGGGGTGAAGAGACGACTGCCCATCATGGTCCCCGGGATCGGGATAGCGGAGTCGGGCGGGGGCACAGGGCATCGTAACGTTTATCCTCACTCCTGCACCATACTGTTTCAAATTTATTTGAATTAGTGATCAACCTCCAGTGAGGTACACTCGTGATTGACATACTCATCAGCGCTCTCGCATCAGGGCTTGCCTCCGTGCTCGACTACCTCTCGGCGCACGTTCTCACCTGCCTGATCCCGGCGTTCTTCATCGCCGGCGCCATCGCAGCCTTCGTCAAGAAAGAGGCGGTGCTGAAGTACTTCAGCCCGGACACCCCAAAACCGGTCTCCTACGGGATAGCATCGGTCTCGGGGACGATCCTCGCGGTCTGCAGCTGCACCATCCTCCCGATCTTTGCCGGTATCCTCAAGAAAGGGAGCGGCATCGGCCCGGCGACTACGTTCCTCTACGCCGGTCCGGCGATCAACATCCTCGCGATCATCTACACTGCCCGGGTGCTCGGGTTCGACCTCGGTGTGGCTCGGGCGGTCTCTGCCGTCACCCTCGCCATCGTGATCGGGCTTCTCATGGCGCTGCTCTTCCGGTCGACCGACGTCGAGACCCTGAAGCGGAAGGCGATGGCGCCGAGCGTCGCCGGGGCGTGTGAGGCGGAGAAGCCGCGCTGGGTCACGCCCGCGTTCTTCGCCCTCCTCGTCGGGGTGCTGGTCTTTGGCGCCTCGCCGCTTGACTGGGTGATCCGGCTCTCGATCGTCTACATCCTGACCCTTGCGATCGCCGTCCTGCTCATCTACTACTTCGACAGGGACGAGGTGACCGACTGGGGGCTTGAGACCTGGGATCTCACGAAGAAGATCTTTCCGATCCTGATCGCAGGAACGTTCCTTGTCGGGATCATCGCGTTCTTCCTCCCGCCTGAGACCTTCCAGCCCTACTTCGGCAACAACTCGCTCGGTGCGAACTTCCTCGCAGCCGTCGTGGGGATGATCCTCTACATGCCGACGTTGCTTGAGGTCCCGATCATCGGCACGACGTTCGGCTACTCGTCCGGGATCATGGCCGCCGGCCCGGCGCTCGCCCTCCTGCTGGCCGGGCCGACGCTCAGCCTGCCCTCTATCCTTGTCATCTACCGGATCATCGGAGCGAAGAAGACGGCGGCCTACGTGACGCTGGTTGTGCTCTCGGCGACCATTGCCGGGTTCGTCTACGGCAACGGGATGCTGCTCGTGTAGGGGGAAGCGTATGGAGAGCGATAAAAAGAGAGAGAAACCCTGCTGCGCCGCCGAAGCGCTGCGGCGTGTTCGCCGGATCGAAGTCGGAGGGGTCGTCGTCGGGCTCGTGATGCTCGACGATATCCTGGCCGATACAATCGCCCTTAACCTCTCAGGCGAGATCGCTATCGGCGATGAACTGATGAAACAGGTAAAGATCTACAACTACATCCCGAGGGAGGCGGAACTGCTCTACCGGGCGGCGATCCTTCGTGAGTACCAGAACGAGGTGAAGAAGCAATGGTAAAGATAGAAGTGCTCGGAACCGGTTGCGCGAAATGCAAGCGGCTCGCAAAGAACGTGGAGACAGCAATCAAAGACCTCGGCATCGAGGCAGAACTCGTCAAGGTCGACGACATCACCGAGATCATGGACCGCGGTGTGATGCTGACGCCCGCCCTCGCCGTCGACGGGGAACTGAAGGTCTCTGGCCGAGTGGCAGACGTCAAGGAGATCAAGGAGATCCTGCAGGGGTGATAAGCATGGCCCGCGAACGGCGCGTCATCGTCGCCTGCTGCGGGGGATCGTATACCGGACAACTCGCCTGCCGGAGCGCGGTGCGGCTCGCCCGTGAAGGCTACGGCGACCTCGTTGCCGTCGCTGCCGTCGCCGCCGGGTGCAGGCCCGGGATCGAACAGGTGCTGGCTGCAGACGACGTCGTGGTCATCGACGGCTGCGAGACCGGCTGCGCCCGGGCGATTCTCGATCGGTTGGGTCTTGAGCCCGACCAGTACATCGTCGTTGCCGGGCTCCCCCTCCGGTCGACCGGCTACCTCGGGATCGACCCGCAGGACGTCGATGCGGTCGTCTCTGCCGGATGGGTGCGAGATGCCGGGACCTGCATTCCCCGGAAGAGGAAAGACCATGGTGCTGATTGAAGTATTCGGGACCGGCTGCGTCAAGTGCCGGCGGATGAACAAGAACGTCGAGATCGTTGTCAGGGAACTCAAGATCAATGCGGATGTCCGCAAGATCGAGAGCCTCGATGAGATGATCGACCGGGGTGTGATGCTGGCGCCGGCGCTCTACGTCGACGGAGAGCCTAAAGTCGTCGGCCACGTCCCCTGCGTTGAAGATATCAAACAGATCCTGCTTGGAGAAAAGTAAACCATGACGGAACAGAACATACCCCGGTGCGCCTGTGAATCTGGCATAGAGATGGAGGGCGGCACGAAACGGATCATCTTCGCCTGCGCCGGCGCATCGAAGGCCGGACAGATCTCGAACGAGGCTGCCGTTCAGTTGACGAAGGAAGGATACGGGAATATAGCCTGCACGGCATCCCTCGCCGTCTCTACACCCTCGATCAAGAAGAAGGTCGAGGCAGCGGACGAGGTGATCGTCATCGACGGCTGCCCGGTCGGCTGCGCCCGCCAGATCGCGGAGCGGGCCGGGGTTGCGCCCGACCAGGAGATCGTGGTCACGGACCTCGGGATCGAGAAAGGCGGGGGCCTCGACCTATCCGAAGAAGACGTGGAGACGGTCGTCTCCGCCACCTGGGAGGGGAAAGGGAGAGCAGAGGAAGAGAACGAGCACAGGCGGTCCGGTGGATGCGGGTGTGGGTGCGGTTGCGGGGGGTCGACGGACACCCTCGTCGTTGAATGGCGGCATATCGGCAGAGACATCGAGAACACCTGCGAGCGGTGCGACGAGACCGGAAAGGCCGTGAGGGACGTTGTCGACCAGATTCGTGCGGTCCTTGAGGATGTGGGTATCACGGTCAGGTTTGTCGAGAACGTCCTCCCGAGCGATACGATCGCAGAGTCAAACAGCATCCTCTTCAACGGCGTGCGGCTCGAGAGCCTCGTCGAGGGCATGGAGGTCACCAGCACTCCCTGCACCTCCTCCGCCTGCATCACCGGGCAGGACGGCGCAGAATGCCGGGCAATCGAGTATAACGGCGAGCGTTACGATTCGATCCCGCCAGAGCTGATCGCCCGGGCGGCGCTCAGGGCGCTCGGGCTGGAGTGATAGCGTGAGGGAGAAAGTCCGCTTTGTCTGCACCCATAATTCCGCCCGGTCGCAGATGGCGGAAGGGTATATGAACGCACGCTATGGCGACCACTATGAGACCTTCTCCGCCGGCACCAAACCGGGGACCCTGAACCCCTACGCCGTCCGGGCGATGGCCGAGATCGGGATCGACATCTCCGGCCACAGGGTCAAAGACCTTGGTGAGTTCGATGAGCAGGAGATGGATTACCTTGTTGCCGTCTGCGAGGGAGGGCTCTGCCCCCTCTTTCCCTGGGCGAAGGGGGAGATCCATCAGGAGTTCCCGGACCCCTCGAACCTCACCGGCACCGACGAGGAGATCATGGTCGGCGTCCGGCGTATCCGGGACGATATTACGAGTTGGATCGACGCGACGTTCGGGGGGAACTGATTGGCGGTCATCGTCATCGCCTGTTTGGGGATATCGAACACCGGGAAACTGACCGCCCAGGCCGGGGTGATGCTCCTCCACTGCTCCTGCGGGGCGGTCGAGGCCTGCATCGCGGCCATCCGGCCGACGGCGTCCCTGGAGGTTGCGGTCCGACACGCGGACCGTATTCTGGTGCTGGACGGGTGCGCCGACTGCTGCGGGAAGAAGAAGGTGCGGGCGCTCGGGGTCGAGCCGCACCTGCATATCGTTGCCACCGGCTGCGGCATCGAGAAGAACGGGATGGCCAAACCCCGGTTCGATGAGATCGAGCGCCTTTCAGCCGCCGTGCTGGAGGCGATCAGGGAGTGACGCCGGTCGGGGGAAGACCCCGGAGAAGGTCGAGCACGTCGCCCGAAAAAGGAGCCCACTGTGACCGGTGATACCCGTACTGATTGCTCAGGCGTGCCGAACCTGATCGAGGTTGAAGACCTGACGAAGGTTTTCGGCACCATCACCGCCGTGGACCACGTCTCGTTTGAGGTCCGCGAAGGAGAGATCTTCGGTTTCCTCGGCCCGAACGGGGCGGGGAAGACCACTACCACGCGGATACTCACCGGCGTCATCCCGAGGAGCGGCGGGAGCGCCAGGATATTCGGGTATGATATCCTGAAGGAACCGGTCCGGGTAAAACAACGGTTCGGCGTCGTGCCCGAAACCTCGAACGCCTACGTCGACCTGACCGCATGGCAGAACCTCATGCTGATGGGGGACCTCTACGGGCTCGATCGTGCCCGGGCAGAACGGCGCTCGCACGACCTTCTCGAAACCCTCGGCCTCTCCGTGAGGAGAGGCCAGAAGGTGCAGGGCTACTCGAAGGGCATGAAACAGAGGCTCATCCTCGCCATGGCGCTCCTCCACGAGCCCGAACTCCTCTTCCTCGACGAACCGACGAGCGGCCTGGATGTGCAGAGCACGCAGATGATCCTCTCCATGCTGCGGGCGCTGAATGCGGACGGGACAACCATCTTCCTCACCACCCACAACATGGAGGAGGCGAACCGGCTCTGCGATCGAGTCGGTATCATCAGGAGCGGCCGGATCGTCGCGATCGACGCGCCCGAGAGACTGAAGACCACGATCGACCGTGTCCACCGGATCGAGGTGAGCTTCGACCGGGAGATCGGGGGAGATCTCCTTTCAGGGCTTGCGGGCATCACCGGGGCTGCCCGAACGGGGGATAAGTGGCAGATTACGGCAGAGAATCAGGACACGGCCATCCGCTCCCTTGTATCATTCAGCCGGCAGGAGGGGATAGCGATCCTCACCTTGAACACGCTTGCCCCGTCGCTCGACGAGGTCTTCCTGCGACTGACGGGCGAAGAGGAGAGAAGATGAACCCGGCAGGAACGTCCGAACAGGTGCGGCGGGCATGGGCGATAGCAAAGAAGGATATCCGGATCTATTACTCCAAAGGCCCCGTGCTCATCTTCGGTATCTTCATGCCGGTCTTCCTCTTCCTGGCCTTCTTCATGGGAGGCCGGCAGCTCCCGCTCGCGTTCCTCCTCTCCGGGCTTATGGGGATGACCCTCTTCTTCACCTCGACCGCCGTATCTCCTGCAATCTTTCCCTGGGAAGGGCAGGCAAAGACCCTCGAGCGCCTCGCAGCCTGCCCCATCACCATCGAGGCGATCGTCCTTGGGGACATGATCGCCTCCATCCTCTTCGGCATCGGGGTCACGGCGGTCACGCTCCTCATCGGGCTTGGGCTCGGGCTTGTGCTCCTGCACGGCATCGTGCTCGGTTCTGCCGTCTTCCTTGCGGCGGTCTGCTTCTCGGCTATCGGGATGCTCCTTGCCGTCCCCCCGACGAACGTGCCTTCGAACATCATGATGCTCTCCTCGCTCCTGAAGTTCCCGCTCATCTTCATCTCCGGGATCTTCATTCCCCTGGAGCAGATGCCCGCATGGGGGCTGTACCTTGCCGTCTGCTCGCCGCTCACCTACTTCACGGACCTGGTGCGATACTCGTTCACGGGCGCACACTACTTCCCGGTGGCGGTCGACATCGTGATGCTTGCCCTCTTCACCCTGGTCTTTACCGCCGCCGCGATGCACCTGCACCGGCGGACCATGCCACGGAGGCTGTGATGTCGCGCCGGGAAGCCGGGTTCTGGGGTTGGCTGCGGCTCCCTCCATCCTCCTTGCAGCCGGGTGCTGCACCTAACACCCCTCCCTCAGTGAAGGGGGTACTCTCCGGGCGCTTGAGAGGAGCAGCACGCGGACACGCCGGAAGGTGAACGCTATGGACAGGGTGCTGATACCCCGCATCATCGAGACCCTGCGGTACATCGAAGAGCAACTTGAGGAGCGGGAGCGGGAGGATCTCTACCGCAGGGAGATCACCCGGGCAAAGAAACGGGGCGAGCCGGAGTGACCGCTTCTGCATCCTGCCCCGATACACGGTGGAGGAACGCCGATTTTTCCGGCAGGTGGATGCGGTGATGAAGCATCACTGGAGAAAGCATATATATCCGCCTGCACAAGAACACAGAACCATTTCAAACCAAATTGTAACAGTCAATCCAGCGACGGGAGTGTCCTTGATGAAAACGAACCAACCATGCAGTTCTGAGGTCCCACGCATGCGCCGGGGGCTTGCTTGCAACATAACCGGACGAAAGGTCCTGCCGTTAGTTGCGCTGTCGGTTCTCCTGGCCTTTGCCGCCCTCTTTGCAGGGTGTACGACAGAATCCGGCGGAGCGGACGCAGCCACCGTCTCGCCGCTCAACGGCACCGTCACTAAAGTCGAGGTCATCCATTTCACCGCTCCGAACCAGTGCCACTCCTGCGTGGTGCTCGGTGACTACGCCGAGGAGACCGTAAAGACGCACTTCTCCGAAGAACTCGGCTCCGGGAAGCTGATCTTCGACCATATCGATATCGCCGACCCACAGCAGCAGGAGATCGTCGAGCGCTACGGCGCAACCGGTTCGTCGCTCTGGATCGGCACCTACGACGACCTGGGCGGGTTTTATAAAGAAGAGGATATCCGGGTCTGGTACAAACTCAACGACAAACCCGGATTCATGCAGTATCTCAAGACGCTACTCGGGATGCGTCTCGCCGGGGACTTCTCGCAATGAGCCTGATGGGGTTCATGGAGACGATGGGGACGAGCAGCGTCCCTCTCGTCGCCGCGTTCTTCATCGGACTCATGATGGCCCTCTCGCCCTGCCCGCTCGCGACGAACATCGCTGCAATCGGGTATCTCTCCCGCCGGATCGGCAGCCCGGGGCAGACCCTCCTTGCCGGAGCGCTCTACAGCGCCGGGAGGATGGCCGTCTACGTCGGCATCGCGGCGCTGATCGTCACGTTCGGCCTCTCCATCCAGGGGATCTCGCTCTTCCTCCAGTCCTGGGGCGAGGTGCTGGTCGGTCCGCTGCTGATCGGGCTCGGGGTTGTGATGCTCGATCTCGTCCCGCTCCCCTCCTGGACGGGCGGCAGCAGGCGATTCGCGGCATTCAAGGAGCGGGTTGCCGATCAGGGGCTGGCAGGGAGTTTTCTCCTCGGCGTACTCTTCGCACTGACCTTCTGCCCGTTCTCGGCGGTGCTCTTCTTTGCGATGCTCGTCCCGCTGGCGCTCCGGACCTCTGATCCGCTCGGCGTCCCGGCGGTCTTTGCCGTCGCGACCGCTCTGCCGGTGATCGCGTTCTCGCTGATCATGGTGACCGGGATCGCGAAGGTGGGGAGCGCGATGAAGGCGGCGGAGATGTTCGAGTACTGGACCCGGCGCATTGTGGGGGTGCTCTTCATCGGGATCGGGGTCTACCTCATCGCGGCAATGCTGCTTAGGTGAGACCCTTCCAGCGGAGAATCTTCCTGTGGCTGCACGGAAAACTCCCGCAGCCCTTCTCTCCTTCCATGCCGCGCTCCTGTCCGCGTTTGGTCTGAAGACTACATCGTCCTGCAGGTTCCTCCTGCGTACTGTCTCATACAAGTTCAATTTTTATTGAAATAGAAACCTTCATACGCCGGCACCGCCAACAGTAGTTCAAACCAGATTGAAACACTCCGGCAGGTGAGCCGGAGCGGACGTGGTGACCATGACAGGCGAGAACGAGAAAAAAGACGGAGTAAAAATCGGATCGCGGATAAAGAACCTCTTCTCCTCCGGATGCGGCTGTGGCAGCGGCGGCGGTTGCTGCGGCACACGGATCGTCCCGAAGGAGAAGAAAGAAGAATCTGACATAGGGGAGCAGTAAACCACCGATGCGGGACCGGGCCCCATGGATCTTCCCTCAACACTTATTACGGCCGGGCAGTTCTTCGTCGTTATAGCCGGGGAACTGATCCTGCTCTTTGTCGGGATCACGTTCCTCGTCGGGCTGCTCCAGGCCTATATCCCCGAAGACCGGGTACGGAGCGTGCTTGCCGGGAAGCGGCAGGGCATCGCCGGGAACGTCATCGGGGCTGGGTTCGGGGCGCTCACCCCGTTCTGCTCCTGCTCGACCATCCCCATCCTGCTCGGGCTCCTTGAGGTCGGGATTCCCTTCGGGGTCTGCATGTCGTTCCTGCTCGCCTCCCCGCTCTTAAACCCGATAATCCTCTCGCTTCTCGTCGCGCTCATCGGGGTTGTGCCGACCGCTGTGTATGCCGCCGTCACCTTCACCGCCGCCGCAGGCATCGGGTGGCTCCTCGGGCGGCTCGGCTACGGGCGCTACGTCAAGGACGTGATGGTTGAAGGGAGGCCGGAACCCTGCGACTGTGCTGCAGGCCACCCTGTCCGCATCCGCAAGGCGTTCTCCTTTGCCGTCAGCCTTTTCCGGCAGGTGCTCCCCTACCTCCTCCTCGGTGCGGGTATCGGGGCGTTCATCTACGGATTCATCCCCGGAGACCTGATCGTCTCCCTCGCCGGGCCGAATAACCCGCTCGCCATCCCGGTGGCGGCGGTGATCGGGGTGCCGATGTACATCCGGGCAGAGACGATCATCCCCATCAGTGCCGTCCTCCTCGAGAAGGGGATGGGCATTGGAGCGGTCATGGCCCTGATCATCGGCGGCGCGGGGGCAAGCATCCCGGAAGTGACGCTCCTTGCCGCGATCTTTGAGCGAAGGCTGGTCGCCGCGTTTGTGGTGACGATCCTCATGGTCGCCGTCCTTGCCGGGGTGGTGTTCCAGGTGCTCAGCGTGGTCTAACCTCTGTCATGAGGTGAACGAATCATGGATGGAAAACCTTGTTGTGCCGCGGATGCGCCGCATGCCGCCGCGCTCGCGGGAGAGATCCGGCCCGGCGGGTGGTGACCGGCGATGGACACCGCCGACCAGGGGACCTCCGGCTCCCGGCTCTCGTTCCTCGACCGCTACCTGACCCTCTGGATCGTCCTTGCCATGGCTGCCGGCGTCGCCGTCGGCTACTTTGTCCCCGCGGTCCCGGCAGCGATCACAGGGTTTGCTGTCGGGACGACATCGATCCCCATCGCCGTCGGGCTGATCCTGATGATGTATCCGCCGCTTGCGAAGGTCCGGTACGAAGAACTCGGGCGGGTCTTCCGGGACAAAAAAGTCCTCGGCCTCTCCGTCGTCCAGAACTGGGTCGTCGGCCCGGTGCTGATGTTCCTCCTTGCGGCGGCCTTCCTCGCGGATAGGCCGGAGTTCATGTACGGCCTCATCCTCGTGGGTCTCGCCCGGTGCATCGCGATGGTGATCGTCTGGAACGACCTTGCAGAGGGCGACTGCGACTACTGTGCCGCCATCGTGGGCTTGAACTCCATCTTCCAGGTGCTCTTCTACGCCCTCTACGCCTACGTCTTCATCACCGTCCTCCCGCCGCTCCTCGGGATCGGGACCGGGACGGCGGTGCCGATCACGATCTCGGGCGTCGCCGCCACGGTCTTTGTCTACCTCGGCATCCCGTTCATCGCCGGGTTCGTCACCCGGTTCGCCCTCCTCCGGGTGAGGTCGAAGGAGTGGTACCACGAGCGGTTCATCCCGAAGATATCGCCGATCACGCTCATCGCCCTGCTCTTCACGATCGTCGTGATGTTCTCGACCCAGGGCGGGAACATCGTCGCGCTCCCCGCGGACGTCGTGCAAGTCGCGATCCCACTCACGATCTACTTCCTTCTGATGTTCTTCGTCTCATTCTGGATGTCCTGGAGGCTCGGGGTCGACTACGGCCGGAGTACGGCGCTCTCGTTTACTGCGGCAAGCAACAACTTTGAACTTGCCATCGCCGTTGCCATCGGGGCCTTCGGGATCAGCTCCGGGGTGGCGTTTGCCACCGTCATCGGCCCGCTGATCGAGGTGCCGGTGCTGATATCGCTCGTGAACGTGGCGCTCCTGATCCGGGATAAGTGGTACGGCGGGGAGGCGACAGGAAGATGTCCCGCGGATTCCCACTAAAGGTGATATCATGAAGAAGGAACTCGTCATCGAATGGAAGCACATCGGAAGCGACATCGACAACACCTGCGAACGGTGCCACGAGACCGGGATGACACTTGCGGCGGTTCTCACGGAGATCAGCATGCTCCTTGAGATGGAGGGGGTCAGCGTCCGGGTGGTCGAGACCGTCCTCCCGAACGAGGCGGTCGCGGAGTCCAACAGCCTCCTCTTCAACGGGGTGCCGATCGAGGAACTCCTCGAGGGGATCGAGGTGACCACCACACCCTGCTGCTCCTGCTCCTGCATCACCTGCGAGGAGGATACGGAGTGCCGGGCGCTCCGCTACAACGGCGAGGAGTACGAGGCGATCCCGCCGGACCTGATCGGCCGGGCAGCTATGAAAGCTCTCGAAATGGAGTGAGGCTGTGGCGGAGCCCGTCACCCTCATCACCTGTTCCGGCCTCTCGAACACCGGGAAGCTGACCGACCGTGCGGGTATGGTGGTTCAGCAGCGCTCTCCAGGATCCGTGGAGGCCTCGCTCCCGGCAAGCCGCCCGTCGGCATCGCTTGAGGAGGCGGCACGCTACGCCGGACGCATCCTTGCGCTCGACGGCTGCGACGATGCCTGTGCGCTCAGAAAACTCCGGGAGCTCGGGGTCGAGCCGGACCTGCACGTCATCGCGACCGAATGCGGGATCGTGAAGAACGGTATGGCGGAGCCGCGGTTCGACGAGATCGAGAGGCTCGTGGGCGCGGTAATCGAGACGATCCGGGACGGGCAGCAGTTCTGACTGCATCACCCCTCCGGGCTGTAGAGTCTCCGGAGGATTGACGGGGCGCCCGGGGAGGCGCCGGCGGCTGCATCCGCAAGCAGCGCGGGGTCCCCGGCGATGCGGCCCGGGGAGAAGGGGGGCACCGGGACCGCGGATGGCGTCTGCGCCTCCCGCCACTCCCAGACGGCGTCCATCACGTCGCCTGCTGTCGCCATCACGCTCGCGGTCCTGACGTCCAGGACGACGGGGTTTCTAATCATCCAGCGCTGGATGACCGTATCGAGGAGCCGGCGCCGGACCGTCCAGATCATCGGGGGGTGCGGGAGCGAGACCAGCCGGTCGATCTGGTTGGCCCAGACCGCGCCCTGGAGTTCGAACCTTCCCACCTCATCGATGACCACGAGATCGGTTTCCCGGGGATCCGGCGGCGCAAGCGCCCTGCGGCCGAATGCGAGCCCTTCAGGCCGGAAGTAGAATCGGCCGTGGAGTTCGCACCGCGGATCGGGGTCGATCGAACAGAGCTCCTCGTGCTCGCTGGTGGCAAGATCGACGAGGGTGAACCCCGACCTCCGGCCGTCCCGCACGTGGCCGGGAGCGAGCACGCCCCGGACCCGGACGTTCAGCGCGACGGTGAGCCCGAGAACCAGGTGCAGGAACGTCGTCTTGCACTGGCCCTGCTCGCCGGTGATGATGAAGACGGGCGCCCGGTCGTTCATCCCGGAAGGCCCCCGCCGCTGCGCGGGGCCGAGTGGAGGGACGCGGGTATATCCCGGCCGCGGGTCCGGGGAGACGTTCGCTCCGGAGTACATGCATATACTTCTGCGGCCGTCCATATAAAACATTTTTACATGCTCTTTTTGTTTACATGATGACGTTGACTCGGCCCGCCGGGGAAGGGTGCGTGACCGCTCTCGTGCCGGACGGCGGCGCAAAGCCCGGCAGGGGATCGGCGGGAAGCGCAGCCTCCACCTGCCGGCTGCGGCGCATACCCCTCCCACCAGTATAAGTAACAACGGCGAACAATACCATACGGAGCTGTACACAATGGCAGAAACGGACAGAACGCTGGTCGTGCTCCACACGACCATGGGTACGATCACGATCCACCTCTACGACGACATGCCGGTGACGGCGGGGAACTTCGCGAAACTGGCAGGGTCCGGGTTCTACGACGGCACAATCTTCCACCGGGTCATCGAGGGGTTCATGATCCAGGGCGGCGACCCGACCGGCACCGGGACGGGCGGACCGGGCTACACCATCGCCGATGAGTTCGTGAAAGGCCGTTCAAACCGCCGGGGCACGATCGCCATGGCGAACACCGGACGCCCGAACTCCGGCGGCAGCCAGTTCTTCATCAACCTGGTGGACAACACCTACCTCGACTGGGACGACCCGCGGACGCCGAGCGCCCACCCGGTCTTTGGTGAGGTGGTGGAGGGGATGGACGTCGTCGACAGGATCGGGAAGGTGAAGACGGACTCCGCCGACAGGCCCAGGGTCCCCGTCCGGATCGAGAAGGCGGAAGTCCGGGAGTAATCCTCTCACCATGAGCCATAACGACGCCGTCCGCCGGGACCCGGGCGCGATCGAGGCACGGATCGGCTACGTATTCCGGGACCGGGCTCTCCTTTCACGCGCGCTCACCCGTCTCGCCTACACCCTGGAGGCGGGCCTCCCTTCGAGCGCCCACATGGATGCCCTCGCCACCCTCGGCGATGCGGTCATCAACGTGGCGGTCGTGGAAGCGCTGGTCGCGGGCGGGGCGCACGACAAGGGCGCGATCAGCAACCGGAAGATGAACCTGGTCAACATGACCCGGCTCCGCGAGCTCGCACAAGACCTTGACCTTGAGGATTACGTCCGCTGGGGGAAGGGCGAGGCCGCCCAGGCTGTCTGGACGTCCGGCCGGGTCCTTGCCGAGTGCCTGGAGGCGCTCGTCGGCGCCGTCTACCTGGACGGCGGGATGAGTGCGGCCGCAGGCGTGCTCCGGCAGCTCGGGCTCACGGAGAGGGTGTAAGCCTTCGTCCCTCCTCCTCCGCGCTCGCCTGAACCCCGGTCGGCGGCCGCATCAGGAGCCAGGCGACGATGAACCCCACCACCGCGAGGGCCGCGACCAGCGGAAAGACGCCGAGGTAGGTCCCGGTCGCTGTCCTGACGAACCCCGCAACCTGCGGCCCGGCGATGGCTCCCGCGCCGTAGGCGAGGAAGACGACCCCGTAGCACCGCGGGTAGTCGCACGTCCCGAAGTAGGACGCCGTCGCCGCCGGCGCGATCGCAAGCCACCCTCCAAGACATCCCCAGAGGACGGCGAACGAGACGACATAGGCGGGCACCCCCGGCACGAGCCAGATCAGGACCGACGCGGCCGCGATCAGCCCAAACGCCAGCATAGCCGTCTTCTGCGGGGATATCCGGTCGGCGAGACCGCCGAACGCCGGCCGTCCCAGCCCGTTGAAGACGGCGAAGAACCCGACGAGGAGCGTCGCGAGCCCCGCGTCGACTCCCGCCACCTCGGTCCCGACCGGCTTTGCGATCGAGATCGCGGTGAGCCCCGCGAGGCAGCCGATGAAGTAGCAGGCGAAGAGGCCGTAGAAAGCCCCTGTCCGGAGCATCGTCCTTCTATCGCACTCGCAGAGCGGCGCCGTGCCGACCTCGGGCGCGGGAGGGGACCATCCCGCCGGCCGCCAGCCTTGCGGCGGGAACCGGAGCGGCAGGGCCGCGAGCACCAGCACGGCGGCGAGCGCGACCCCGAAGATCCCAAACGTCGCCATCACCCCGTACGCGGCGATCAGCGCCCCCGCGGCGTTTGCGGTGACAAACGCCGAGATCCCGAACCCGAGCAGGGTGAGCCCCACCGCGAGCCCCCGCCGGTCCGGAAACCACCGGGCCGCGACGGCGACCGGCGCCCCGTAGGCGATCCCGACGCCGATCCCCCCGATCACCCCGTAGACGACATAGAGCGCCTCGACCGACGTCGCCGTCGAGGCGAGGAGCCACCCGAGGCCGGTGAGGAGCCCGCCGGCGATCGTCACCCTTCGGGGACCGTAGCGTTCGATGTACTTCCCGGCGAGCGGCATCGCGATGGCGAAGAAGGCGAGGAAGACCGAGAATGGGAGGAGCACCTCCCCCGCCGTCACCTCCCGGCCGAGCGCCGCGGTGAAGTGCGCGGCAAGCGGCGCCACAAAGACGCTCCATGAGTAGATGCTCCCGAGGCAGAGGTTGATGACGAGGCCGAGGGCGACGAGGCCCCATCTCCCCGTCTCTGCGGGCATGCCGAAGACCTTCGGTGTATCGGGCATCGGTTTTCCCTCACGAGAAGTGGAGGAGGGTCACTCCTCCAGGGTGGATATGTCCCCCGGGTCCATGCCGAGCTCCCGGGCCTTCAGGACCCGGCGCATGATCTTGCCGCTCCGTGTCTTCGGGAGCCGGTCCACGTACTCGATCTCGGCCGGCACCGCGACGGGCCCGAGGCTCTTCCTGACGTGGCGGGCGAGCTCGGCGGAGAGGCCATCGCCGGGACTTGCACCCACGCGGAGGGTGACGAAGGCCTTGATGATGTTCCCCTTCAGGGGATCGGGCTTGCCGATGACGGCCGCTTCCGCCACCGCGTCGTGGGAGACGAGCGCGCTCTCGACCTCCGCAGTCCCGATGTTGTGCCCGGAGACGACGATCAGGTCGTCGGCCCGCCCGAGGATCATGATGTAGCCGTCCTCGTCCTTCACCGCGAGATCGCCTGCCGTGTAGCAGCCCGGGATGGTCTCCCAGTAGGCACGGTAGCGCGCATCGTTGCCGTAGACCGTCCGGAGCATGGCGGGCCAGGGTGCCCGGATGACCAGGAACCCCCCGGTGCCGGGCGGGACCGGCTTCCCTGCCCTGTCGACCACATCCACGACGGCGCCCGGGATGGGCTTTCCGGCAAACCCCGGCTTCATCGCTTCGCCGATCATCGTGGTGATCAGGTGCATCCCGGTCTCGGTCTGCCACCAGGTATCCACGATCGGGCACTGCCCGCCGCCGATCTGGTGGTAGTACCACTCGAACGCCTCGGGATTGAGGGGTTCCCCGACCGAGCCGAGCACCCGGAGCGAGGAGAGGTCGTACTTCGCCGGCCACTTGTCGCCGTAGCGCATGAACATCCGGATCGCCGTCGGGGCGGTGTAGAAGATCGTCACCCCGAGGTCCTGGACCAGCCGCCAGTAGGCGCCCGGGTCCGGGTAGTCGGGCGTCCCTTCGACGATGACGACGGTCGTCCCGACAGCGAGCGGGCCGTAGACGATATAACTGTGGCCGGTGATCCAGCCGGGGTCGGCGGTGCACCAGAAGACGTCGTTCTCCTTGATGTCGAAGTCGTGAAGGGCGGTGTAGTAGGTCCCGACCATGTAGCCGCCGCAGGTGTGGACGATGCCCTTCGGCGCGCCGGTCGAGCCGCTCGTGTAGAGGATGAAGAGCGGGTCTTCCGCGTCCATCGCCTCCGCGGGAGAGTCCGGTGCGGCACGGGCCATGAGATCGGCGTAGTCGATCTCCCGGGCGGGGTCGAGGTCGGCCGCCGGGGTCTCGCGCCGGAGGACGACGACCTTCTCGACGCACGGCGCGTGGGTGAGTGCCTCATTTGCGATCTCCCGGAGCGGGACGGCTTTCCCCCGCCGGTAGGCGACGTCTGCGGTGATGAGGACCTTTGCCTCCGCGTCGTTGATCCGCATCGCAAGCGCGTCCGGCCCGAACCCCCCGAAGATCACCGAGTGGACGGCCCCGATGCGGGCGCAGGCGAGCATCGCGACGATCTGCTCGGGGACGAGCGGCATGTAGATGCAGACCCGGTCGCCCTTCCCGACGCCGAGGCGGGTGAGGCCGTTTGCAAACCGCATCACCTCGCGGTGGAGGTCGTCGTAGGTGAGCCTCCGCTCCTCCCCGCGCTCCCCGCGCCAGACGATCGCCGGTTTGTCCTTGTGGTCGCTCGTGACGTGGCGGTCAAGGCAGTTGTAGGTGATGTTGAGTTTTCCGTTGACGAACCACTTCGCGTAAGGGTAGTTCCACTCAAGGACCCGGTCCCACGGCTCAAACCAGACCAGTTCGCGGGCGATCCGGTCCCAGAAGGCCTCCGGGTCGTGCATGAACTCCTGATACGCCCGGGTGTAATCCGGCGTCCAGGCGGTCGCCTTGCACCGGGGATCGGGGAGGTAGCGTTTCTCTTCCAGTTTGACGGCAAACGTCCCTGTCATCTTCCCACATTCCTACATTATTAATCATGCCAGATTTACCCGGTCAGACCCCCATGGGTCCTGACACCGTGCAAAAGCGGCTAACCTTCTTCCCGGCCCATCGATCCTGCGACCGATGTGCCCGTGATCGTGCTGCCGTACAGACCTGTCACGCTCCCCGGCAGAGACCGCGGGCGGCATGACATCTTCGGGGGCCGCCACCCCGGCGACCCCGCCTATTTGACATGATCGATCATGTATAATTTGTCATGATCAATAATGTATATTGTGGTGATAAATGTTGTGGTCGGCCGGGGCAACGGGGCCGGCACTCCGCCTGAATGCCGGATGCTCCTGAGACATCGAGAAAAACCGGGGTTTTCCAGGGTGCAACGGCAAATGCCCGGGCTTTAGCCCGTGGAGGACGGCTAAGACCTGTCGCTCCATGTTGTTTGGGAGTCTGCAATCCTGTATTGGACCTTCGCGTCAACGCGGGAGGCAAGGGTGTGCAGGTGCCGATACCATTGCCGGACCCCTGCCCGCTGACCGGGGCGCTTCCCCGGACGCAAGCCTGCGGGGAGGGTCACAACCACCCTTTCCGGTTGATCGCCACCGCGAGGAGGGAGGAGACGATCAGGGAGAGGACGATGATGATGAGAAACCCGTAGGGTTCGTCCTGCAGGGGGACCGGGACGTTCATGCCGAGGAAACTTGCGATCATCGTCGGGATGGCAAGGATGATGGTTATCGAGGTGAGGAGTTTTAAGACGTTATTGAAGTTGTTCGATATGATCGAAGCGAAAGCATCCATCGTCTCTGAGAGGATCGTCGAGTAGGTGTTCGCCATCTCGATCGCCTGCTTGTTCTCGATGATGACGTCCTCAAGAAGGTCGGTGTCGTCCGCGTACATCCGGAGCGGCTGGAACGTCAGGGTCTTGTCGAGGACGATCTGGTTGCTCTTGAGCGACGTCGAGAAGTAGACCAGGCTCTTTTTGAGGTTCATCAACTGGATCAGCTCCCGGTTCCGCATCGACTGGTTCAGCTCGGCCCCGAGCCGGTCTGAGATCCGCTCGATCTGGCGCAGGTACTGGAGGAAATAGGACGCGTTCCTAAAGAGGATCTGGAGCACGAACCGTGTCTTCTTGAAGGTGTAGAACGACTTCACCCGTCCATTCGCGAAATCCTCGATGATCGCGTTCTCGCGGAGGCAGACGGTGACGATGCTATCGGGGGTGATGATGATCCCAAGGGGCATCGTCGTGTAGAGGATCGTCTGCTCAGGGTAGGGCATCGGGATATCGATGACGATCAGGGTGACACCGTCCTCGCTCTCGGTCCGCGGGCGCTCCTCCTCGTCGAGCGCCGCCCGGAGGTAGTCGCCCGGGATGGAGAGCCTCTCCGAGACCTCCCGGATCTCGTCTGCGGTGGGGTTGACGAGAGAGACCCAGGAGCCTGGCTCAAACCTTCCCGTCTCCTCCGTCCGTGGCGCCGTGGCCCCTTCAACCGTGCGGTAGATCTGGAACATGCGGTCTTCACCCCCCGTTCCGGGATGCACACATTATCTGGTTGTCCGTAGAGCGGGATGAAGGTATGGCCTCCTCTGGGGTCGCCCCCGGCGGGCCTAAAAAAGATGGGTTAGACGACCAGGATCAGCGGCGCAAAGACCAGCGCGACCATGGCCATCAGTTTCAAGAGAATGTTCAGCGACGGGCCCGACGTGTCCTTGAAGGGGTCGCCCACGGTGTCGCCGACGACCGCCGCCTTGTGGGCCGGCGATCCCTTGCCGCCGAGGTGGCCCTGCTCGATGTACTTCTTTGCGTTGTCCCAGGCCCCGCCGGCGTTCGCCATCGTGACGGCGAGGAGGAACCCGGACGCAAGCGAGCCTACGAGCAGGCCGCCGAGGGCTTCAGGGCCGAGGACGATCCCGACGGTGAGCGGCGCGGCGACGGCGAGGACGCCGGGCACGATCATCTCACGCAGCGCCGACTTGGTGGAGATGGCGATGCAGGAGGTGTAGTCGGGGTCTGCCTTCCCCTCCATGAGGCCGGGGATCTCCTTGAACTGGCGGCGGACCTCGTGGACGATGCTGTATGCGGCCTTCCCCACCGCCATCATCGTGATGGAGCAGAAGAGGAAGGGGAGCATCGCACCGATCAGGAGACCGATGAAGACGTTCGGGACCGAGACGTCGATGATCGAGAGGTTGACCGCCTGGGTGTAGGCGGCGAAGAGGGCGAGCGCCGTCAGCGCCGCGGAGCCGATGGCGAACCCCTTGCCGATGGCGGCGGTGGTGTTGCCGACGGCGTCCAGGGTGTCGGTGATCTCGCGGACCTCGGGTTTCTGGTGGGACATCTCGGCGATACCGCCGGCGTTGTCGGCGACCGGGCCGTAGGCGTCGACGGAGAGGGAGATCCCGAGCGTCGAGAGCATGCCGACGGCGGCGATCGCGATACCGTAGAGCCCGGCGACCTGGTAGGAGATGTAGATCGCGACGGCGATGATCAGGACCGGCCAGACGGTGCTCTCCATCCCTTTCGCAAACCCGGTGATGATGGTGGTCGCGGCCCCGGTCTCGCTCGACTTCACGATGGCGAGCGTCGGTTTCCGGTCAAAGGAGGTGTAGTACTCGGTGATCAGGCCGATAGCGAACCCTGCGACAAGGCCGGCGACGGTGGCGTAGAAGACGCCGATGTACTCTGCACCGAGCAGCGTGTTCACCATGAAATAGGTGGCGATGACGACTATGATGAGCGCGGAGAGCAACCCCTTGTTGAAGGCCATGTGGATGGCGCTGCTCTCGGTCTTGTTGGTCCGGACGAAGAACGAACCGATGATGGACGCGATGATACCGACCGCTGAGATGAGCAGCGGGAGGATGATCACGTTCATGACGCCGGCGTTCGGGAACTGCGTGGCCGCGACGGCGACGCCGAGGACCATCGTGGCGATGATCGAGCCGACGTAGGACTCGTAGAGGTCCGCGCCCATGCCGGCGACGTCGCCGACGTTGTCGCCGACGTTGTCGGCGATGACGGCCGGGTTCCGGGGGTCGTCCTCGGGGATGCCCGCCTCGACCTTGCCGACGAGGTCGGCGCCGACGTCCGCGGCCTTGGTGAAGATACCGCCGCCGACACGGGCAAAGAGGGCGATCGAACTTGCCCCGAGGCCGAACCCGGTCACGATGGTGAGGACTTCAGCCTGGGTCAGGTCTGTCACGGTGCTGATGACCATGTACGCGACCGAGAGCCCGAGGAGCCCGAGCCCGACCACGGCCATGCCCATGACCGACCCGCTCGAGAACGAGACCCGGAACGCGTCCGCGATCCCCCGCCGTGCGGCGTTCGTGGTCCGGACGTTTGCGGCCGTGGCGGTGAACATACCGATATAGCCGGCAGTCGCCGAGAGCGCCGCGCCGAGCACGAAGCAGGCGGCGGTGAGCGGGTTGATCCAGATCGCGAGGACGACGGCAAGCACGATGACGAATAGTGCTATAGCGCGATACTGCCTGTTCAGGTAGACCATTGCTCCCTCATGAATAGCGGCAGCAATCTTCTGCATCAATTCGGTACCCGTGCCCTCCCGTTTGATACTCATATACGAGTATCCCGCGAACAGGAGAGCGAGAATGGCACCGATGGGTGCCAGATACACCAGATCCATCTCTCTGCATTCCTCCGATAGAGTACCATATACAAAGGGATTCAACATTTTTAAATATGTGGAAAACATCCGGAAAAAACGGAGAATATTAACTGAAATCCATCACTTCCGGCTGAAGTGTCTGGAGATCGACGACGAACGCCCGCGCGGGCGTAGGATGGATGTTCATCTGTTTCTGAAACGATGTCTGCGACTGCCAGGTGCCGGCGTTCACCCCGAGGACGCCCCGGTAGCGGGTCATGCCGCAGATGTGGACGTGCCCCGTGAGGAGGATCTCGGGGAGCGGGTCGATGACGAGCCGGTCGGTCTTCATTGCGGCGATGGGGGTCCGCATACCGTAGGGGGAGGCAAGGAGCCGGCGTTTCAGCATCTCGTCCATGATCGCGGCGGGTTTTTCGTAACTCGCCCCGGGGATCAGCCCGATCATGTCATCAAACGACCGTCCGTGGTACATCAGAACCCTGACCCCCTGGAGGTTCAGCAGGCAGGGGTTCTCGACGAGGGTGCAGTTTGCCGGAAACTTCCCGGTGAACTCGGGGGGTATCGCGGGCTGCGGTTCGGCCATCCTGACGACGTCGTGGTTCCCCGGGGCGACGACGATCCGGACCCTCGAGGGGAGGTCGCGGAGCATCCCGGCAAAGACGTCGTACTGCTCATATATGTTCCGGATCGTCAGTTCGTTCTCCTGCCCGGGATAGATGCCGATGCCGTCGACGAGATCGCCTGCGATCAGGAGGTATGCGGCGTCGGAGTCCTGGAGCCAGTCGGCAAACCGGTTCCATCCCTCCTCGAGGAAGGTGTTGCTCCCGACGTGCACGTCGGAGATCAGGACGGCTTTCCCGGGTCTATCGCTCTTGAACGGGGCGTGATTGATGGGGACGTCCGGGCGGGAGAGTTGTTCGGCGAAGAAGAGCCCCCCGTCGCCTGAGAGTTTCCCCTTCACCCCGATCACCTCATCGGGGAGGATCCGTTCCGCCTCCGCAAATGAGTCGTCCCTTCCTTTATTGAAGAGCACCCGAATGGCCCCGGTAGGGTCCTCCACCTCGACGAGCCGGTGCCCTTTTGCGGTCGTCCGGGCGTCGGCCACCATACCGATGATGCTGCATTCCTCATCCCGGTAGCGGTGAGGGGATTTCGCCAGCGCCTCGATGGGCATCGCCGTCATCCTGCTCCGGATCATCGAGGAGAGGTTGTTGTAGCGGTCCCGGAAGTAGTGGACGGCGTCCTCGTGGCCGGTGACGCTCCCGGTGGACCCGGCGCTCCCCGTGATCACCTCAAGTTCCGGGTCGACGAGGAACCGGGTCCCGTCCCTGACCTTCCTGAGCCCCGGGATATGCTCTGCGGATATGACCAGGGTGCCGTCAGGGACCCCTGCCGCTATCCGGTCGATGAGCGTCGGATCGTTCTGTTCCCGGATGTAACTCACCACGTCGGGGTGGACCTGGTGTTTCAGCGCAAGGAACCGGCGTACGATCTCCGCTTCGGCGAGCATGGACTCATGTTATTCTCCGCGGGATAATATGGGTTTATCTTTTTCCGCCCGGTCCCCGGGGAACCTATGTATATGAAGGGAGTGCATTCTCTCTGAAGCATGTCGGATGTCACCCTGCTGCAACGTGTAGCATCAGCCCTCACGGCGTTCCGGGAGAGCGACAACCGGGTCGTTTCCCTGGCCCGGGACCTCCTCTGGGTCGTCGCGGTCGTGGGCGGTATTGCCCTTCTTCTCTACCTCTTCGCCGGCACCTGGCCGGCGGTGGTCACGATCGAGTCGGAGAGCATGGTCCCGAACATGAACGTCGGCGACCTGGTGCTGGTCGTTGACGAGGACCGGTTCGGCGCGTTGACGACCTGGGCCGAGGGGCAGCTGACCGGGCACCAATCCTTTGGAAATTACGGCGACGTGATCGTCTATCGCCCGAACGGCGCCGGTTCCGTCCACCCGATCATCCATCGGGCGATGACCTACGTCGATACCGCCACCGTGGAGCAGTCGGCGCTCGGCGAGTTCTACGCCAACCCGCACGGCGGCTACATCACCAAGGGGGACAATAACCCGTATATCGACCAGGGGAACCTCCGGATAGCGGGCGTCGGGGTTGTCGAGCCGGTCGAGAAGGAGTGGATTGTAGGCAAAGCCCTCGTCGCGGTGCCGCTCATCGGCTACCTGCCCCTGCACCTCACCGAGTTCGCCGTTGTCGTCATCATCGTCATCCTCATCCACGATCTCATCCTTGCGCGGCGCAAAGGGAAAGAGGAATAAATCCAGGACTGCAATAAAGTTGTTTACGATGCCGCATCCACTGCACACCCTGCTTCGTGACACGCTCGCCGGCCACCGGCTCACGGAGGAGGAGGCCGTCCGCCTCCTCTCGACCCGTGACCGGGGCGTCTGGGCGATCGCCGCCGCTGCCGACGAACTCCGGGAACGCAAAGTAGGCGATGTCGTCACCTACGTCCGGAACCAGAACATCCATGTCACCAACATCTGCAAGAACCTCTGCGGGTTCTGCGGGTTCGGGCGGCGGGCTGATGATCCGGGTGCGTTCTGCGATGACCTCGCGACCGTGCGGGAGAAGGCCCGGGCGGCGGTGGGGCGCAACGTCACCGAGATCTGTCTCCTCTCGGGGGTGCACCCGGACTACACGCTCGACTCCTACACCGACCTTATCTCCTCCGTGCGGGAGGCCGCCCCCGGTGTGGATATCCACACCGCAAGCCCGGACGAGATCGCCTGGGCGGCGGCGCGGAGCGGCGCTTCAACCGTCGCGGTCATCGAGCGGCTCCGGGCGGCAGGGCTCGGCACCCTGCAGGGGACGGCGGCCGAGATCCTGGTCGACAGAATCCGTGCGGTGATCTGCCCGAGAAAATGCGACACGGCGACCTGGGTCCGGGTCATCCGGGAGGCGCACGCTCTCGGGATCCGATCGACCGCGACGATCATGTACGGGTCCTGCGAGAGCGAGGCGGACCGCGCCCGGCACCTCGGTGTTCTCCGGGAGATCCAGGACGAGACCCGCGGGTTCACCGAGTTCGTCCCCCTCTCCTTCATCTACGAGAATACCCCCCTTTACCGGGCGGGGCTCGCCCGGCCCGGGGCGACGGGGAGGGAGGACCTCCTGATGGTTGCGGTCGCCCGGCTCTTCCTTGACAACTTCGACCACGTCCAGGTCTCCTGGGGGAAGGTGGGGACGAAGATGGCGGAGGGGGCGCTTCTTGCCGGCGCCGACGACCTCGGGGGGACGATGTTCTGCGACGATGTCTCGGTCGACGCCGGCGGCGAAGGCGCCGACTACCTGGACCCGCGCGATATGCAGCGGATCGCAGACGACCTCGGCCGGACGCTCCGGCAGCGGACGACGACCTATGAGCTCGTATAATCCTCCGGGTACCGCCCGGTTGCCGGTGTGGCCCCACCTCGCGGCAACGCGTTCTTCCGCGTGAGGCCGTGTCGCTCTCCGTACCGGATTACTCACGCGGAAGGGTATGAAGAGCGGTGGGGTGCTCCTGTTCCCGGTCGGCGGGGCGGTGTAGATACCTAATTCCGGTCCCTCCGAGGCCGGGGTCTCTAAATGAGGCTGGTTAGTGCGGTTTCTCTGAGGAGGAGACGGGGCCGGGCAACCGCCTGACGACGATAGACTCTTGCAGGTTCCCTGCGGGTATCGGAGGTGCAGGCGACGATATTTTAAGTTTACACAAACTTCGCGGATGATTGATATTTTACTCTAATTATACGCGTTGGCCAGGGCTCATCTCCTCTGATCCACGGGTATGTCTTTTTTCCCTTTACAAAAAGTTTACATATCTACAAAACAACTGCTGTTTTGTAAACAACATCATGAGGTGACCTGGGTGACCATTGGAGAGAGGTTGAAGATGGCTCGAACGATGAACGGTTTCAGCCAGAGGGAACTAGCCGGCAGGGCAGGAGTTACCGCCACTGCAATCTCCAAGTACGAGAGAGGAGTGATGGTTCCAGGTTCCGGGGTCCTCCTCAGATTAAGCACTGCATTAGGTGTGAGAGTCGAGTACCTGATGCGTCCTCGTGTGCATTCTATCCATCTGACGGTGCCGGTATTCCGTTCGGCTGGTCTGAGCGAGAAGGAAGAGGCAATGGTGATAGAGAAGGTACGGGAATGGCTTGAACGATATATTGAGGTTGAGGACCTGTTCGATCTCGAACAACAGGTACGGCCCTCCATACCCCTCGGCTATCCTATACGGATCACCGATATGCGGGAGGTTGAACAGGTCGCCATTAACCTGCGCCGGGACTGGGGGCTTGGCATTCAGCCGATTGAGAGTCTTACCGATCTGCTCGAGGATAAGGGAATAAAAGTGGGAGCGATCTCCGCCCCGGATTCGTTTGATGCGCTCGTGTTCTGGTACAACGATACTACGCCCGTCATCATAATCCGGG
This sequence comes from Methanoculleus sp. 10, assembly GCF_913757945.1. Classification (NCBI taxonomy): domain Archaea; kingdom Methanobacteriati; phylum Methanobacteriota; class Methanomicrobia; order Methanomicrobiales; family Methanomicrobiaceae; genus Methanoculleus; species Methanoculleus sp. 10. The sequence goes on along the minus strand of NZ_CAJYDP010000003.1, from coordinate 125,732 downwards.
AGGGAGTAGCGGGAGATCGGCAGAGGTTCAGCATCGCCCACGAGCTGGGTCACCTGATGGTTGAGCCGTCGCAGGATCTTGATAAGGAGAGAGTTGCGCACCGGTTTGCAGGAGCATTTCTTGTCCCGGAAGAGGTAGCCAGAGGAGAGTTGGGGGAGAGCCGGAAGAGGCTGGACCTCTTCGAGTTGCACCTGTTGAAGCATCGGTACGGATTGAGCATCCAGGCCTGGGTTCACCGGGCAAAGGATCTCGGTATCATCCCGGACTGCGAGTATCGCAGGATATTCGATCACCTCGATACGATGGGGTGGCGCAAACGCGAGCCGGGAGACCAGATTCCTCCTGAAGAGCCCAAGAGGATGAAGCGCCTCGTGATGAGGGCTTATGCAGAGGACGTGATCTCCGCATCCCGCGCCTCAGAACTTCTCGGGAAGAGCATTCCTGAATTCTGCCGGGCCGAGGGAGAGCGGCATGATGGATTCCCGATTGAGATGTGTGATTGATGCCAGCGTGATCATCAATCTCCATCACGGGGGCATCCTCAAAGATATCACCAGCCTGCCGTTCGATTTTCTTACACCGGATATCGTGCTGGCGGAACATACTAACCCCCCTCCCGATGAGGTCCTGCGATCCGGCATCCGTGCCGGAGAGCTCCCCGATGTTCTTGTGCAACAGGCAGCAGTTCTTGCTCCTCAGAATCGCAAGTTATCGATACAGGATATATTCGCATTTGTCCTTGCGAGACATCACCGCTGTCTGCTGGTTACCGACGACGGGCGACTGCGGACACTGGCCGGGCGGCAGGTAACGGAGTGTCACGGCACTCTCTGGATTATGGGCGAGATGGTTGAGCGTGGGGTACTAAACCCTGCAGCTGCCTGCACCGCCCTCGGAATTATGTTAGTTAAGAACGCCCGCCTTCCGGCTGCCGAGTGCGAAGAGCGGCAGAAAGCGTGGAGAGAAATGCAGGATAGCACATTGACCGCCAACCGGGAATAAACGGTGCCGTGACCCGTTGCAGTGTGTTTTTGTATCCCTGCGGGGCTCGTCGGCGGCACGAGCGAGAAGGCCCCTCCGTACGGGGATGGAAGCGGCGTCCCCCCGTCACGCCGCCCCGTTCACAAGACTGCTCCCGGCAGGTGATCCCATTGTGCCGCCCCTCCCCGGCTGCCCGGTGCCGGGCATCGCCGGCCCCTCGGGTATGGCACCGACGTGCACCGTAGGTTGCAGAGCACAGGACCGGGCGTCAGGTTTTCACGCTACGGGCGGGTCTGGCGGGTTCGACGGCGGCGGAGTCGAGCGAGATCATAGCCGACTGCTCCCGGCAGAGCCCGGGGGTTACCTCCTGGGTCGTCACATCCTGTTTAAGGCCTCGCGCCCCGGCATCCCGACTTCGACGCGGCGCTGTATCGCCGGGAGGTTCACCGCCTTCACCTCGGCGTCCATCAGGTCGTCGAGGTTCTCCAGGGTGGACTCTTCCGAGACGCCCACGATCGCTGCGGGGACCCCGGCATTTGCCAGCGCCTCGATATCGAACCCGGCAGTCGCGATCAGCCCCTCGTCGGTCACCCAGGTCATCAGGCTGGTCCCTCCGACCGGGATGACGTATCCGTATGCGTCCTTGTAGCTGAGCCGTGTCCGCTGGTGACATAGGATCTGCTGAGCCATGGCTGCGGAGATGTCCCCGGAACAGATAAGGATATGCCTTTCCCCGGGAGCGCACCCGAAGGTTCTTGAGCTGACCGCGCCAAAACGAGATCATCCTGCAAAGACGGTTGAGGGGTATGACGCCACCGCTGCAAGAGCTGCTTTGCGACACGCTCGCCGGCCACCGGCTCACGGAGGAGGAGGCCGTCCGCCTCCTCTCGACCCGTGACCGGGGCGTCTGGGCGATCGCCGCCGCCGCCGACGAACTCCGGGAACGCAAAGTAGGTGATGCCGTCACCTATGTCCGGAACCAGAACGTCAACGTGACCAACATCTGCGTGAACGCCTGCGGGTTCTGCGGTTTTTCCCGGAAACCGGGCGACCCCGATGCGTATCGCCACGACGAAACCGCCGTGCGGGAGAAGGCCCGGGCGGCGCGCGGGCGGAACGTGACCGAGGTCTGCACGGTGAGCGGCCTCCACCCGGACTTCGACGCGCAATCTTACGTCGATATCATATCCTGGATACGAGACGAAGCCCCCACCATCCACATCCACGCGAGCAACCCGATGGAGGTGGCCTACGCCGCAAGGAGGAGCGGCCTCTCCACCCGGGAGGTGCTCGGCCGGATGAAGGCGGCGGGCCTCTCGACACTCTGCGGGACGGCGGCCGAGATCCTGGTGGACGACGTCCGCGCGGTGATCTGCCCTGGTAAGATCGATACCGCGACCTGGGTCCGGGTCATCCGGGAGGCGCACGCTCTCGGGATTCGATCGACCGCGACGATCATGTACGGACACTGCGAGAGCGAGGCAGACCGCGCCCGGCACCTCAGCGTTCTCCGGGAGATCCAGGATGAGACCCGCGGGTTTACCGAGTTCGTGCCCCTCACGTTCATCCACCAGAATACTCCTCTCTACCGGGCGGGGCTCGCCCGGCCCGGCGCGACGGGGAGGGAAGACCTCCTGATGTTTGCGGTATCAAGGCTCTTCCTCGACAACTTCGACCACATCCAGGCGTCCTGGGTGAAGCTCGGGACGAAGATGGCGGAAGTGGCGCTTCTTGCCGGTGCCGACGACCTCGGGGGGACGCTCTTTGAGGAGAGCATATCCCGGGAGGCGGGCGCCCGGGGCACCGACTACCTGGACCCGGGCGAGATGCGGCGGATGGCCGGGGACCTCGGGCGGACGCTCCGGCAGCGGACGACAACCTACGGCATCCTCCCGGGCTGATGCCGTTCTGGACCGGCCTCCCTCCCGGCCCACGACTATTCCCGGAAAATTATAAATATCCGTGGATATAGTGTGGCTCCTCAACGTCGGCCGGATGCCGGCGATTGGGAGGAGATAGATATGGTAAACGGTCTAATCGGCCTTGCAATCCTCTTCTTTGTACTGGCACTTATCTTTGCCCTGCTCGGGGCGCGGGGCGTTGCCGGGATGTCGATGTCGATCGCGAAGTGGCTGGTCATCATCTTCATCGTCCTCGCGATAATATCGCTGCTTCTCTGACTGCCCAACAGGCTTTCGGGCTGCTCTCCGGCCCGTAAGCCCTCGCACCGGCCGGGGATGTCCTGGTTTTAGCGCCCGTCTTCATCCCCCCGGCCGGGCGTATCCGTCCTTCAGTCCTCCGGCCGGAGGTACCTGATGATCGTATCCGCAACCTGCCGGGCCCTCTTCATCGCCCGCTCGTCCTTCCGGACATCACCCGGCGCATAGCCCCTTCCGCAGACGTAGCCGAGGTAGGAGAACTCATGGGAGTTGAGGAACCCCTCCATGGTTTCAAGTGCTCGTTCACCTCCCCGGTCGGCGCAGACGGCGACGGCGACCGCTTTCCTGCCCGCAAGCCTCCTGTCATGGTAGAGGGAGTAGGTCCGGTCGATCAGGTTCTTCGTCTGTCCGTTGATGTCGTAGTAGTAGGTCGGGGCGCCGAGGATCAGCACCTCGCAGTCGATCATCTTCTGTGCCACGCGGGCCCAGTCGTCGTCCTCCGTCACGCACCACTTTGCGCTTTTGCAGGCCTCGCAGCCGGTGCAGGGCCGGATATCCATACCGGCAAGCGTGAGGTAGTCGGTCTCGATGCCAGCCTCCCGCACCCGGTCGAGAATGGTGGTGACGAGGAGCGCGGTGTTGCCGTTCTTCCGCATGCTTCCGGAGATGCCGAGGACACTCATACCCTATGCTCGTCTCCCTCATTCTTGATTCTTGTGATCCGGGCATCCAGGTTGAGGCCCCTGAACGCGGCGAGGACTTCTTCGACCGGGTCGCCGGAACGGTGGAAGAGGTGCGAGGGGCAGGCGCAGTCGCTGCACCCGAACCCGGGGACCGGAGGCCCGCCGATGGCGCGGGCGAGGGCGCACTCGCAGTCCCGGTCTGTCGCGGCGGTGACGACGGCGACGGGGGCGAAGCAGGGGTCGAGGAGGAGGTAGTCGATGTGCCACCGGGCAGATCGGTCGCGGTGGAGGGCGAGCCGGACGTGCCGCTCTACCCGGGCGAGGCCGCCGCTTCCTAACGCCGATCCGACGTAGATGTGCCGGCCTGCCGCAAACTCCCGCACCCCGAGAGCGCCGATGCGGATCTCCCGGTGCGGGTTCTTGAGGATGAGGGCGTAAACGCCTTTATTCATAGAACCGGAACGCTTCCCGGGCGGCCGCGATATGCCTCCCGCCGCCCGTGGGGACGGGCTCGCCGTGCCCGGGATAGAGCCCCTCGACATCCAGCGCCGCGAGCCGCTCTATCGATGCCGCAAGCATCCTCCGGTCCCCGCCGGGGAAGTCGTAGCGCCCGAACGACCCGCCGGTAAAGACCGTATCCCCCGAGAAGAGTACCTTTGTCGCCGGATCGTAGAGGCAGATCCCGCCCGGCGTGTGCCCCGGGGTGTGGATGACGCGGAGGTTCCCGACCAGATCGCCGTCAGAAAGGAGGGTATCGGGAACGATCCCGGGCGATCGGGCCCCAAAGGCCATGGCGAGGCTCCGGGTGTCGTCGACGAGGCCGGGCGCGTCCGCCTCGTGGATGCAGACGGCCGCGCCGCCGCAGAGCCGGGCGATCTCCCTGACATGGGCGATGTGGTCGTAGTGGGCGTGGGTGATGACGATCGTCTCGATAGCGTCGGCATGCGGCTCCACGGCCATCGGGAGAACGCCTGCATCCACAAGGACGTTTCCGTAAACGAACGAGTTGGCGTAGGTTGTGCCGCTCGCGATCCACCGGACTGGCATGCAGACTAATATGGCCTCCGGACAAATGGTTCTTATGCATACCCTGATCTCCGCATGCCTGCGCGGGGTCCCCCCGGAGGTGGAGGCGATCGCCCGCGAGGAGGGCCTCGTCCCGCACCATGCCGCGCGGGCCGTCGCCCGCGGGCGGATCGTCATTCCGGCAAACCCCGTACGGCCGCACCGGCTCTGCGCCATCGGTGAGGGCTGCAGGGTCCGGATCAACGTGAACGTCGGGACATCGGGCGTCCGGTGCGACGAGGACCTCGAGGTCGAGAAGGCGAAGGCGGCCCTCCGCGAGGGCGCGGATGCGTTGATGGACCTCTCGACCGGCGGCGATCTCGCCCGTATCCGGCGCCGGATCCTCGCTCTCGACGCGCCCGTCGGGACGGTCCCGGTCTACGAGGCGGTCCGGCGGGCGGGGAACGCGGCGGACGTCGACGCCGACCTGCTCTTCTCGGTGATCCGGGAGCACTGCCGGCAGGGTGTGGACTTCCTGACCCTGCACTGCGGCGTGAACCGGGACGCGCTCGCATCGCTCCAGGCTGATCCCCGGACGATGGGCGTCGTCTCTCGCGGTGGGGCCTTCCACGTGGCGATGATGGCCGCGACCGGCGAAGAGAATCCCCTTTATGCCGAGTACGACTACCTGCTCGAGATCCTCGCCGAGCACGACGTGGTCGTGAGCCTCGGGGACGGGATGCGCCCCGGTGCACTCGTGGATGCATCCCGTCTCGCGAAGGCGACCGAGTACCTGACGCTCGGACACCTGGCGAAGAAGGCGCTCGCCGCCGGGGTGCAGCGGATGATCGAGGGGCCGGGGCATATCCCGGCCGACCAGGTCGGTTACAACGTCCGAATGATCAAGGAGCTGACCGACGGCGCACCGCTCTACCTGCTCGGCCCGCTCGTGACCGACGTGGCGCCGGGCTACGATCACGTCGTGGGGGCGATCGGCGGCGTGATCGCCTGTATGCACGGCGCCGACTTCCTCTGCATGGTCTCGCCGGCCGAGCACCTCGCGCTGCCGGACCTCCGCGACATCGTGGAGGGGACGAGGGTTGCGCGGATCGCCGCGCACGTCGGGAGCCTCTCCCGGAACGCCGGGAGCACCAGGAACCGCGAGATCCGGATGGCGGAGGCGCGCCGGGCGCTCGACTGGGAGAAGCAGTTCGAGGCGGCCCTCTTCCCGGGAGAGGCCCGGCGCATCCACGAGCGGGACGGCGAGCTTGAGACCTGCTCGATGTGCGGCGACCTCTGCGCCGTAAAGATGGTCCGGGATATCCTCAAGGCGCCGCCGGAAGAGCGGATGGAGCCGTGAAAGGTCCCCGGTAAATACTCCGTTCTCTCACTTCCTTCGCACCTCGCACCATCGGTGCTCACGCTCCGGATGTTCCATCCGTCGCTCCCCCGAACTGCCTGTCGATCCAGGCGGTTATCGCGTCCCGGCTTCGCCGGTAGGTCGCGAGGACCTTATCCGGGGTTCCGGTGGCTCTGGTCGGGTCCGGGAAGTCGACGTGGATCGTCTCCTTCGTCCAGGGAAACATCGGGCAGACCCCTCCGGCACAGAGCGTGACCACGTAATCCATCTCTTTCCCGTCGAAGAGACTGAGATCCTTCGCCCGCTGGCCGGCGATGCCGATCCCGATCTCGGCCATAACTCGTGCAGCCAGAGGATCGAGGGCGGTAGGGGCGATTCCGGCGGAGCAGGCCTCATAGCGGTCGCCGTAGCGGCCACGGAGGTAGCCCTCTGCCATCTGGGTCCGGGCGGCATTGTTTGTGCCGATGAAGAGCACCCTCTGCTTCATGTCCCCTCCCTCCCCGGCCCGGCACAAAAAGGTAACCGGGTCCGGGAGATTCTTGCCTGACCGGGGCGTGTACCGCCCCGCGTCGCCGGCTATACCCTTAATCCACGCGAGATGCGACGGGCACGACCGGTTGCAGGGGCTCTCCGGATAGCCTCATGCTTGCTGCGTTCGCACTTCGTCCGGGGCGTCCTGAAGTACGAAGGGTGCCCCACGCGGGCCGAAAGTCCCGGACACCCGGTCGCTGCCGCTGAAAACCCGGACCATAAATGGGGTTTTAGCAGGTGCTCCCGACCGGGTGCAAAAAGTTCCGTCAGGCGCGCCTCGCGCCGAGGATCCGAACCGCGAGCAGGGCGGCGTTCTCGCCGCTGTCCACGCCGACACAGGCCACCGGGACACCCTTCGGCATCTGGACGATCGAGAGGAGGGCGTCAAACCCCATCAGTTTCCCGCTCACGGGGACACCGATCACCGGGCGCTGTGTCTTCGAGGCGACCACGCCCGGGAGAGCTGCGGAGAGCCCGGCGATCGCGATGAAGACCCGGGCATCGCTTTCCTTCACGTACCCGTCCAGCCTCTCCGGGTCCCGGTGAGCCGAGATCACCTGGTAGTCGTAGGATACGCCGTGTTCCTGTAAGGTCGCAAACACCTTCTCCGCTACGGGGGTATCTGAAGCGGAGCCGCAGATCACCGCGACATCAACCATATCTCCCTTCGGTATGCCCCTCCCTCCTCATCTCTTTACCGGTATCGCACTGTGGAGAGGTTGATAAGAATCTACATCCAAGTTCCTTGCAGGAACTGCGTCTGTACTCGACGAGACGATATGGAATGATCCACATGGAAAACGAGCCACTCCTTATGATCCCCGGCCCCGTGCCCATCCCCCAGCGGGTACGCGCCGCCATGACGCGGCAGGCCATCAACCATCGCGGCCCCGAGTTCGGCGCCGCGTACGCGGACTGTGTCCGGATATTAAAGACCCTTTTTGGCACCACACACGAACTCTACATCATCAGCGGTTCGGGAAGCGCCGGGATGGAGGCCGCCGTTGCGAACTTTGCGCGGGAGAGATCGATCGTCTCGCTCATCAACGGCAAGTTCGGCGACCGCTTCGCAAAGATCGGGGAGCGTTACGGCAACGTCATCCCCCTCGAGTCTGAGTGGGGGACGCCGCTTGACCTTGCGGGCCTCGAGCGGGAACTTGAGGCCGGGGCCGAGATCGTCACCATGGTCCACAACGAGACGAGTGCCGGGATCAAGAACCCCGCACCCGAGGTCGGAAAACTCGCCCGCAAGCACGACGCCCTCTTCATCATGGACGGAGTCACCTCCGTCGGCGGCGACGACGTCCAGATGGACCGGTGGGGCGTGGACATCGCCGTCGTCGGGTCGCAGAAGTGCCTCGCCGCCCCGGCGGGCCTCGCCGCCATTGCTGTCAGCGATCGCGCCTGGGACCGGATATGCGAGAAACGTCCCTTCTACCTCGATATGGCTGCCTACAGGAAGAGCGGGAGCGGCACCCCGATGGAGACTCCCTACACGCCGGCGGTCCCGCTCTTCCTCGCGCTCCACGAGGCCTGCAAAATGATCGAGGAAGAGGGCGTCCCGGCCCGGATTGCCCGCCACCGCCGGATGGCCGACGCCGTCCGCGCCGCGGCGAAGGGATGGGGCGTCGACCTCTTCCCGACGCTCGACGCGCACCACGCCTACTCGAACACCGCGACCGCGATGCGGATCCCGGGCGGCATAACCGACAAGGATCTCCGGGGGACGGTCAAGAAGTTCGGGATCGAGATCGCCGGCGGCCAGGACCACCTCAAGGGCAAAATCTTCCGGATCGGCACCATGGGCGGGGTCGGAGCGCAGGAGATCCTTGCAACCCTCGCGGCAGTCGAGTTCACCCTCAAAAAGTCCGGGTTTGAGGCCGGCGATGGTGTCGAGGCGGCCGCCGGGGTGCTTCTCGGATGAAGATCGGGATCGCTGACACAACGTTTGCCCGGATCGACATGGGCAGGATCGCCGCGGACGAGATCCGCAAGCACGCAAGCGTGGGGCTCGAGCGCTACGTCGTCCCCGGCATCAAGGATCTCCCGGTGGCCTGCAAGAAGCTGATTGATGAGCGGGGGTGCGACCTCGTGATGGCGCTCGGGATGCCCGGGAGAGCCGAGAAGGACAAGGTCTGCGCCCACGAGGCCTCTCAGGGCCTCATCCTCTGCCAGCTTCTGACCAATAAACACATCATCGAGGTCTTCGTCCACGAGGACGAGGCGAAGGACGCAAAGGAACTTGCCTGGCTGATGGAGCAGCGGACCCGGGAGCATGCCGCGAACGCCGTCCGGCTTGCGCTCTACCCGAAGGAGCTCGAGAAACTCGCCGGGACCGGCCAGCGGCAGGGGTTCGAGGACGTCGGGCCCGCACGCCTCTAACACAAAAAGTGAGGATTATCAGTATCCGGTGCGAGTAGTACCACAAGGATTGATTGAAATGACGATAAAACTTGGATTTGTCGTCGCGGAGTTCAACCGTGACATCACTTATATGATGGAGATCGAGGCCCGGGAACACGCGAACTTCCTCGGGGCGGAGGTGACCGGGACGATCTACGTCCCCGGCGCCTACGATATGCCGCTCGCGATCAAGAAGCTGCTCAAGACGGAAGAGATCGATGCGGTCGTCACGATCGGGTGCGTCATCGAGGGCGCCACCCAGCACGACGAGATCGTCGTCCAGCATGCGGCGAGGAAGATCATCGACCTCTCCCTCGAGTACGACAAACCCGTCTCCCTCGGCATCTCCGGGCCGGGGATGACCCGGATGGAAGCTACCGAGCGTATCGACTACGCCAAGCGTGCCGTCGAGTCGGCCGTGAAGATGGTCCAGCGATTGGGATGAGGAGCCTGTCAGAGAAGATTGCGGGCATCCCTCCCTCCGCAACCATCGAGATATCGAACGCGGCAAAAAGGATGGCGCAGGAGGGTATCGACGTCATCAGCCTCTCGATCGGGGAGCCGGACTTCGATACCCCGGAGCATATCAAGAACGCCTGCATCGACGCTCTCCGCCGCGGGGAGACGCATTACGCCCCGAGCGCCGGTATCCCGGAGCTGACGGGCGCGATCGCCGAGAAGATCACCCGGGAGAACGGGTTTTCGGTGAAGCAGGACGAGGTGATCGTCACCTGCGGGGCGAAAGATGCCATCTACGAGGCGATGGAGGCCGTCCTGAACCCCGGTGACGAGGTGCTCATCCTCGATCCCTCCTGGGTCTCCTACGAGCCCTGCGCCCGGATCGCGGGCGCGAACGCCCGGCACCACACCCTCTCTCCCGCGACGTTCCAGGTCGACGACACCCTTCTATCGGCCGTCGGCCCCCGGACGCGGATGATCGTGGTCAACTCCCCCTCGAACCCCTCCGGCGCGGTGCTGAACATGGACTCGCTCCGCCTGATCGCCGATGTCTGCCGGGACCACGACATCTTCGCGCTCTCCGACGAGATCTACGAGAAGCTGGTCTACGGGAAGACGCCGGTATCGATCGCCTCCCTCCCGGATATGGCGGAGCGGACGATCACCGTCAACGGGTTCTCGAAGGCCTACGCGATGACCGGGTGGCGGATCGGCTACGCGGTCGCGCCCCGGCCGGTCATCCGGCAGATGGAGAAGGTGCAGCAGCACACCATATCGCACCCGACGACGTTTGCGATGTTCGGCGCGGTCGCCGCGCTTGAGGGCAGCCAGGAGTGTGTTGAATCGATGCGCCGCGAGTTCGAGCGCCGGCGCGACTACATCATCCCGGCGCTCCGCGACCTCGGCTACGCCACCGCTCCGGCGGACGGCGCGTTCTACGCCTACGTGGACGTCGGAGGCGACGATATGGCGATCGCCCGGTCGTGGCTCCACGACGCCCACGTGGCGGTCACCCCGGGGACGGCGTTCGGCACCCCCGGCTGGCTCCGGGTCTCCTACGCGACGTCGATGGCGAACCTCAAAGAGGCCGTCGGGCGGATAGCGCGGGTATAGGGGCCCCGCTTCCTTTTTCCACACCCGGCCCCGCGCTCAGGGCCGCCCCGGCAGCCGCCGCAGCCTCTCGTAGTACCTGACCGCCTCGGCGGAGCGGTCGAGGTAGATGAGGGCCACCGCCTTCCCCTTGAGCGCATCGGGATCGTCGGGGTTCGCAGCGAGCGCCCGGTCGTAGCAGTCGAGCGCCTCCTCGCAACGCTCCAGGATGACGAGGGTGTTGCCCCGGGCGCACCAGGCCTCCGCCCTCGCGGGATCGACCTCGATTGCCCGCGTGTAGCAGGCGACGGCCTCGCTGTACCGCCCGAGGATGAAGAGCGCAAGACCTTTGTTGTACCACGCGTCCGCGTTCTCCGGGTGCGCCCGGAGTTCCTGGTCGTAGCAGACGAGCGCCTTGTCATAGTGCGTGAGGATCGAGAGGACGTTTGCCTTGTTGCTCCAGACCCCCTGGTTCTCCGGGTCGATCCCGAGCGCCCGCTCGTAGCAGACGAGCGCCTCTTCATAGCGCTCGAGCCGGTAGAGCGCGTTTCCGTAGTTGTTCCAGGCGACGGCGTTCTCCGGGTCCGTCCGGACCACGGTCTGGTAGCAGCCGATCGCCGCCTCGTAGTTCCCGAGAGTGTAGTAACTCTCCCCCCGGTAGTAGCACGCGTCCGTATGGTCGGCGCGGAGCCTGAGCGCCTGGTCGAAGCACTCGATCGCCTCCTCGCAGCGCTTCAGGCTGAAGAGGACGAGGCCCTTCTGGTACCAGATCCCCGGATCGACGGCGTTCTCCTTGAGCGCCCGGTCGAAGCAGGCGAGTGCCGGGTCGTAGCGCTTCAGTCTCTTCAGCGCCGTGCCTTTATGGTACCAGATCCCGGTATGGTCGGGTCTGATCCGGAGCGCCCGGTCGTAGCAGTCGATCGCCTCCGCATAGCGCTCGAGGTGGTGCAGCGCCCGGCCCCTGTTATACCAGGCGTCGGCGTCTTTCGGGCGGACGGCGATCGCCCGGTCGTAGCAGTTGATCGCCTCCGCATAGCGCTCCAGCACCGCAAGCGTGCAACCCCGGACGTACCAGGCGTCGGCGTGGTTCGGGTCGATGGCGACGGCCCGGTCGTAGGACGCGAGGGCGTCGCCGTGCCGCGAGAGGATGACCTGGATTGTCCCTCTGGCGTACCAGGCGTTTGCGTTCCCGGGGTCGAGCGCGATGACCCGGTTGTAACAGTCGATCGCCGCGTCGTACTGCCGTTCGACGGCAAGCACCGTCCCCCTGGCGAGCCAGGCCTCCACCCGGCCCGGTTCGAGCGTGATGACCCGGTCGTAGCTTGCGATCGCGTCAAGGGTTCGCCCCATGCTCCTGAAGGCGTGCCCCCGGGTGAGCCAGGCGCCCGCAGAGTCAGGCGCGAGTTTCACCGCCTGACTGCAGTACTCGGCGGCCTCCTGGTACTGCTGGAGGTTGTAGAGCGCCTGCCCCCGGGCACACCAGGAGCGGGCGGACGCCGGATCGATCCTGATGGCCTGGTCGAAGCATTCGGCCGCTTCGTGGTGGCGCCCGGCGACGGTGAGAGCAAGCCCCTTATGGTACCAGGCGTCGGTGGCGTTGGCGTCCAGTTTGATTGCCCGGTCGTAGCACTCGACGGCCCGGTCGTACTGCCCTTCCTCGCAGTATGCCCGTCCCTTCCTGCACCAGACCTCGGTACTCTTCCAGGGCAGCTCCATTTTGTGAGAGATGGTGGTTCTCAGGCAAAAGGGTTTCGATAGCGTTCCCCGGCCTTCCGCGTACCGGACAGGAAACTTCCGGCTCTCCCTCCCCTGCCCGGTCGCTGCGGCTGTCCGGTGCGGCGAACCGATTGACAACGTATACATGCTCCGGGATCAAAAACGGGGATCAGGAACCTCGTTGGGCCCGATGAGCATGAAAAGGATGCGCGATATACCCAATCACGATCGTCCGCGTGAGAAGCTCGCAACACGGGGACCCCAGGCGCTCACCGATGCCGAACTGATCGCTCTCCTCCTCGGGCGGGGCGTAAAAGGGCGTGACGTCTCGCAGATCGCCGGGGACGTCGAACGGTACCTGAGGAATGCCGAAGGCAGCCCGTCGTATGATGCCCTCCTCGCGATAGAAGGCGTCGGGGCGGCGAAGGCCTGCGAGATCATGGCCTGTTTTGAGCTCGGGCGGCGGTACCTTGCGGACGATGGTGTCTCGGGGAGCCGGATCACCTGCCCCCGGGACGTGCTTCCGCTGATCGCCGAGTGGCGGGACAGGAAACAGGAGTACTTCTTCTGTATAACGCTCAACGGTGCCGGGGAGGTGATCGAGCGCCGGACGATCACCGTCGGGATCCTGAACCAGAGCCTCGTCCATCCCCGCGAGGTCTTTGCCGAGGCGATCACCGACCGCGCCGCCTCAGTCATCCTGGCCCACAACCATCCGTCGGGCACCCTGGAACCCTCCACCCAGGACATCAGCATCACCCGGCAGCTCGTCGAGGCCGGATCGATCCTCGGCATACGGGTGCTCGACCACGTCATCGTCACGAAGAAGGGTTACGTGAGCCTCAAAGAACTCGGGCACCTCTAGACCGGTGCCCGAAATACCCTTCCCGCTCTCCTGAACGTTCGCCGCCGGTGCAGGGGTGCCCGCGCCGGCGCTCCCTGCCCCCGGGCGGCGGGCGGCACCCCCTCGCCTGCACCCGGGTGCCGGTGAGGCCGGGCTCAGCCCCGGGTTTGGGGTGATATTCTCCGGGGATTTGTGGAGATCCCCGGATTCCCTCTTGCGTTCCTGAAAAAGTTTATCCTCTCTCATCCGCCAAGAGTATACGAGGCATACCTATCATGGAAACTGGATTTCTCCGGGTACTCTTCGATCCCGGGCATTTTTTCGAGAGCCGTATGCGGGACGAACCGAGCCTGAAGGTACCGGCGCTGATCGCGCTCGTCGTCGGGCTGATCGGCGCAATCTCGGCTGCACTGGTGGCAAACCTGATCGTCGGGATACTCCCCGCAGAGGCGCAGGCCTTCGGCGTGATCGTAGTAGGTTTCTCCGTGGCCGGTGCCGTCATCGGGGGATTCCTGACGTGGATCGTCTACGGCATCGTCTTCTATCTCATATCGATGGTCTTTAAGGGCGAAGGATCGCTTGCACGGACGCTCGAGGTTACCGGCTACGGGTTCCTGCCCCAGGTCTTCGGAGGCATCGTCGGAGCGTTCTTCTCCTACCTCATCGTCTCGAACCTGACGATCCCGGCCGCAGGGAGCCCCGAGGAGATCGCGGCGGTGACGGAGAACCTCACCGGCATGCTGGTGACCGACCCTCTGGCGCAGGTCGCCGCGCTTGCGGGCATCCTCTTCCTGGTCTGGAGCGCAAACATATGGATCTTCGGCATGAAATACGCGCGCAACCTCTCGACGCGGGACGCGGCCCTCACCGTCGGGATACCCGTGGGTCTCTATATCCTCTATACGCTCATCACCCTTGCCGGATGGCTGTAACCATGAAACCACTTTACCTCGTCATCGTATCACTCGTCTGCGCCGTCGCGGCGGTCGCCGGGCCGGCCTCCGCCGGCCCCGCGGACATCACCGTGACCTCTTCATCCATCGACCCGCCGGTCCTGATGAAGGGCGATACCGGGATGCTCACGGTGACGATCCAGAACAACGGCGCCGACCCCGTCTCCATCAAGAGCGCCCGGCTCTTTGGGAGCGGGGTCGTGGCGTTAAGCGACTCCTACCCGTCGGTCGGGGAGATCGGTGCCGGGAACGCAAAGACGTTCACCTTCACCGTCCGGGCGGACGCCGGGGAGGGGACGTTCTACCCCATGTTCGTCCTTGACTTCGTCAACGCCGGCAGCCTCCGCTACCCGGTCCCGGTCCAGGTCGAGGATACCCCGCTCAGCATATCGGTGATCAGGAAACCGGATGCCTTCGCCGAAGGGAGGACGGCCGACATAACCATCCGGGTGGCGAATCCCCGCCCGAACGCCGCATCGGGCGTCCAGGTAGTCCCGCAGGGGACGGGCTTTTCCGTCACCCCGTCGAGCGCGTTCATCGGCGCTCTTTCTGCCGACGGCTCCGGGACCGCCGTCTTCAACCTGACCCCGGCAGCGGAGACGACCGCCACCTTCCAGGTGGTCTGGCGCAACGGCATCAACACCCATACCGCCGATCTCGTCCTGCCGATCCCGTTCGGCGAGGACAAACGGCAGGCAGACCCGCTCATCACCAACGTCGAGGTCCGGCCGGAGGCCGGAGGATACCGGATCGTGGGTGACGTCATGAACGCCGGTCTTGAGTCCGCGCGGTCGGTGCTCGTCACCCCCGGCGCGCCGGCAACCCCCATCGACCCCTTCCGGGTCTACGTCGTCGGGACCCTCGACCCCGACGACGCGTCCCCGTTTGAGGTGACGCTCCGGGCCGACGCAAGCGCAACAGAGGTCCCGATCATCGTCGAGTACCGGGACGACGACGGCAACCGCTACACGACGACGACGATGGTCGGCGTCGGCGGTGCCCTGGCGGCGCCGCCTGACGAGGGAGACGGCGGGATACCGCTCGCCGGCATCATCGTCGTCGCGCTTGTCGCTCTCGGGGTAGCCGGGGCTATCTACTACTCCTGGAGACGGAAGTAACGACGATGCCCGTCATCAGTTTCGACGCGGTCACGAAGGTCTACCCCCTCCCGGCCGGCGACGTTGTGGCGCTTGCCGGGATCGATCTCGCCATCGAGGAGGGCGAGTTCGTCCTGGTCATGGGCCCCTCCGGGTCGGGGAAATCGACACTCTTAAACATCATGGGGTCGCTCGACGTCCCAACCACGGGGGAGGTCACCATCGCGGGAAGACGGATCGGCGGGCTGGGCGACGACGAGCTGACCCTTATGCGGCGGGACCACATCGGGTTCATCTTCCAGCAGTTCAACCTGATCCCGCTTCTCTCGGTGGTCGAGAACGTCGAGTACCCGCTCATCCTGAAAGGCCGGCGGGATACATCCCGCGCGCGGGCAGAGGAGGTCCTCGCGGCGGTCGGGATCCCTGATTCGCACTTCTCCCACAAACCCGGCGAGCTCTCCGGCGGGCAGCAGCAGCGGGTGGCGATCGCCCGGGCGCTCGCAAACGATCCCGACTTCCTCCTCTGCGACGAGCCGACCGGCAACCTGGACTCGAAGACCGGGACTGCGATCATGGACCTCCTCGACCGGATGAACCGCGAAGAGGGTAAGACCGTCGTCATGGTCACGCACGACCCCCGGATGACCGAATACGCCGACCGCACGATCCGGATGGTGGATGGGAGGCTGGCATGACGTTCTTCGACCTCGCCCGCAGGAACGTCAGCCGTCACTGGCTCCGGTCGGTCCTCGCGGTCATCGGGATCGCCATCGGCGTCGTCGCGATCGCCACGCTCGGGATCATGGGTAACAGCATCGGCCTCATGTTCAACGACATGGTCAGCGACGTCGGTGACACCATCATCGTCTCCCCGGCGACCGGTTCGGGAACCACGGAACTTACGGAACGGCAGGTGAACGATATCACCCGGGCGGTCGGGTCCAACCGGGCCATACCGTTCGCGACCACCTTCGACACGGTAACCGTGGGCGAGGCCAAAAGCGGCGCCATGATCTATGCGATCCCGGCCAGGGATATCCCCTTCCTGCTCGAGATGGAGGCGGGAGCATATCCGAAGGATACCGGTTCCGGGTGTGTGATCGGGAAGAAACTTGCCGAGAACAGCAAGGATACCGGCCTCAAACTCGGTGCCCGGGCCACGATCGGCAATGAGACCCTCCGGGTTGTGGGCGTGCTCGAAGAGCGGGGGATGGGGTTTGACATCAACCCCGACTACGCCATCATCGTGCCCTACTCGTGGTACTCGAGACACTACGATAAGGACAAGTACGACCAGGTCATCGTGAAGGTCCGCGACGTCAACGACCTCGACGCGGTCAAGGAGGCGATCGAGCAGAAGATGAACCGGCGGGAGGATGTCGTCAACGTCATGGATACCCGGGGCATCCTCAAGGAGGTCTTTGCGGCTGCCGAGTCGATCACAGTCTTTTTGATGGGCATCGGCGCGGTATCGCTCATCGTCGCCGGGGTCTCGATCCTGAACGTGATGCTGATGTCGGTCACCGAACGGATCAAGGAGATCGGGGTCCTGCGGAGCATCGGCACCCGCCGGAGCGAGGTGATGCGGATGTTCATCTACGAGGCCCTGATCCTCGGGGTCGTGGGTGCCGTCATCGGGGGCGTGCTCAGCTTCGGCACCGGGTATGCGATAACGGCGGTCTTTGCCGGGAACCCCGATTATCTCTTCAACCCGACGAGCCTTCTTTACATCGTCTTCGGGATGGCCTTCGGCGTCGCGACGAGTGCGGCCTCCGGCCTCTACCCGGCCTGGAAGGCAGCGAACTTAAACCCGATCCAGGCGCTCCGCCACGAATGACGGCTACCCCGCGCACTTCCCTTTTTCCCGCTCGATATCGTCGCGGAGCGTGCCGAGTGCATCCCCGATTGAACAGGAAGCGCCCGGGAGAAGGGTGAGGTACTCGTGCTCTCCTTCGGCGACGATGAGCGCAACCGGCGTCAGGCTGACCGCAGCACCCCCCTCCCGGCACACCACGAGCGCCCTGATGACGGGGATGATGCACCGGCCGTCGACGCTGCGGGCGCCCCCGATGACGAGGCCGCGGCTCTCGCTCTCTTCACGCACCCCAAGCACCCCTCCCCGAAACCTGCCGGAGCCGCTGTCGCACCCGTTTCTGCAAAAGAGCCCGCACGACCGGGATGGCGATCAGGAGCGGACGGCGGATCTGTGCCCGGAGCGTGAACGTGCCCTCGAAGACCTCGCGGTCAAAGACCGGGGTCATCACGAACTCGATCGCCTCCGCCGGCCAGAGGGCGTAGCGGACGGCGGTGCAGTAACCGTAGATGACGCCGGTATCGGCGGGGCTCTCGAGGCCGAGGGTGACCTCCCCGCGGAGGGTCTCAAGGTAGAGGGACCGGAAGAAGGCGGCAAGGATCCTCCGGACATGGGGCCAGAGGTCGCGGGCAGCGCCGATGTACTCCGTCACCGGAAGGGCCGGCCTCCGTGCTTCCGCCTTCTCCTCCTCCGGCGGGGCTCTCGCCATCTCACGGAGGTCCCGGGTCATGACCGGGCGGCCGGCAAGGAGGATCTCGAACGCCTGCACCTCCTCGTCGGCCCGGACCCTCGCCCCCACGATGCCCCAGGCTACGGTTGCCGTCCCCCGGAGGCTCTCCCGCCTGCAGTCGGCGACCGTCGAGACGGTCACCGGGACCAGGTACAGGGCAAGCAGAATCGCAAGGAGGATGACGACGATGGCGAGCAGGAGGGAGAAGAGGAGGGTCGCGGCCATGGGTTGGAGGGGTAGAGAGCCTTACGCCTCTTCCTCACCGCTGACCGGGATCTCTTTTCCCTCTTCCGGTGCCCGGGGTGGTTTACCGGTACGCTGCATCATCATCTCGCTGCCCTTCTCGAGCGCTTTCGCGACATGCGGCCCGACCGTCTCCCCGAGCGTCGTGATCACCTCGGCGATCTCGCTCTTCTTCTTCAGCGAGATGACCTGGATCCCCTCGGGGCCGGGCACGCCTTTGGTGACGATGATCAAGGCGACAGCCGCTATGCCGCCTCCACCGCCGGTCCCGGATCCGCCGCTCTGTTTGCCTGCCGTCTCCCCTCCCGTGCCTTCTCCGCCGCCGAACCCGAACCCGAACTCGGCAACCGGTATGATGACCCGCTCGCCGGCCTCGACCGGGGCACCGAGGACGGCGCTCGCGCAGAGCGTTCTCGCAAGTTGATCGACGGTTATCTGGAGCATAGATTCGCCAGTCACACTATTCACCACAGGTATTCCACTCTCCGCCCTCGTATATAATGGTTGGGGTGTTCTGGGGCCGCAGGATGCTCGCGGGGCGCGTATGGATACCTACTTACGCTTCAGAGGCGACCGACTGTCTGATGAAGGATCTTCTCATCCCGGACTGGGACGAGGTCTGGCGGAGGAAGCTCGCCCTGAACCGGTCGACCCCGGCGTTCCGGGAGGGTGCCGATCTCTGGGGCGACCGGGAACAGGCCCGGCGGTACGCCGCCCGTCTCGCGTCCGATCATGCACGCCGGGTCGCCGAGACCCTGCGGGATCTCAGCGTCGCTCCCGGCGACCGGGTACTGGATATCGGGTCGGGGCCCGGGACCCTCGCCCTGCCGCTTGCCCGGGCCGGCGCCTCGGTGACGGCGGTCGAGCCCGCAGAGGGGATGCTCGCGGAGCTTCGGGCGGCGGCAGAGCGGGAAGGACTCACCACGATCACCACTCTCCGCGGCCTCTGGGGGGAGGTCGATCCTGTCCGCGATCTCGCGCCGCCCTACGACCGGGTGGTCGCCTCGTTCTCGCTTACCATGCCCGATATCCGGTCGGCTCTCGCCGCGATGAATGCGGCCGCCTCTGAGTCCGGGTCGGTCCACCTCTACTGGTTCGCCGACGAACCACTCTGGGAACGGCTTTACCTCGCGCTCTGGGAAGACCTGCACGGGGCGCCGTACCACCCGAGGCCGAAGGCCGACTGCCTCTTCAACGTCCTCTACGCTATGGGGATCTACGCAAACGTCCTGATGCGCCCGATGGGTGATGCGGCCACCTTTGCGACCGTGGAGGACGCGGTCGACCACTTTGCTCCCCGGATGAGCGTAAAGTCCCCGCGGCAGCGGGAGGTCCTCAGGGACTACTTCCGCGAACACCTCGCCCGGCAGGACGGCGGGCTGGCTCTCCCCGGGACCTCGACCTATGCCGCGATCTGGTGGCGGAAGCGGCGGTGTTGACGGCCGAGAGGTCTTCTCTCACAGGAAGAGCCGCACGCCCACGGCCAGTGCGACGATGACGGCGAGGCCGAGGACGGCAACAAGCAACCTCCAGGTTGCGGGGTTTGCGAGCCTGGTGAGGAGGGCCTCGAGTTCCCGCCGGTAAAGGACGGCGAACAGCCCGGCAATCAGGAGGAGGAAGAGCCATTCGCCCGGTTGGGAGAGTTCCCGCAGGATGGCGTCCCGGAGGAAGTCCTCGGGGTAGTCGTGCCGGGGAAGAGGGCCGAGGAACGGCCAGAACCACTCGACGGGTTGCCGCCACATGCCGTCGAGGACCTGATGGCTCGCCATGCCGGCGGCCACCACAAGAAGGCCGATCCGGCCGCGGTAGCGGTAGATGAGGAGGCCGGCGAGGAGGACCAGGAAGAGAATGGTGAGGCCGTGGAAGTAGATTCGGCCGTAGTTGACCGTCCCGGCAAGGACGATGTGCCCGAGCGGCTTGTCGATCAGGTCGGGGAGCACGGCCCCGAAGGCGCCGAGCGCGACCATCCGCCGATCGCCCGTGATCGCCGCGAGGACGATCCCGATGAGGATGCCGACCATGGCGTGGGCGAGGAGGTACATCGCTTTCCAGTGGCGGGACGACCATATACTCTTTTTCGTGGAGGCATATCCGGGCCCCGCCCTGTCCCGGGCCTTGCTGCACTAAAATAATCGGTTCTGATCATTGTTGATGCGTAATGTATATATGTGTCCAGAACCCACCACGAAGTATGCAGACGAAGATCCTCCTTGACGAGGGGGAGATGCCGAAGCGGTGGTACAACATCCAGGCGGATCTCCCGACACCCATGGACCCGCCCCTCCACCCGGCGACCGGGAAACCGGCGGTCCCCGACGACCTCCGCCACATCTTCCCGATGGAACTGATCCGGCAGGAGATGAGCACGGAGCGCTACATCGACATCCCCGGCGAGGTCCAGGATATCCTCACCCTCTGGAGGCCGAGCCCCCTCTACCGGGCAAGAAGGCTTGAAGCGGCCTTAAAGACCCCGGCGAAGATCTACTACAAGTGGGAAGGTGTGAGCCCGCCGGGATCGCACAAGCCCAACACCGCCATCCCGCAGGCCTACTACAACCGCGAGGAGGGGATCGAGCGGCTCGCGACCGAGACCGGGGCGGGACAGTGGGGCTCGTCGCTTGCGTTTGCAACGGGCCTCTTTGATATGGAGTGTACCGTCTACATGGTCCGGAGTTCGTGCGAGCAGAAACCCTACCGCAAAAGCATGATGCAGGTCTACGGCGCCAAGTGCATCCCGAGCCCGTCGGAGAAGACCCGGTCGGGTCGGGCCGTGCTCGCCCGCGACCCCGATACGCCGGGCTCTCTTGGCATCGCCATATCCGAGGCGGTCGAGGACGCGGCGAGCCACGACAACACCAACTATGCGCTCGGTTCCGTCCTCAACCACGTCTGCCTCCACCAGACGATCATCGGCCAGGAAGCGAAGCAGCAGCTCGCGGTGGAGGATGCCTACCCCGATGTGGTGATCGGGTGTGCCGGCGGCGGCAGCAACTTTGCCGGGCTCTCCTTCCCGTTTGCCGGTGACAAGATGAAGGGGAAACGTCCCGACACGGACATCATCGCGGTGGAACCCGCTGCCTGCCCGACCCTGACGAAGGGGCTCTACGCCTACGACTTCGGGGACGTCGCTGGGCTGACCCCGCTCATGCGGATGTTCACCCTCGGCCACGACTTCGTGCCGCCGGCGATCCACGCCGGAGGCCTCCGTTACCATGGTATGTCGCCGCTCGTCTCCCGCCTCGCCCGCGACGGCGTGATCCGGTCCGTCGCCTACCTCCAGAACGAGGTCTTTGACGCCGCCGTGACGTTTGCCCGGACGGAGGGGATCATCGTCGCGCCCGAGGCCGCCCATGCCGTGAAGGCCGCGATCGATGAGGCCGTCCGGTGCCGGGAGACCGGAGAGGCAAAGACGATCCTCTTCAACAACTCCGGGCACGGAAACTTCGATTTCTCCTCTTACGAGGCCTACTTTGCAGGGAAGCTCGTCGACTACGAGTACCCGGCGGAGCTGATCAGAGAGTCGCTCGCCCGGTTGCCGGTGACGGGGTGATGCCGGTGGAATGGACAGTGCTCGAAGAGAGCTGAACACTGAGCCGGGATGCGGAGAGGTCGCCGCCGCGGCGGCAGATAGCGGGCGGCCTCTCGTCATCCCGGTATTTGCCGAACTTCCGCTTCCCCCCCATCCCCCGGCGGACCTCTACGCCTCCCTCCGGGACGGCCCCGGGTTCCTGCTGGAATCTCTCGAAGGGAGCGGGAAGGCCGCCCGCTACTCGTTCATCTGCACCGCTCCGGCAGCGACGGTCGCCGTGGCCGCGGGCGGTCACCTGACCGTCTCCGGCGACCGGCGTATCCGCGAGATCGCCGGGGGTATCGAGGCCGCCGATGCCGTCGACGCCGTCCGTCTGTTCATGGAGCGGTTCCGGGCCGTCGCCTCGCCGCTCCCCCGGTTCCCGGGAGGGCTTGCCGGCTACTTCTCCTACGATCTCGTCTCGTCGATCCACCCCACGGTCCGGCCGGGTGCGGCGGAGGACCCGGAAGAACCCGTCGCCCGGCTCATGCTGGCGCTGGACTGCCTCGCCCTCGACCACCGGGAGCGGCGGCTCGCGGTCATCAGGAACCTGCTCTTCACCGACGGGGCCGACCCCGGAGAGGAGTACTGCCGGTGCCGGGACGCGGTCGCCGAAAGGATCGCCCGGATACGCGACGTCGTCGCGGCCGCCCCGGCCGCCCCGGACCCCTCCGGGGTCGCGTCGTCCTCCTGCACCCGGGAGGAGTTTTCGGACGCGGTCCTCCGGATCAAGGAGCATATCGCCGCAGGCGACATCTTCCAGGCGGTCCTCTCCCGGAGGCTTACCTGCCCCGTCAGGGGCGACCCGTTCGGCGTCTACCGGCAGCTGCGGGAAAGAAACCCGAGCCCCTACATGTACTACCTGGACTTCTCGGATCTCGTGGTCGCCGGGAGCAGCCCCGAGATGCTCGTCCGGGTCGAGAACGGGGACGTGACGACGGTCCCGATCGCCGGCACCCGGCCGCGGGGGCGGACCCCGGCCGAGGACGAGAGGCTCGCGGCCGAACTCCTTGCCGACGAGAAGGAGCAGGCCGAGCACATCATGCTCGTCGACCTCGCGAGAAACGACGTCGGGGCGGTCTCCGCCTTCGGGAGTGTCTCGGTGGCGGGGTTCATGACCGTCGAGCGGTTCTCGCACGTCCAGCACATCGTCTCCACGGTGTCGGGCAGGCTTCGCCCGGAGTGCGACCGGTTCGACGTTCTCCGGTCCTGTTTCCCGGCGGGGACCGTCTCGGGCGCCCCGAAGGTCCGGGCGATGCAGATCATCGACGAGGTGGAAGGGCTCCGGCGGGGCATCTACGCCGGGGCCGTCGGTTATCTCGGGTTTTCCGGCACGATGGACCTTGCGATCGCCATCCGGACGGTCGTCGTGCAGGACGGCGTCGCCTCCGTCCAGGTGGGGGCGGGGATCGTCGCCGACTCCGACCCCGGCCGGGAGTGGGCCGAGACCGGGGACAAGGGGCGGGTGATGCTTGCGGCGCTCGGCGCGGAGGTGCCGGTATGATGCGGGTGCTCGTCATCGACAGCTACGGGAGTTTCACGTTCAACCTCTGCCAGCAGATCGGGATGCTCGGGGCGGAACCGGTCGTGGTGAAGACCGACACCCCGTTCGACCGGATCTGCTCCGGGTCCTTCGACCGTGTCGTCCTCTCGCCCGGGCCGGGGCACCCCCGGGATTTCACGCTCTACGGGGAGGTCCTTGCGACGATCAGCCGCACCGTCCCGACGCTCGGGGTCTGCCTCGGCCACCAGGCGATCGGCCTTGTCTTCGGGGCCCGCATCGCCCGGGCCGCCCGGCCGATGCACGGGAAGCGGTCGGTCGTCCGGCACGACGGTGCGGGGATCTACGCGGGGATACCCGACCCCCTCATCGCGACCCGCTACCACTCGCTTGTCATCGACCCGGCTACGATCCCGGACTGCCTCGAAGTGGCGGCCCGAAGCGACGACGGGGCGGTCAT
Organism: Methanoculleus sp. 10; assembly: GCF_913757945.1. Classification (NCBI taxonomy): domain Archaea; kingdom Methanobacteriati; phylum Methanobacteriota; class Methanomicrobia; order Methanomicrobiales; family Methanomicrobiaceae; genus Methanoculleus; species Methanoculleus sp. 10. Next base: position 102,137 of record NZ_CAJYDP010000003.1, on the reverse strand, counting down.
GGGCGTCCGGCACCGGGAGTTCCCGATTGAGGGGGTGCAGTTCCACCCCGAGAGCATCCTCACCCCGGACGGGAACCGGCTGATGGCAAACTTCCTCTCCGGCACGGGGGGCGGGGCATGATCCGGGAAGCGATCGCCCGGGTCTCTTCGGGCACGGACCTCACCCCGGTCGAGGCGGGAGGGGTGATGGAGGAGATCATGCGGGGCGCCGCGACCCCGGCCCAGATCGGCGGGTTCCTTACGGCGCTCCGGATGAAGGGGGAGACTGTCGCGGAGATCGCGGCGTTCGCCCGGGCGATGCGGGCGGCCGCCGTCCCCGTCTCCCTCCCGGCGCCGGAGGCGCGGGTAGATACCTGCGGGACCGGGGGCGACGGTGCGGGGACGTTCAACATCAGCACCGCGGCCGCGTTCGTCGCCGCCGGTGCGGGAGTCTCCGTCGTAAAGCACGGGAACCGGGGCGTGTCGAGCCGGTGCGGCTCGGCCGACGTCCTCGAGGCGCTCGGCATCTCCGTCGCGATCCCGCCCGACCGGATCCCGGAGATCCTCGCGGCCGCCGGGATCGCCTTCCTCTTCGCGCCGGCCTACCACCCGGCGATGCAGTACGCCCGGTCGGCCCGGCAGGAGATCGGGATCCGGACGGTCTTCAACCTCCTTGGCCCCCTCACGAACCCGGCCCGCGCCGGAGCGCACCTCCTCGGCGTCTACGACCCCCGCCTGACCGTCCCGGTCGCCCGGGTGCTCGGAGACCTCGGGGTGGAGCGGGCGATGGTGGTCCACGGCGCCGGTCTCGACGAGATCGCGACGGCCGGGCCGACGACCGTCGCGGAGCTCCGGGACGGCGCTGTCCGGACCTACACCCTCGACTGCACCGAGTTTGGGATCCCGCGATCGCCCGTCGACGCCCTCCGGGGCGGCGGGCCGGAGGAGAACGCCCGGATCCTCCTCTGTGTCCTTTCGGGAGACGGCGGTCCCGCCCGGGAGATCGTCCTCCTCAACGCCGGGGCGGCGATCTACCTCGGCGGAAAGGCCATGGACGTCGCCCGGGGCGTCGCCCTGGCGGAGGCGTCGATCGACTCGGGGGCGGCGCTTGACAGGCTGCACCGGTTGATCGAGGCGACCGGAGGCGCGGCATGATCCTTGACGAGATCGTCAGGTCGACGAGGGCGCGCCTCGACAGTCTCGACCCTCTTCCTGCGGCCGATTCCGCGGAAATGCCTCACCGGAGCCTTGGTGCGGCGATACGGGCGTGCCGGGACAGGCACGCGATCATCGCCGAGGTGAAGTATGCCTCCCCATCCCGCGGCAGGATCCACGACGGCTCCACCCCCGAAGCGATCGCCCGGGAGTTCGCCGCAGCCGGGGCCGCCGGGCTCTCGGTGCTCACCGAACCGGCCTACTTTTCGGGGAGCACCGGGTCTCTCGTCGCGGTGCGGCGTGCGGTAACGGTCCCGGTCCTCCGGAAGGACTTCATCATCGACGAACGCCAGCTCGTGGAGACCCGGGCGCTCGGCGCCGACGCCGTCCTCCTGATCGCCCGGGTGCTCGGGGACCGCCTCCCTGCGTTCGTCGACGCGGCACTCGCGCTCGGCCTTGAGCCGCTCGTCGAGGTCCACGACCGGAGCGAGATGGAGTGTGCTCTTGCCACCGAAACGGACCTCATCGGGATCAACAACCGCGACCTTCGGACGCTGACGATCGACCTCTCGACGACGGCCCGCGTCGCGGGGGCGGCACGCGACGCGGGGGTGACCGTGGTTTCGGAGAGCGGCATCACCTGGCCCTGCGACGTCAGGAGCCTCGCCCGGCACTGCGATGCGTTCCTGATCGGGTCCGCCCTGATGTCGGCGCGGGACCGGAAGAAGAAGCTGGAGGGATTCGTATTCGCGTAAAGATCTGCGGGATCACCACGGTCAGCGACGCACTTCTGGCCGCGGCGGCCGGGGCCGACGCGATCGGCGTGGTGCTCGCGAGCCCCTCGCCGCGAGTCGTGACACCGGATCGGGCACGGGAGATATTTGCGGCGGTCCCGCCGTTCATGACCACGGTCGCCGTCACGTCGACCGACCGGCAGGACGATCTCGCGGCGATCCTCTTCTCGCGCCCGGACGCAGTGCAGGTGGGAGGCGACGTGGAACTGCCCCGGGACGCAGGTGTGCGGGTCATCCGGATGCTCTCGCCCGGCGACGCTATCCGGGACGACTGCGACGCGGTGATCGTCGACGGCAGCCGCGGCACCGGACGGGCGTTCGACCCGGAGTATGCCCGGGAATGCGTGACGGCATCGCGGGTGCCGGTCATCCTCGCGGGCGGGCTCGACCCCCGGAACGTCGCCGGGGCGATACGGGCGGTCCGGCCCTACGCCGTCGACGTCTGCTCGGGCGTCGAGACGGCGCCGGGGGTCAAGGATGAGCGTCTCGTGAGAGCGTTCGTGAAAGCATGCAGGACGACGGAGCTATGAAAGCAGGACGATACGGAGTATACGGCGGGCAGTACGTGCCCGAAACCCTGATGAGCGCGCTGATCGAGCTTGAGGAGACCTACGGCCGGGTCTCGGCGGACCCGGAGTTCTCCCGCCGACTCGGCTGGTACCTCAAGGAGTACGCCGGGCGGGAGACCCCGCTCACCTACTGCGAGAACCTCTCCCGCGACCTCGGGTGCCGGGTCTACCTGAAACGGGAGGACCTCCTCCACGGCGGCGCGCACAAGTTGAACAACACCCTCGGCCAGGCGCTCATGGCGAGGTTCATGGGCAAAAAACGGCTCATCGCCGAGACCGGGGCCGGGCAGCACGGCGTCGCGACGGCGATCGCGGGTGCGGCCCTCGGCCTCCCCGTCGAGGTCTACATGGGCGAGGTGGATACCCGGCGCCAGGCGCTCAACGTCTTCCGGATGGAGCTCCTCGGCGCCCGGGTCGTCCCGGTCGCGTCCGGGACGCGGACGCTCAAAGACGCCATCAACGCCGCGATGCGCGACTGGGTGGCGAACCTCCGGGATACCCACTACCTGCTCGGCTCCTGCGTCGGCCCGCACCCCTTCCCCCGGATCGTCCGTGACTTCCAGTCGGTGATCGGCAGGGAGGCACGGCGGCAGGTGCTCGAACGGGAGGGACGGCTCCCCGATACCGTCGTCGCCTGCGTCGGCGGGGGTTCGAACGCGATCGGCATCTTCCACCCGTTTGCAGACGACGACGTTGCGCTGGTCGGCGTGGAGGCGGGCGGCGAAGGGCTCGATACCGGCCGTCACGGGGCTTCGCTCTCGCGGGGTTCGGTCGGGGTCTTCCAGGGGGCGCTCTCCTACCTCCTCCAGGACGACGACGGCCAGGCGCTTGAGACGCACTCCGTCGCCGCGGGCCTCGACCACCCTTCCGTGGGGCCCGAGCACGCCATGCTGAAGGACTCCGGGAGGGTCCGCTACGAGGCGGTCACCGACGCCGAAGCCCTCCATGCCTTCCGGTACCTCTCCCGCACCGAGGGGATCATCCCGGCGCTCGAGTCCGCCCACGCGGTCGCCTACGCTCTCCGGGCGGCGGGCGACCTCGACCGGGACGGCATCATGATCGTCAACCTCTCGGGGAGGGGCGACAAGGATGTCGCCGACGTCGCGAATCTTCACGGAGGTCTGAGATGAGCCGGATTGCCGGGCTCTTTGCCCGTAAAAGACCGGTCTTCATCGGCTTTACCGTCGCCGGAGACCCCGGTATCAGGGAGTCGTTTGGGGTGATGGTGACGATGATCGATGCGGGCGTCGACCTCCTCGAGATCGCCGTCCCCTACTCGGATCCGGTGGCGGACGGCCCCGTGATCGAGCGGGCGCATGTGCGTGCCCTCCGGGCGGGCACCACGCCGGACGACGTCTTTTCGCTCGTCCGGCAGGTCAGGGAGTATGCGCCTGATCTCCCGGTCGTCCTCTTTACCTACCATAACATCGTCTACCGCCGGGGGGTCGACCGGTTCTTCGCGGAGGCCGCGGCCGCCGGTGCGGACGGCGTCCTCATCGTCGACCTTCCCGCCGAGGAATCGGGCGAGGTCGCGCCGTCCGCCCTCCGGCACGGCGTCGACCGGATTGTCCTCATCGCCCCGACGACGTCGCCGGAGCGGCAGCGCGCGATCCTTCAGGGGGCCTCCGGGTTTGTCTACCTCATATCGCTTGAGGGGGTTACCGGCGAGCGCGACCGGCTCTCCCCCGGTATCGCCGGGCTGGTCGGCGCGGTCCGGGAGAAGACGGACCTTCCGCTCGCCGTCGGGTTCGGGGTCTCGCGCCCGGAGCACGCCCGTGCGGTCGCAGCCGCCGGGGCCGACGGCGTCATCGTGGGGAGCGCGCTTGTCAGGATCATCGAAGAGCATCCCGGCGATGAGGCCGGGATCTGCGAAGCCCTCCACGCGGCGATAAGGGCAATGCGGGATGCGCTCGCCCCCGACCCCGGTCCTGATATGCTCCGGCGGGAAAGAGTTGAGGGATGAAGAAGACCGTCGGGTTTCTGATCAACCCCATCGCCGGGATGGGCGGTGCTGTGGGGCTTGCGGGGACGGACGGGCAGACAGAGGAGGCGCTCCGGCGCGGGGCGGTTCCCCGTGCCCGCGGCCGGGCGGTGCAGGCCCTCTCCCTCCTCAAAAAAGACGATATCGCGTGGTGTACCTGTGCCGCGCCGATGGGCGAGGACGCCCTCACCGGTGCAGGAATCGACCGCTACACCATCCTCTACCGGCCAGAGGGGTCGACGAGCGCCGCCGACACAAAGGCCGCGTGCCGGGCGTTCCTCGATGCCGGGGTCGATCTCGTCGTCTTCTGCGGCGGGGACGGGACGGCAAGGGACGTCTTCGACGTCGTCGGCCGAACGGTTCCGGTCCTCGGGATCCCGGCCGGGGTGAAGATGTACTCGGCGGTCTTTGCGGTCAACCCGGCGGCGGCGGCCGACCTCATCCGGCAGGCCGGACAGGTCGCCTGCCGGGACTCAGAGGTCATGGACGTCGACGAGGAGGCCTACCGCTCGGGCCGTCTCGCCGCCCGGCTCTACGGATATGCCTGCGTCCCCTACATTCCGGAGCGGACTCAAGGGGGAAAGCAGGTCTTTGAGCAGCAGGACGAAGAGCGGGCAAAGGACGATATCGCCGCGTTCATGGCTGAGGTCATGCTCCCGGAGACACTCTACATCGTCGGCGCCGGAAGCACGACGGCCCGGGTCATGGAGCGGCTTGGCCTTGCCCCGACGCTGCTTGGGGTCGACGCCGTCAGGAACGGGGAGGTCGTCGCCCGCGACGCCGACGAGCGGACGCTCCTTGCCCTTCTTGACAGGTATCCGCAGGCAAAGATCGTCGTGAGCCCCATCGGCGCCCAGGGGTTTGTCCTCGGGAGAGGGAACCAGCAGATCAGCCCGGGTGTGCTCCGGAAGGCGGGGCTACGGAACCTGATCGTGGTCGCCACGCCCGGGAAACTCGCCGGGACACCCCTTCTGTACGTCGATTCCGGGGACCCGGCGCTCGACCGGGAGGTCGGCGACTCTCTTCTCGTCGTCTCCGGCTACCGGGTGGCGCAGAGGAAGCGGGTCCTCCACCCGGAGTGACGTCGGTTCACTCTTCTTCTCGAGTGAGTACTGCTCGGCAAGTTTGCGCAGATCCCGTACTTTGGCGTTCGCCGCCTCGATGATGGAGAGGACCTCGAGGTAGCGGCTGTCCGCGGCATTACCCTCCCCGCGGAGACTGATGAGCTGCTCGCGGTAGTGCCCGTTGATGGCGCGCTGGAGTTCGGCGTCCCGGGCGCGGAGTTCCACGACGGTATCATCCTCGATCACCGGGAAAAGGTGCCCGAGTCCGACGATGTTCTCATCAAGGATCCGGTAGACACTCTCCGTCTTCTGTGCGAGAACGGTGAGAGCCCCGTTTCCATTCCGGGATGCTCTCCGGAAGAATTTCCCGAGATCTGCCCCGAGATAACCGAGTCGCCCGATATCGTTTGACATCCGGACAAGGAAGACCACCTCGGTCGCTTCCCGATCCGTTAACTGTCTTCGTGAGATCTCCCGGAGGGCCTGCCCGATCCTCCTATCAAGGTGGCTGTTGAGCTCCTTGAGCCTCTCGACCATCTGGTAGTCCGCCTCCCTTGACGTCGCAACATAGGTCATCGCCGCGCGGAAGAGGTCGAGCGTGACCTCGTGGGCGTGCTTGAGTTCCTTCTGGATCAACTCGAAACCAAGATGCGTATCGTCGGGAACGCCGTCCTCAAGGTGGCGCGTCCGCATCAGGATCTCGGGCTCGCTCCCGGGCACCAGCCACGTGACAAGCTGCCCGAACCGCCCGATGAAGAGGAGGAAGACTGTCGCCGTGATCAGGTTGGAGAGAAGGTGTGCGTTTGCCACCATCTGCGCCTCGGTCCCGCCGATCGTCATCACGAGTTCGGTAAACGGCACAATAAACGGGAGGATCAGGAACACTCCCCCGAGGTTGAGGGTGAAGTGGGCCACCGCTGCCCTCCGGGAGTGGAGGCTCATCCGGGAGGAGGCGATGAGGGTCGGCGTGGTCGAACCGATGTGTGCGCCGAGGATGAGCGGGATCGCCTGCGGGAGGGTGAGCAGCCCCTGCTGGGCGAGGACGACGGCAAGCCCGGTCGTGACAGCGCTCGACTGCACCATGGTCGTCACGAGAAACCCGATCAGGATGGCGAGCGGGAGCGCCGAGAACTGCGCGACGAGGCCGATGATCTCGGGGTTGTTCTGAAACGGTACGAGCGCCGTAGAGATGAGGTTTAAACTGAAGAAGACAAGACCAAAGTAGAAGAGGGGTTTCCCGAGGAACCGGTAGCGCCGCCCAAAGACCCCCACGAGAAAACCGACGGGGATCAGCACCTGCCCGAACGCCGTCATCTTGAAGGCGACGAGCTGGGCGGTGATGGTCGTCCCGACGCTTGCGCCGATGATGATCCCGAGGCTCTGGGTGAACGAGAGCGTCCCGGCATTGACGAGACTGACGGTGATGATCGTCGTCGCCGCGCTCGACTGGACGAGGGCGGTGACGACGGCGCCGAGAAGCGCGGCGAGGATCGGCCGCTCGGTCACCCTGCCGAGGATCCTCGCGAAACTGCCTTTCGCGACCGCGAGAATCTCCCGGGAAAAGTTCTCTATCCCATAGAAGAAGAGGATCAGGCCGGGTACGACGGCGAATACTATTTCCCAGGGGACCATTGATGTTCCAGGAATATAGGACCTCCGCTCTGAAATACCTCTCTAAATGCCTCCGGTGGGAGTTCCCCGGAACAGGCAGCGCACTCTTCCCCGGAGTGATGCCCTGCGGCAGCCGGTGTCTCCACACCCCGTGCTGCCTCACGCGGAGGCCCGCGAAGAACGATATGGCTGTAGGCCCCTCCCCTTCGCGGCCTTCGCGTCAACGCGAGAGGCCCTGTCCCTGCACCCTATCCCGGGCGACCTGTGGTATTCCGGACGTCCGGAGCAGGAGCACCGGAGGTGGGAAGCGCGAAGGTGGTGCGGGATATCAGCCGCAACACTCCAGGAGTCCGGCGGGGGATACGGGGCCACAGGTATATTCCTGTTGCACCCCTATCTCTCTTCGTGGCAACCTTCGACCCCTCGGTCCTCGGGGTCTTCGTCTTCGGCCTCGTCGCCGGCATCTGTCCGTGCAACAGTGTCCTGTGCCTTGGGCTGATAGGCTACCTGACGAGCCAGAAGACGGACCTCTCGCTCGCGAACATCCTCAAACTGACCGTGTCGTTCTCACTCGGGACCATCCTCGTCCTCCTGCCGCTCGGAGCGGTCGCGGGATACCTCGGGGAGTACCTCCTCTTCCTCAACGATACCATCGCGTGGGCCATCGGCGGGGTGCTGATGATCCTTATGGGGCTGCAGCTCCTGCACGTCTACAAACCGCCGATACGGAGCATCTTCAACTTCTTCCGGGCGCCCATCTCCTACTCCGTCACGGGGGCGTTCCTGCTCGGGCTCTCGTTCGGGGCGATCACCGTGGGGCGCGGGGCGCCGATGCTCCTCATCGTCCTGACCTATATCGCGCTCTACCAGACGGCCATCGAGGGGCTTTTCACGATCCTTGTCTATGCCGTGGGGCTCTCGATCCCTCTCATCGTGATCAGTTCGCTCGGGGGTGCGCTCGGGAAGAAGGTCAAGGAGAAGGCGAGGGTGAGCGGCGAGGTCTTCGACCGGATCGTCGGTGTCGCGATCATCGCGATCGGGGGTTATTTCTTGTATCTGGCGTTCCTGTGAGGGCCACCGGACTGCACCGCGAGGCGAGTGCGAGGAGCATGCAGCACGATGTATCCCGGTGTTCCCGGGTCCGTTTCGGAAATTTCAAGGCCGGCCGGCCCCATACAGGTTTGGACCACACGTGTTCCGCCGGCCCGGAGAACCCCGGATGATGAGACCAATCTTTGCCGTTATCGTGGGAATAACAATCGTCTATGCCGGCATGCACTTCTTCGTCTTACCGGAGGCCCCCGATGTTACCCGCATCGAGAATACTACACATCTCGAATCCCGGCATACCGTCCGGCCGCCCTGGACCTCTGGGAGATCGCCGTCGAGGGGACCGGTGTCGAGAACGAGTCGGCGGTGCTACGACGGCTGGAAGTCGATCTCGCCGGGGACGGCGCGGTCCGGGTGATATGGCTCTTCTTCTACGGGGTGGGGGACGGCGAGCAGCACGCCTACGAGGCAATGCTGGGGTTCTCATCCGATACAAACCATGGGGATGCATCTCACGACAATGCACGGAGAATTTATCGTCAAAGGAACTCTGAGGTTCAATTGCAATCTCCTGGTGATTCTATTTTGTCGCTGCTTTTCTCCTTGTGAGCGGATATTTGCCATTACCGCCATCCTCAATGGTTTCCTAACCTTGATCCCGCCATGGGGTGTGGACGAAAGGAGCCTCTGACTGACCCCACCCTCACGAACATCTTCTGTCTTGCTCTCCGGTCGGGGAAATGTGGAGGGAGGATACGAAGCGGGGAAGAATCGTCATCGAGAAAAGCGGTCGATGCCGCCCTCATCGTCGCGATCTTCCGGGTCTACCTCTATGGATCGATCGCGTCCCTTACCGAAGGCAGCGAGGTGGTCCTGACCATCTGTGACGACACCCTGACCGCCCGGTTCAGCACGTATCCAGTCTGATCGTGTGCTACTGCCAAGAGGATGCCGTCTGGAAGAATTCCATAACAGTAGGAGTGACCTACCCCTGGTATCAGACCCTTCTCTGCCGCATGGTTTTCCCTACTAACGGCATAGCATGAATCCCCGGCCGGTTGCGACACCATCTCGGGAGCAAAACAGTTCAGAACGCCTCGACGTGTAGATAAGTGTGACAGAAATCGTTTATAGAGGAACGTCGATTTCTCATACGTAGATACCGGCCTTCTGGGTTCACAGGACCCACCCGGCCGGGCAATGGTGAGGGGATGGACGAGCGACGTAACAATACCAAAAAAACCATACTGAACCTGCTGATAGCGCTCACCATCCTCGCCGTGGTGGTCTTCCTGCTCTTCCTTGCTGTAGGGTTCGTCGAGACGACCATGCCGAACAACTCCTACGAGATCAGGATCACCGGTCTCTCCGGTCTTGCCGTGAACGGCACCGCCATGGTCATGATCCCGGTTCCGGCAAACGCGAAGGGCGAGCTGGTGATGTTCGAGGCGTTCGGCGTTCGCCAGCCCGCCGGGTGGCGGGCGGCGGTCCGGGAGACGCAGTACGGGAAGATGATCGCGTTCACGACGACGGAAGGCTACGCGCAGGATATCTCCATACCGACCGGCGAGTTCGAGACGAAAGAAGAACCACGGCTGCTCATGCCGGTCCTCGCAACCCCGGACAACGCAAGCGTCGCTGAGTTTACCCGGTCTATGAGCGGAACCTACACCACCGTCATCTTTCTCGATGGCTTCGTCCCGTCGCCGGAGGATGCGGCCCCGGTCTCGTTTAACCTCAGGTACCAGGGAGGCGGAGGTATAAAGCACCTGATAAAAGAGAACGTCTGGACGACGACGGTGGATATGACCGTGCCAGGCACAGAGTCCGGGTTTATCCCGGTGCCGGCCGAATACTATGTTACTGCCGGGGGTATCTACTTCTGATGGACGTCCCCGGGTGGACCCTCCTCCGCCGGGCCGTGGGAGTCGCCCCCTCTGGACTATGTACTCTTCCGGTCCTGCGGATAACGTTGCAGGGTGAGTCTCAGGAAATGAACGGAAGATGGTCCCCTCAATAATCTCCTTTTTAGGCAAAGTCATCGGCGTCTCGCTTCTCGTGATCGCAATTGTTGCCATCGGCGGGAACATTCTCGTCCACTATCATCAGGCTCAGATGGTATCGGGGCATTACTCGGGACATTACTCATACGTCGTTTCCATTACCGGATTGTCCGATTACCAGGGAGATCCGGTGACGGAGATTGTTGTTCCCGTTCCTGCAATCGGGGGGTCACCGGTCTTTTCCGAAGAGGACCTCCAGCGGATGACCTCTGATAACTGTACTCCCCTGCCCATTACGACAGAGGATGAAGAGATGCTCGCACTGCGTTTGCCCGGTACAAATCTCACAGACATCTCTGCCGCTAAATTAGGGGGTTTCTCAAGAGATCTCTCGCTAGAGGAGATACGGGAGGGCGGGTTTGTGCCGGGATCCTCAAGGTTCTCTGAAGCGGGGAACACCTCGGATGACTCTCCATACATCATCATCCCGGATTCGCTCCACCCTATATCGGGCGATCCGGACCCTATCCTGGTCAGTATCAACTTCACCATATTCAGCAGCACAACCTCCGGCGAGCACAGGCCCGACTACCTCGTCTCGATTGTGGAGCAGATCCCGCCGGGGAAGACTGGAAAAATTCCTGTGGAGCCTGTAACATACCGCCGGAACAGCTGGGGTGAGCCTTTTGAGCCTATAACGCCTGGAGTATGATCAAGACCTGCAGGCTTTCCTTCCGGTCTTCCCGGCGTTTGCCCGGGGTGTGATATCCATAGCCACCCTGTGGCCGCCTGCCTCCGCCGACCCCGGCTTCGGCCATGCAGTTGTGGCGGTCCCGGGTGATGGGGCGGGTCCGGCGGGTTCGTGAAGGCCCTGTGGAAGGCGGGACCGGACAGAGACACCGGCATAGCCCCGTGAACGTTAACGATTCTCCGTGGCAGGCAAAGGTGCTCCTTTCCCCGGGGCGAACCTCCTCTGGGGTGAACCGTGCGGTCGCCGGAGTCCGCGATCGGGTATCCAGACCACAACCTTTATTGTTAGGTCGGCCCTAATTAATTAGGAATCAGCAATGGCGGCAAGGGTCGAGCATCTGGTCGAGGTATTTGATCGCCTGATCGCCATCAAAAATGTGTGTTCCGACGAGATCTTCTCCGAATGCGGACTTGCCGATATGACGGTGAAGCAGATCGCCTACTTAAAGGCCATCGACGGGCACGGCGACGTGACGTTCAGCAGGCTTGCCGAGATCACGAGGACCTCAAAACCCACCGTCACGGAGATGATCGATAGGTTCGTCCGGATGGAGTGCGCCTACCGGCAGAAGTCCCCCGACGACGGCAGGGTCGTGTACATCCGCCTGACCGAGAAGGGGCGGATGATAGCAAACGCCGAGCAGAACGCCCTGAACCGGATGATCGAGAGGATGGTACGGGCACTCGACGAGACCGAAGTGGATCTCCTCCTTGAGATCCTCAGGAAAGTCAGGTAATTTTTTTTGGCCGGCAACAAAGTTAGGTAAATTCGAACTAAATGATTGGAGTCACCATGCACTTATCACAACCAGATACCAGCGAGACTATCGTCATACCGCTCTTCGAGACCGTGGTCTACCCGGAGACCCGGACGAAGCTCCAGGTCGAGGCGGCCGTCGGGGAGGCGCTGATCGCCGCCATGAAGAGCGACGGGTCGGCATCCGCGGTCGGGCTGACCGTAAAGAGCGGCGCAGAGCCTTCGGAGGATCCAGCCGACGCATTCTGCGCGACCGGAACCCTTCTCTCTATCGCGCACGTACAGCCCGCGGACGATGGCTATCTTATCTTTGCGCATGCAACCCGTCGGGTGAAGGCCGTAACCCTCTTCGAGAACGACGGGCTGATCTATGCCATCCACGAACCGCTCCCGGATCTGCCGGACCTCGACGGGGAAGCCCGGGCGGAGATGCTCCGCGACATCAAGGCGGCCCTCCATGAGATCAGCGGCAACTTCCAGGGTTCCGAACAGTTCACCCGGCCCGTCGAGAGGATGGAGTCCGTCGACCAGGTTATGGCGTTCGTCATGCCCTTCATGCCGGTGGACCTCGCAACGAAGCAGTCGCTCCTCGAGACCGTCTCCGTGCGCGAGCGCTACACTGCGTTCCTCCGGCTCCTGGTGAACCTGAACGAGAGCATCAACCTCCGGATCGAGGTGGCCAAAAAGGCCTCTGAGAAGGTCGGGAAGGCGAACCGGGAAGCCATGCTCCGGGAGCAGCTCCGGGTGATCCAGGAGGAGCTCAACGGGGGCGAGGGCTCCTCCGGCGACGGTGGCTACCGGGAGCGGATCGAGCGTTCGACGATGCCCGACGAGGTGCGGAAGAAGGCATTCGCCGAGCTCAGGAAACTCGAGATGGGCGGGAGCCAGCACCACGAGAGCCAGGGGATCCGGAACTACTTAGACCTCCTCCTCGACCTTCCCTGGACGGTCGGGGAAAAGAAGAGCATCGATATCGAGGAGGCCCGCCGCATCCTCGAGAGCAACCACAACGGCCTCGAGAAGGTCAAGGAGCGGATCGTCCAGCACCTCGCGGTCATGAAACTCAAAGAGGAGAAGCAGGGCTCGATCCTCCTCTTCGCGGGCCCGCCCGGCACCGGGAAGACGAGCCTCGGCAAAAGCATCGCGGACGCCCTGGGCCGGAAGTACGTCCGGATCAGCCTCGGCGGCGTCAAGGACGAGGCGGAGATCCGGGGGCACCGGCGGACCTACGTCGGGTCGCTCCCCGGCCGGATCATCCAGGGGATGAAGCGGGCCGGGACGAAGAACCCGGTCTTCATCCTCGACGAGATCGACAAACTCGCCGTCTCATACTCAGGAGACCCGGCAAGCGCCCTCCTCGAGGTCCTCGATCCCGAACAGAACAGCACGTTCACGGATCACTACCTGGAGGTCCCCTACGACCTCTCCGACGTGCTCTTCATCGCGACCGCGAACACGCTCGCGACCATCCCGGCGCCGCTCCTCGACCGGATGGAGCTCGTCGAGATCTCGGGCTACACGAAGAACGAGAAGTTCGCGATCGCAAAAGACCACCTGCTGCCGGAGACGCTCGAGGAGCACGGCCTTGACGCGGATAAACTCCAGGTCGGGGACGACGCCCTCACGGTGATCATCGACCGCTACACCCGGGAGGCGGGCGTCCGGGCGCTCAAGAAGCAGCTCGCCCGGGTTGCCCGGTTCGTCTCCGCGAAGATCGTCTCGGGCACCGCTGATCTTCCGTACGTCGTGACGGTGGAGATGCTCCCGGAGATCCTCGGGCGGGAGACCGTCCGGCAGGACATGGCGCGGAAGGAGAACCCGCCCGGCGTCGTCACGGGTCTCGCCTGGACGCCGGTCGGGGGCGACATCCTCTTCATCGAGGGGACGTTCATGCCCGGCAAAGGGAGGCTCACGCTCACCGGTCAGCTCGGGGATGTGATGAAGGAGTCCGCGCAGATATCCCTCAGCCTGATCCGCTCGAGGCTCGCGGCCACGCTGACCCGGTTCGACTTCTTCGCAAGCGACATCCACATCCACGTGCCGTCGGGGGCGACCCCGAAGGACGGGCCTTCGGCGGGGGTGACCATCCTGACGGCCCTCGCCTCCCTCGTCACCGGCAAAGCGGTCGACCCGACGGTCGCGATGACCGGGGAGGTGACGCTCTCCGGCGCCGTGCTGCCGGTCGGGGGCATCAAGGAGAAGGTTCTCGCCGCACACCGGGCCGGGATCAGGAAGGTCATCCTCCCGCGGGAGAACGAGCGGGACCTTGAGGACGTGCCTGAAGATGTCCGGGACGAACTTGTGTTCGTGGCCGTGGACACCATGGAGGACGTTCTCCGGGAGGCGCTCGGGCTCGACCTCGCCGGGCCGGTCCTGCCGTATGCGGGGAAGAACCGGTGCGTGCCCGTGCACGACCTCTGACCGTCCTTTGAGTCCGGGCACACCCCTCTTTTATCATCGCTCCGTGCCCGCCTCCCCCCTTTTTGCTCACTACGTCCCGCTCAGGGAACCAATTGGCCCGAAGCGGTTCGACGTGTAGAGGATCGTGACAGAAATCATTTATAGAGGGACGTTGACTTCTTACCGTTAGCTGCCGGAACCCCCATCCCGGCGTATGCGGGATCGGTCTGGCCCGCGCCGGAATCGGAGAAGATTGCATGGAACCTGGTAAAAAGTGCCTGATTGCCGTAGGAGTTCTTGTGTTCATCGGCGTCGTTCTCCTCGTCGCGGCGGTCGTGCTCGTCTATAACCCCGAACCCCCCGCCCCCTCCCTCCGGCAGAACATCTACGGCCTCCCGCTCTCGGAGATGTGGGCGATCGTAGAGGGCCGAACTGGAGTTGAGAACTCGACGGCAATCCTTGGAGATTTCAGGCTCGTGACCGACGGGGGCGGGGCGGTCGATCGATTGAACTTCGAGTTCTATGGAGACGATAAAGGTCTCCGCCGCTGGTATCGGGTTGCGGCGAGTTCGACGGGGAGAGTGACCTGGGAAGCCCTGGAGGTCGACAGAGCGCCTCTCGGAGAGCATCCGCTCACCCTTTTCGCTGAGATCGAACGGATTCCCTACCGGGAGCTGGCCGGTGAGAGCGGGGGATTGATCGTCGACGTCGATTCGCAGTGGGGAGGCCTGGCGTACGATGCCGGCTATGGAGACCTCTACGCCCTGCACCGGGGCGAGATCATCCCCTTAAAGAGCGTTGTGTTCAACACGACAGAACCCTGGTATAGTATCGACGTCCTGCACGCGGCAAAGGGTGGTTCCGCCGATGCCCCGGGAGGGTCCGCTCCCGTACTGGTGGGTACCTACTGCTGCACGATCTTTACGCTCCGCGACCTCGTCAAGGCTGAGAGGGTGTACTACCCGGACGGGAGACCTTTCTGGCCGCCGCCGGGTCCACCCCCGGCAGGTACCGGTGGGTTCCCCGGACAGGGGGTCGACTCTTGATGCGTGACGGACAGACCGCTCCGGGGACGAGGTGGTCGTATGGGACCTGACATCGACAGACGTCTGGCTGTTGTCGGGATCTTCGCGTTCATCGGCGTCGTCATCCTCGTCGCGACGGTTATGCTCACGTATACCGCCCTCGTTGCCCTGATCACGGGAATCGACGGTCTTCCGCAGGAGTTGACTGTGGAAGTAGTCGGGGAAGAAGATCTGCAGAACACATCCGTCGTCCACCTGACCGACCGGGACTTGAAGCAGCACCCGGTGCTTGCCTCCGCGATCCGGGAGGCCAACAGCAACCCCAACATGCCGAAATACGCGTCGGTCCCGATGACGGGGGTCGAATGCCTCGTGCTCACCGAGTCCTGTGGTGTGTATACAAAGGGCGCGCCATACCTCGAGTACGACGGAGTGTACTACGTCACCCGCGTTCTACTCCACTAAGATCGGGTCAAAACAGGTGCAACAGGAATGGAAGAAGATAGGAAACCGGAACCCGGCAACCAATTCAAAACGGTGGGGCTTATTCTCGCCTGCGTTCTTGCCGGCATCGTCGCCGTCGCGCTCGGCCTCATGCTCGCCGATGCCCTCATACTCTACGCCTACGAGAGTTCGGGCGGGCAGCCGATGCTCTACGTCATGGAGAGGGTGGAGCCGGGAGAGAACGTGGTCGTCCCCCTGACCGAGCGGGACTTTGTCGACCACCCGGCGCTCGATGTGGTCATCCGTGGCGGGGAACGGAACCCTTCTGCGTGGGAGTGGGGCGCCGGCGACCGACGCTTCATCGGGGGTGTCCGGGTCTCGTATGCGGAGAGCAGGGCGCTCCAGGATGCCTACGGCCCCGACCGGGAGACATGGGTGTACCCGCACCTGGAGTACGAAGGGGCGTACTACGTGGTTGTGACGACGTGACCGTGATATGAGGGGTTCCTCTTTCAGGATCAGGGCCTGTCCGACAGGCCCGACGTGTAGACGCGCGTCACAGAGATCGTTTATAGAAGGGCGTCGACCTCTCCCGTATGGGTACCGGTATCCCGGAGCGCAGATTCACCCATGCAGTCTGCACAGGACCGGGAGAACACCCCGAAAAGAGGGCAGATGGATGAAAACTCAGCCGTTCATGAGGAGAATCGATGACTCCGTCTCACCCTGAAAAGAGCACCCGGCTGAAGCGATACCTCATCGCGGTCGTGGTCGCCGGGGTCCTCCTGCTCGGTTGCTACGTCGTTGTCGCCTCCTACATCGCCGCGACCATCCCGCCCGACGAACTCCTGCTCTATGAAGTCACGGAGGAGACGGCCCGGGAGGGTATCGTCATCCGCCTCGATGAGGAGACGTTCAGGGAGCTGCCGGTTCTGGATGCGCTCCTCCGGGGTGAGGGGCATAACGCTGAGGGAGGGCCGTATATGTCCGGGGATATTCGACTGGTAGGGAGCGTGGAGTACCCGGAGAAGATCCACCAGGAGACGATCGACACCTACATCTTCGATAGCGAGACCGGCAAGCGGAAGTACTTCGAGTACGAGGGCCGGTACTACCGGGTCGGGACGGTTTACCGGGACTGATGTGGCCGGAGGGGATTGAGGCCGGCTCTTCTGCGTGGGTCCACCCGTTCCCGGTTGATGCATCCCGCGTATCCGGAGGCAAAGGGGCTCCGTGCATCCGGGGGATACCTACGCCGTGATAAAACCTGAGGAAAGCAAATGAGTGAAAAAATCGAAATACTGGCGTCCTTCCTGCTCCTAGCAATGCTGCTCGCGATCGTCCCGGCAGCAGGGGCGGGCGGAGGGATCGACCTCGACCGGTACGTCGTCCCCGACCTGAAGGTGAACGAGTCGATCGAGACGATCGCCGTCTCCGGGGTGTTGACCCTTCAGCCGGAATGGGACGGGAGCGGGACCACCGGGATACCGTTCGGTTCGATCATCGTCCATACGGCAGACGGGAGGACGCTGGTCTTCGATAAGGACGGCAACCACCTGCTCTCCATCAGCGACGACCTCTCCGCAAAAGTCCCCACCCCCGGCGGCGTCGAGAAACCCTGCACCCGGTTGCACCAGCTCCCGAACAACTCCCGGGTCTATCATCGCGACAACGGGACGTTCGTCCTCGACACCGCCGGGGACCTCATCCTTACCGTCATCGACGAGAGTCCGGCGTCCGTCGAGGACCCGATCACCATCAACATCACCTCCCCGGGTGAGGGTGCCGACTGCTGGATCGACGTCGTTCCGCCCCATATCATCGTCGCCGGGGAGGTCCACGCCCCTCTGGGCGTGCGGAGCGTGAATATCCTGAGCGGAGCAGAGGAGATCTGGTGCGGGAACGGGGCAACGTTCTCCTGCTCCGTGCCGGTCTTTCCCGGAGAGAACACGATCACCGTCACGGCAACGGACAACCGCAGGCACCGGGCCGAGAAGACCGTGAACGTGACGGTCCGTATCGGCATCCCGCCGCCGCCGGCGATCGCCGTCTCGGGCAGGGTGACGGATGCCGGCGGCAGCCCGGTTCCGGGTGCGCTGGTGCGGTTCGAGTCAGTGTTTAGGCTCGACGACGAACCTCTCTCGGTGACGGCCGTGACGGGGGAGAACGGCGGCTACCTGGTAGAAGATGCACCCGGGTACCGGCAGACCGTCACGATCGAGAAGGAGGGTTATTCATCCCTCCGGCGCGAGGTTGTCTTCGAGAACCTGACGAACGAACTCGACCTGGAACTGGAACCGCTGCCACGGACGGTCCCGGGGTTCGGTCCCGCAGTCGGGGTTCTCTCGCTCATGGGAGCGTTGCTGATCCTCCCCGGCCGGAAGAGGCAGTGAGATGATGCATGAAGGCCCGGCAATCCCGGCGCGATACCATACCCTGATGGTGATAGCGTGAAACAGACCTCCCTTCTCTTGTTTACCGTGATCCTTCTGGTGTTCGGGGTCGGTTGCACCGATTCCGTGGAGGTTAACGCATCGGAGAACACCACGCCCGCCCCGCCCCTCTACTACGGGCAGGGAAATACCTCGATCGCCCTCAACCTCCCGGAGATCACCGTGCATGACCCCGGAAATTTCACCGGCAACGTCACGGCGGTGCTCGAAACCCTTCTAGCCGACCGACGGGCCGGGATTCTGCTTGAGAACGGGTGGAACGTCACCTCGGTTCGGATGGCCTCCGAAGAGGACGGCCCGCACCGGACGTATGCCGAAGTAGAGTTCCGGAACGATGGACTGTCGTTCTTCATCGGGGTCGACGAAACGGCACGCCGGACGCTCGACGGGCGTTGCGGGGCTGAGTGGTGGCTCTCGACGCCCGTATCGGGACCTATGCCCGAGGGCTATCACCAGGCGACGGATATGCTTACGAATACCAACCATGTGTTCGACGAGCGGAACAAGCGGGTGGCCATGATCTACAACGATACGACGATCTTCTATCTCTATCCGTCGTACGCGATCATCGACATGGAGGGAATACTTAACTGATCTCATCCAGGCTCGTTTTCCGGTGGTCCTGGAGCGGCAGGTATTCGCGGACCACCGGGAGATCTGACTCCTTCAATCCCGGCAGCGGGGCGGCCCTCCTCTCCGCGCCTGGTCCCGGCCTCCCCTAAACCCTCTTTGCGAGCGTCTCGATCGCTTCAATAAGCGTCCGCTGCTGCGGCTTGATGATCGCCACCGGGCAGTCGACGATCTTCTCCACGATCGGCGCAAGGATCGGCGCGCAGATGATCCCGAGCGCCCCCTCCTTGTCCGCCCGCGCCGCGGCGACGATGCACTCTTCGAGGGAGTCCGCTGAGTAGCCCCGGATCCGGTACTTCCGCTCACCGATCGTGAGATCGCGGTTGTCGAGGTCGTCGAGCAGGAACCGCGCCGCGATCACCGCGATGAAACTCTTCTCCCGGGGTTCGAGGACGCTGACGATCCGCCGGACGGTGGAGAGGCGCGGGTCGGCCTTTCCCGACGTGAGTTTGTAGAGCGTGGCGGGCGGGATCCCCGCCCGGTCCGCGAGGTCCCGGACGCTCATGTCCTGCCGGGCGAGTTCGTCCTGAAGCGCCCGGGCAAAGTCGGTCTCGAAGATCCTTCTCGAAAGCATTACTCTACTATAGTATCATATTAAAGATAAGATTTTCCTATTATGGTTAGATATTCCCAGGCATAAGGCAAATCTTATCATGACCTGCGACGACTTCCCTTTATGAACCCCCAACCCATCCGGGAGATCACGATCCTCCCCGGCCGGAGCCGGAGCGGCGAGCCGGAGCGGTTCGAGGCGATCGTCATCCGCCCGGGCGACACAATATCCATCGTCGGCCCCACCGGCTCGGGGAAGAGCGCCTTCATCAACGACATCGAGATCTTCGCCCAGAACGACACCGCGACAGGGCGCACAGTCCTCGTCAACGGTGCCCGCCCGCCCGAGGAGTTCGTCCGCGACCCGGCGCACAAACCCGTCGCCCTGATTACCCAGAACACCAGGTGCCTCGCCGACCTCACGGTCGCGGAGTTTCTCGCGATGCACGTCCGTTCCCGGAAGATCGATGACGAGGGCATCGTCGGCCGGACGATCGACCTCGCAAACGAGTTCACGGGTGAGGCGATCCGACCGGACGCCCGGATGACCGCGCTCTCCGGCGGGCAGACCCGGTCGCTCCTCGTGGCCGACGCGGTCCTCGTCGCGGCGGCGCCGGTCCTCCTCCTTGACGAGGTAGAGAACGCCGGGATCTTCAAGGAGCGGGTGATCGAGGTCCTCCGGGCCGGGGGGAAGGCGGTCATCTTCGTCACGCACGATCCCCTGGTCTCCCTCCTCTCGGCCCGGCGGATCGTCATGCGGGACGGGGCGGTCGAGCGGGTCATCGAGCCGGACGGCCGGGAGAGCGCCGCCCTCCGGGAGGCCCGCCGCCTCGACGGCATCCTCTGCCGGATGCGGGAGGAGATCCGGGCCGGCAACCTGATCACGGAACCGGTCGGGGCATGAGGCTCGCCGTCGTCGCGGGGCCGCCGTCTGCCGGGAAGACCGCCGTCGTGCGGCAGATCATCCGCTCCCTCCTGGGAGGGCACCGGATCGCCTACCTCAAGATCGACGTCGTCCGGGCGTTCGAGGACGAGGAACTCGCAACCGAGTTCGGCATCCCGACACGGAAGGTCTACTCCGGCGACCTCTGCCCGGACCACGCCGGGGTGATGGTGATGCGCGATGCCATCGCCTGGGCCGAGGGGGAGGGCGCCGACCTTCTCCTGGTCGAGAGCGCCGGACTCTGCCTCCGCTGCTCCCCCTACACGACGCAGGGGCTCGGGATCGTCGTCCTCTCCGCGATCTCGGGCACGAACACGCCCCTGAAGATGTCTGCGATGCTCGCCCTCGCCGACATCGCGGTCGTGACCAGGATCGACCTCGTCTCCCAGGCCGAGAAGGAGGTCTTCCGGGAGCGGATCAGGGAGGTGAACCCGGGCCTCGATATCGTCGAGACGAACGCCGTCCAGGGGACCGGGATGCGCTACCTCCTCCGGGCGATCGAGGAATGCCCAGCGATAACCGATCCGGACGCCATCGTGCTCCGGGGTGCGCCGCCGCTCGGGGTCTGCACCGTCTGCATCGGGAAGACCGAGATCGGGTGGCAGCACCACTTCGGGGTCGTCCGGAGACTCGAGGGCGCCGACTACCTCTACCGGGGGGACTGACCCGTGGCATGGCAACCGCCCGGGAAGGACTGCGGGGCCTGCGGCGCCCCGACCTGCGAGGCGTTCCTTGCTCTGGTCCGGCGGGGGGAGAAGGACCTCCCCGACTGCGTCTTCTACCGCACCGGGACCGCCCCCTCCCGGTTCGAGGGCGAGGCCCGCTACACCGGACGGGACGTCCTCGGTGTGGAGTACGACTTCATCATCGAGCCCCTGCCGGGCGAGGTCTCGGCCCGGAAGATCATCCTCCCCTTCCGCCCGGACCTCGTGGAGAAGTGGGGGATCACGGCCGGGGACATCGTCGTCGGGAGGCCGGCCGGTGCGGGCTGCCCGGTCCAGCACGTCCTCTCGGTCCTCCATGCAAGCCCGGTGAGCGGTCTCCTCACCTGTCTGGTCGTCGGGCCGGAGGCCTCCCGGGGCGGAGGGTTTAAGGACATCGAGGCATACCACATCGTCGGTTTCGAGGGGATTGCCCGGACGGTGCGGCGTGAACCTACCTTCGGGATGCGGCAGCGGTTCCTGCCCGGCTACTGCATGATGAACCTCGGACATACGGGTGTCGTGAACATGGTCCTTGCACAGTCCTCGGGTCTCCATGTGCGGGTGGAGGATATCAGGTTGTTATGAAGACGATGAGAGAGATCGATGAGAAGATCCGGAACGGTTCCGCGGTCGTCTACACCGCCGCGGAGTTCAAGCACCTCATCCGCGAGGGTGCGGAGCTATCGGCCGCGGACGTGGACGTGGTCACCACCGGGACCACGGGGGTGATGTCGGGGACCGCGGCGATCCTCTCGGTGCCGGTCGCGGAGCCGGGGACGTTCGAGCGGGCGGAGCGTGTCTGGGCAAATGGGGTCCCCTGCATGCCCGGCCCCTGCCCGAACGAGCGGCTTGGGCTCGTCGACCTGATCGTCTCGGGGACCGCCCACGCCGGGGCGGGGTACGGGGGCGGCCACCTCTTCCGCGATATCGTCGAGGGCCGCGGGATCGAGGTGGTCGTGGAGGCCGCCGACCGGTCGGTCGAGGCGGAGGTGACCATCGGCGACTTCTCCTACGCCCGGCTCTTCACCACCCGGAGCGCTTATAAGAACTATACCGCCTACCTGAACCTCCAGCCGACCCGGGTAAAGACGATCTTCTCCATCGGGGGACTCCAGGGGCCCTGCCGGGAGGTCTCGGTCAGCGGGTGCGGCGAGATCAACCCCCTCCAGAACGACCCGCTCGGGCTCGCGGTCGGTGCCGGGACGCCGGTCCTCCTGAACGGTTCGGTCGGTATGGTGACCGGCGAGGGGACCCGGAGCACCCCCGAGCGGCCGAACCTCACGGTCATCGCCGACATGGCCGGGATGCAGCCCCGCTACATGGGCGGGTTCAAAACCTCCGCCGGCCCGGAGTGCATCACGAGCCTCGGTGTCGCGATCCCCGTCCTCGACGACCGGCAGGTCGCGGGGCTCCGCGTCCTCGACGAGGAGATCCCCCTCCCGGTCGCCGACATCAACACCCGGGCTGTCCTCGGGGAGGCGACCTATGCCGACGTCTGGCAGCAGCCCGACCGTGAGGTGACCTACCACCCCGAGTGGTGCGAGGAGTGTTCGACCTGTGTTGCGGCCACCGTCTGCCCCACGGGTGCGTTCTCCCGCGAGACCGGTATCGACCGCGACCGCTGCCTCGCCTGCACCGCCTGTCTTGCCGCCTGCCCAAACGACGCCCTCGAGGCCGGCGAGGGCTCGCTCCGGGTCAGGGGACGGCGGGTCCCGATCACGCTGCGCCAGTCGGGCAGGACGCTTGCGGAAGACCTCTGCCGGGACTTACAAGAGATGGTCCTTGACAGCCGGTTCACCTTCACCGGGGGCGGGGTCCGATGAGGGAGAAGTACCTCCTCCGGTGTCCGGGGTGCGGCCGGTCCTTCCCCGACCATTACACCCTCGACTGCCCGTCGGGGTGCGACACCCTCCTCCGGACGGTCTACAGGGAGCGCCGCCTCACTCTCCGGAGTCTTCCCGGGGTCTTCCGCTACAAGGAGTGGCTCCCGGTCGAGGGCCACCTCAGGGTCGATGCCGGCCCGGTCTCCTACGAGAGCGAGCGTCTCGCCCGGGAACTCGGGCTCTCGAACCTCATCATCACCTTCTCCGGCTACTGGCCCGAGCGGGGTGCGGGGATGGAGACCTGCTCGTTCAAGGAGCTCGAAGCCCAGCCGACGGCCCTGCGCCTCAGGGAGAAGGGGGCCGGGGGGGTCATCCAGGTCTCATCAGCGGGGAACACCGGTCGGGCGTTCTGCCAGGTCTCGGGGCTGACCGGGACCCCGGTCGTGGTGGTGGTCCCGACGGCCGCTGCCGGCCGGCTCTGGACGACCGTCCCGGCAGAGAACGTCTGCCTCATCACGGTGGACGGGGACTACTCAGATTCTATAGCCTTCGGGCGGGAGGTCTGCTCTCTTCCGGGGATCGTCCCCGAGGGCGGGGCGAAGAACGTCGCCCGCCGTGACGGGATGGGGACGGTGGTGCTCGACGGGGCGCTTGCCGCCGGCAGGCTCCCTGACTACTACTTCCAGGCGGTCGGGAGCGGGACCGGGGGGATCGCCGCCTGGGAAGCCGCGGAGCGGCTCGTCGCCGACGGCCGGTTCGGTTCCCGCCTCACGGAACTCCATCTCTCCCAGAACCTCCCCTTCGTCCCGATGGTCCGCGCCTGGGAGGCGGGGAGGAGGACGATCGTGGCCGAGGATATGCCCGACGCTGAAGCCTCGATCGCCCGTGTCTACGCCGATGTCCTCACGAACCGCCACCCGCCCTGGGGGATCCGGGGCGGGGTCCGGGACGCACTTCTGGCCTCGGGCGGGAGGATGTACGCGGTCGGAAACGAGGATGCCCGGAGCGCCGGGAGGCTCTTTGCCGAGACCGAGGAGATCGACCTCGATCCGGCAGCCGCGGTCGCGGTCGCGTCGCTCGCCCGGGCGGTGGAGGAGGACCTCATCGACCCGAAGAAGCACATACTCCTGAACGTGACCGGCGGGGGGTATCAGCGTGCAGCAGAAGACCTCGATCGCTACCCGGTCGAGCCCTTCCTCAACGTCCGGGCCGATGAGGCCTTCGCGGGGGATGTCCGGGGTGCCGTCCTTGATTGGATCTCGGAGCAGGGGGCGGCTATCCGTGCGTGAGGGATGTGTTCTTGACCGGCTCGCCGCCCTCGGGGTCGATACCGTGGCGAGTCTCCCCTGCGACCGGACGCAGGACCTCTGCGCCCTTATCCCGGAGCGGTTCCGTGCGGTGAACCTCACCCGGGAGGAGGACGGCGTCGGGATATCGGCCGGGCTTGCGATGGCCGGCGGGCGGCCGGTGCTCCATATGCAGAGTTCGGGGCTCGGGAACTCCTTGAACGCGATCATGTCCCTTACGGTGACTTTCGGCCTCCCTCTCCCCGTCCTCGCGAGCTGGCGGGGGGTCTATCGGGAGGCGATCCCGGCCCAGGTGCCGTTCAACCGGGCGATCCCGGATGTGCTTACCGCGCTCGGGATTTCGTATACGATCATCCGCGATCCTGAGGACGAAGAACTGATCGATACGGTCATCCGGGACGCTTACGACTCGATGCGGCCGCACGTGGGGCTGATCCTCCCCTCGTTCTGGGAGGGAGCACCGGAGGCCTGCCGGCCGGGACAGCCGTTTCCGCCCCGGGCCCGGGACTCGATGCTCGAGTACCGGCGGGCGTTCCGCGAGCCGGTGATGACCCGGAACGACGCGATTCGGGTGATTGCGGCCGCCCTCGATGGTGAGGCGGTCGTCGCAAACATCGGCGTCCCCTCAAAGGAGCTCTATGCGGCAAACGACCGGGACCTGAACTTCTACATGCTCGGGAGTTACACCCAGGCGACCCCGATCGGGCTTGGGCTTGCCCTTGAGACTGATAAGGATGTCGTCGTCCTCGACGGCGACGGGAGCCTGCTTGGAACCGCCGTCCTCCCGGTCGTGGCGGCACAGGCGCCGGAGAACCTCACGATCGTCTGCCTGGACAACGGGGCCTTCGGGAGCACGGGAAATCAGTTGACGAACGCCTACGGTCAGGTGGACATAGAGCTCCTCGCCCGTGCCGCGGGGCTCAAAAAGGCGTGCAAGGTGCAGGACGAGCGGGAGTTGAAAGATGCCTGGGATGACCGGGGGCGGGGGCCGACCTTCATCCATGTCGTTTTGAAGCCCGGGAACGCGGCGGTTCCGAATATTCCGCTCGCCCCGGAGGAGATCCGGGAACGGTTTATGCGGGCGCTCCGGGGATGAGGGACCTGAGACGGTCCTCCCGATGTCCAATCTTTTGGACGGTCCCCGGCATCAGGGTTCCGGTCGTCGGGATGATCCTCGCCTCCATCATCCGGCGCGGCTCACGTTTCCAGCCCGTTGTGACCTTTTTCAAGTAAAATTTTCACCAGAAGAGCCTAATGCCCAGATGATTGTGAGAGGAATCGTTTATAGGAGAACGTATGACCTCTCGTGCGCGGTAATAGCATTTGTGCCGGATTCCACAGCGTAATCGTCACACCGGGGGAGTATCTCGCCTGCGTGCGCTCCCGTGGGCTGCACCGGCAGGTTAACATAGTTATTGTTCAAAATTATGAACGTATGTTCGATGGTACGAACATCCTCTCCGGGGCCTCGTTCACGCTCCTCCGCTTCCTGGGCCGGCACTATCACGACGGCTACTATGTACGCGAGCTTGCCCGGCTGCTCGGGATCGGGGTGGGCTCGGCCAGCGAGACGCTTGCCCGCCTGGCAGGGGCCGGCCTGGTGCACCGTGAAGAGCGTGGGCGCCTTGTGGTCTATCGGGCAGCGATGGAGAGCCCGCTCCTCCGTGAAGTGAAGATCTGTGCCACACTCGTCGAGATCAACCCATTGATCCTTCGCCTGCGAAGCAGCGGCGTAACGAGGGCAATTCTCTTCGGGAGCACGGCGACCGGCGACGATACCCACGAGAGCGACATCGATCTCGTCATCGAGACGAATGATGCAAGGGCTGCAGCGGAGAGCGTCGCCGTGGTCGAGGCCGGGCTCGACCGCGAGATCTCGCCGCTCATCCTCACACCCGGGGAGTTCCGGTCCCTTAAAACCACCGATCCGGCTCTCTATGAGCGGATTCTTGCGGGAAAAGTCCTGATCGAGGAAGAACCATGAAGTATCGGTTCGAGCAGTGCCTTGAGCGGGGAAAGATTGTCCGTATCCCGGTCGACCCCGGACTGGTCGCAAAGGAGCTCCGGGAAGCGGAGCAGGATCTGGGTGCAGCAGAGCATTCTCTCGCGGAGGGGAATGTGAAGTGGGCAATCATCCAGGGCTATTACGCGCAGTTCCATGCCCTTCGTGCCCTTATCTTCTCCGGAGGTTACCGTGAAAAGAGCCATTCTTGCCTCCGGTATGCCGTCGAGGCCCTCTATGTCGATGAAGGTCATCTCCCGGCATCTGTTCTTGAAGACTTCAACTTCGCCATGCGCACGCGAGAAGGCGCGGATTACGGCTGTGTTTACTCGGAAGCCGATGCACGCGACGTGGTGGCATCGGCGAGCGTGGTGGTGGACCAGATCGGGCGATTACTCGATTGAAAATGTGTGAAGGAGTTACATAGAAGACGTTGATGCGTGGTTTCCGAAGACAGCACAGCTCTCTTTGATGACGGGGATGACCCGGCTGAGTACCCCGGCGGTGAACGGTTCCTCCTCCGCAGAACAAATTCTCCGGTCCGGCAGACCTCTGCAAGGATGCGGTAGTCCCACGCGTGGCTGCTCCACTGAGGGGAAACAGCCACGTTCTGTCTCTGGTAATGGGGCAGATGACCTGTTTTTTTCCAGGATATTCAAGGGTTGTCCGGGCCTATCCACGGCTGATGGGAAGATACCTGGAGACCGCTCGGTCGTAGCCCCGGGTGGAGGAGGAGAGAACCCTGAGGTGTTCCTCCCGAATGTCCGATCTTTTGGGCATATGTCCGGGATTTTGGACGATGCCCGGCATCAGGGTTTCGATCGGTGAGCAGGTGCCGGGATGATCCTCGCCTCCATCATCCGGCGCGGCTCACGTTTCCAGCCCATTACAGTCATTCTCGGGGTGAATTTCCACCTGCCGGGCTTGATGTGTAGATGATTGTGAGAGAGATCGTTTATAGGAGAACGTTGACGTCTCCATCGTGGATTCCGGTGCAAACCGGTTCACATCTTCGGAGGAGTCATTTATGGAAGAGATCAGATCTTACCAACCCGTACTCTATCAACTTTTGAGAGCCCTGTCGGTGCCGGTCACCGTCCTGGCGTTTTTTCCCCTGATGGTGATCGTTTTTCTGGTACCGATCGCGATTGTGCCGGACCCGCGAGTTTTAATCGGGGTTGGTTATGCCGCGGCGTTAACCCTATCGTTTGTCTATTTCGGCCTGAAACTGCGAAAGATGGGTGAGTGATAGGGGCATGAACCATCTTGTGAAAGAGAGTATCTGGACTACACTTATTGTGAAAACAAGATTCTTTCCTGGTTTCGTCTGAGTCTCAGGTTTTTTCAGCGATTTAAATGGTTTCGATGGAACCCTTGATTGAAATTCCGATGGGTTTCAGGACCCGCCTATCATTCTGTCCACATGGTGCAGGCGAAAAGGTTCTGACCGGTCCAACCCTCGTGAGGGTCCTTTGTCCTGGTCAAACCTTCCGGTTTCCTCTCTTTATCGTTATCGGCGCACTCCTGAGCCGCACTGTCCATCATTGGCAGTGGCAAATGCGCTGCATCGCTCCGAGTGCTTGCCCATCTCCATCGCATCCCTGAACTCACTTGCCGATCGAAGACTGGTATCTCTACCACAAGAAGAGGCTTTTTCCTATGTGTTCCGCGCCCGAGGAGTGGTGTACCTTCGCATTTTCATAAACATCTCCCGGACGTGTAAAGAAATCGGACAGAATTTATAAATAAACTCATACCCATGTCATTGTGTGGGCACCTTGATGATGCGTCCGCAAAAGTTCGTGGGGCCCCTCCATCCACGGTTGACGCCCCGGATGATAGAGCCCCGCAAGCCCGGAGGCTATTTGGATGTATGCTCTTTCGGTACTTGAAAGTATGCCACTCCTGCCTCCGGGAAAAGGAACTGGAGGAAAAACGCATGAACGGAAAAATTGGAATGAGGGCGCTTTCCGTGCTCCTGGCAGTTATGCTGGTGGGCGTGATGATGGCGATGGCAATGGCAATGCCGATAGTACCTGCGGCGAGTACAGAAGAACAAACTAGAACTAATCCTTTGCTTCAAAATCAGGAGACTGAAAAGAACATCTATACCATGTTGGGGATAGAGCAACCTTCCAGAGACGAGGGTCCTCAATGGCAGAGATATAACGAAGCGAGAGGCCGGGTGGATGACCTGATCCGCGGATCAGAATCGAGAGAAAGCATCAGAGAAATCATTGGATATCTGGAGGGACAAAGAGAAAGAGTCGTCCTCTACTATGGAATGGATGGGAATATTTATGGTTTACTCGATAGCCAGGGTAAGGTATCCAAGAGCAGGGTGGACCCGGTAGTCATCGGTTCAAAGACAGAATATTTCGAAGACAGTTGCAAAGATTGCTCGGTAGGTAATCAGAGTAGCAATTATTCCGTCAGCTATGAATTGAGTCGAATCGATCTCTCGGCTCTGGGGTCAGAAGAGTTCGGCGCGAGATCAATTTATGAAGCCCAAGTTACAAGAACGGACAGCTGGATATATCTATCCATAACCCAGGCAACTCTTTACACTAAAGGGACATTCACTTATGACTATGGCAACAGAATTCTAGGCATATCGGACAATACTTATACGTCTCAGGGGATTAACTTTGATCGTTGTGAATTCGGACATTCAGTACGGGAAACCGGGTATACGGGATACGTTGAATCTAATGTTATCTGGGCATATCTTACGTTGAGTCCACCCAAACACTCTGTTGATGCTTGGATCAGTTGTGATATCTATGGTTCAACTGATGGAAGTTCTAGTACCTCGGACTGGGTGTCTATAGGAGTCGGATGTCAATCAGTTCCATAACTTTCAGAGGTGGTGTCATGTCGGTAAGATCCCCATTAAAAACTGTCTTAACCAGTCTCCGGCAATTTTTTCAGCAACTAAACAAAAAACCACTGGGAGGTGATCTTCAACTCTTTTTTGTGACAATTATGACTATGTCAATCTTATTCACGTTAGCATCTTTCTTTACGGGGTTGTATCCTGGAAACGAATCCGGACCTGACGGATTGTACTTGATTGGGATCCTAGTATTGGGCATCTTCATCAACCTGATACAGGGTCTGATAGTCGGAGTCGTCGCACTCCTCGGAGTCAGCCTCGTTGAACATTTCTTCCTGCTTTTTGTCAATGTACGCCATGGATTTGAAAAAACGATGAAATCGGTGATCTATGCCCTGTTTCCCTGCATCCTGTTTTTTTGGGCGGTTGTGATCGTAGAGGTCCCATTGGCAGGCCTGTTGCTTCTCTTTGTTTTTGGTTTGATAACCTATTTGAGTGTACAGATATTTCATGAGATGTCAAAGGATCGGGCCATATTTGTCTCTCTTGCAACCAGTATCGTTCTCGCGATTCTTTTCTATAGATGGATCTTTGGTTCTGGATTGTTATTGTGATCTTTCTTTTCGATAGAGTTCTGGAGCGAGGTGTTTAAATCATAAAAGAACGGTAGGGGACATGTTTTATGATGCTGACAGCAGGATTAACTTTCTGATAGATAGGTTATGGTTGGTCCGGGCGCATGGTCTTGATGTTTATTGGGGTTTTTCATGAATGATCTTATCTCGCGGATCGATGACGTCCAGAACCATCTTGGGGATGAGGTACCTTGAAAAATGGATACAGAAGAAAGAGCACTCGCATTGGAGCAATAGCAGCATGTATCTTCCTCTTGGCTGGAATGATTTCCTATGCGGGCGCAGCTCCTATCCCTATAGAGTATTATTACCTGGACGGCTGCACCGCCTGTGATCAGGTTAAACCTTTGATCGCAGAGGTTGAGAGCGATCTCGGCGATTCCATCTCTCTCGAATACGTCGATGTGGGTACAACTGAGGGTTTGGACTGGTGGCAGCAGCATGGATTTCACGAGATCCCAGCCGTGGTCGTGAACAGCACCATCAAGATCCCCGGAGGTGAGATAACCGAAGAGAATGTCAGGGCGGCGATCGAACAGTCTCGTGCTGGCGCTGAGCCGCAGGAGAATCCGCCACCGATCAACTGGAATATTCCACTTGCTTATTCTCTGGGCCTTTTCTCTGGTTTCTCGCCCTGCTTGATGGCGGTGCTGGGCTTTATTCTGGCGTATGTCACGGGATCGGGCGGAGGCCTCCGGAGTGGTCTCCTGAACTCACTGATCTTCGGCCTGGGACTGGTTTTCGCATATATCGTCATGGGGTGTTGCGTCCTGCTGGCGGGGCTCTCGTTCGGCGGGCTCGGCCCGTACCTCGCCGTCGCGGCGGGATTGATCACGATCTTCACCGGCGTGAGCTTGCTTGGGGTGGTAAAGCTCCCGGATGCCACAAACGGGTTTCTTCAGTCCTCTCTGCGGAAGTATTCGACCACGCTGGCCGGGTTATTCTTCCTGGGCATGCTGTTCTCGATCGTCAAGGCGCCGTGCGCCGCCCCGATGATTCTCATCCTGCTGAGCAGAATCCTGATCGACGGCACGGTGCAGGATCTCTTGCTTCTCTTGGTCTTCGGGGCCGGGGTGCTCACACCGTTTCTCGGCGTTGGGATCCTTGGGGGCTACGGTTCGTCGAGCAGGATCCGGGAATATCGGGATCTCATCCGGGGCATCAGCGGAATCATCCTGATCGGGTTCGGAGCCTGGCTGCTCCTCTGAATGTAGAGAGGGTGTGGGACGAATGAGGAAACGTGTGATTTCGGCTGATTGGGCTACCTCATCGTGGGAGTGGGTATTTGCCTTAAAGGGGAGTTGAACGGAGTATCCACTCAGAATTTACTTTGACTGGAAGGCAATGTGGGAATGTTTTACGGCAGGGGGCCCTGTGGTTGCCTCCTGTGGTCTTGTCGGTCTTGTTCTTGTGATACTCTTTATATTCTGCCTCGCTGGCCTGGTTCTGCTAGTCATCCGGCGCTTGTACCACCCGTTTGTACCGCCGTTAGCGGATCATTCGCTCAGTGCTCGGTTACCCCCCGTGTGTAGAGAAGATGTAGGTCAAACGGGGATATACGTGGTCCCGGTTGGTCCGGCAACTCCCTCGCCGACGCAGGTATTCACCTCGAAGAGATAAGATCGACCGTGGTATCCATCCAGAGTTTCTTTGTGTGGGGGGATGTAAGAATGCCTCGCAGCTGGACATTCGATGCTTGTCTGATTGCTTCCGGCCCCGTTCTCCGGGATTTAGCAGATATCTCCCGATTTCTATTGGACAAACGGATGTCCTCCCTCTCTTGCCGGAAGTTGACAGGCTGCCTGTATATAAAACGTGTAAAGAAATAGGACAGAATATTTATGGAAAGCTCTTTCGAAGTCTTATCGGTGGATTTTGATGAAATTCAACCGTCTTATCGGACTCCTGGTCGTCTTCGTTATCGTCATACCGATAGTTTCGGCCAGCAGCGTCGGAAGTGGGAATAGTGAGGCCGTGTTGGACCTCCCGCAGGCAGACGGGTCTACAACTCGTGCAGCATATACGATCACATCGGGAGAAACGCATTATCATGGATATTATGTGTCGCCTGGTACGTCCTCGCTATCTATCGATCTGAACTGGTTTACAGATGCTTATTCCCTGAAATTAGGTGTTATCAGGCCAGATGGGAGCCTATACGGTTATTTCCACGACGATGATGGCGATGATAACCTGAAGGGGCGGATCTATCTTACGATAAACAACCCTACACCCGGGTCCTGGACATTTACTGTTTATGGTGAGGACGTTACTGGAACTTGGCCATATGATTTTAGCGTGGGCTAAAGAAAAGGAAACATTTTTATTTTCACTGGGCATATGAAACGCTATGGCGTCATGGTCGTTGACTGCCAGGATTGCTCTGTTTGCCTTCTGTCTCCTGCTGTTACCATCTGTTGGGTGCGCGATCTCTGTCCAGCCGACATCCGGAATACATCCGGAGCGGATTTTTTTAGATCCGACTCCATTATACATCTGGAACGTTCCCCTGAACACCGTTATCCTCGGTCTTCTAGCCATAACCTTTCCGATCGCGCTTTTCATTCTGATACAAATCCTGTTCTCGCTGTCTGCGTGGCTTCAGCTTGGCCATAAAAGAGTCACATGTCGGAATATCCTGGACAACGAAAATCGAAATGCAGTATGTACGTGTATCTGGAAGAATCCGGGAACTAGCATGCGGAACCTGTCTCAAATGCTGGGGATGAATATCGGGACCCTCCGGTATCATGTGGGGATACTGTGCCGGATGGGAAGGGTCACTGCCGAGCAGAATAGTGGGGGAATGAGGTACTACGTTGGTGTGGGCACCTGTTCCGATCTGGAGAAGATATTGGCCGGATACCTTAACGAGCATCCGAAGATCCGAATAATAAATCTTGTTCTGCAGCACCCGGGAATTGCGAGGAAGGATATCGCATCCCGGCTCATCATATCGGGTCCGAACGTCACCTGGCACATGAGATCGTTGATCCGGGAAGGTATCGTCAAAAGCGAGAGGGACGGGCGGAATGTGCGATACTACCTCTGCCCGGATGTGAAGGAGCATATAATGGCACAAAAGTCGTGACATCTCGCGAGCGCCGGGAGAGAAGTTTCAGGTACCGGGATCTGATGCCGACCTGAGACTCTGATTTCATCCTCCGGCATTTTTTTCCGGATCGTCCTGCGAACCCTATATGACATCCGCAATCAGGCAATATCTCCACGTCACGCATAGACAACAGTCTCGGCCAGGGCAATATCCTGTTCGGTGAAGAGGATGAGACGATCCGGTACACCCCCCACGGTCGAACTCCCTTCCGGCTGCGGAACCTCCGGGACGATCTCAATCGTGTACCAGCAGGCACCATCCGGGAACGCCGCCTCCTTCAGGGGACGGAGCAAGCCTTCCGAGAGGACATAAAGGTCGCCGTGGGTTTCGTTGTATTCCCTCTCAATCTCGTGTTTTAGTGTCTGAAGCGTTATATTGCATTCTCCCCGGGTGAGGTCGGCAAAATCGATCAGGGTCGCTTCGCGGAGGACGGCGAGGGGGTGCGCTCCCTCTAGGGGGAACTCGAGTATCTGGTCTTTGTAGAGGACGTTGCCACCTGGATAAACATATACCTTATAAAAATGCCGCTCTCCGTTCACGTCCCCGGTGTAGTACGCCTGGGTGCACTGCACCACCCCGTCCTTATCGACGAACTGGTTCAGCTGAACGAGTATGGCCGACTCGTTCGCGAAACCCTGCTCACATACAAGGGCATCCCAGAGGTGCACGAGATCGGGCTGACGCTCCCAGGGGGCCAGGTCGATCCTCATCCCTCCCGTGACGATCTCGGGCATGTCAGGCGTGTAGAAGTAGTGCACGAGGACGAGGCAGATGAGGATTACCCAGACGATGAGCGGAATTTTTTTCATTCTTGGGCTCCCGGACCGGCAGGTGCAGTCCCAACAGTGATAGTACCGTCGTCACTGCTGATAGGACTTACGTAACTGTTTTCGGGTTGATTTAGTCACAAAAATCCTCTTTCGTGGGGAATCGAGAAGATCCGCACGGGTGTGACCATCAGGGTGCCGCACGGCACGCCGTTTCCGGTCACAACTCCCGGACGCGTAAAGAAACGTGACAGAAGACATATATCTCGAAACGTCCAGGTCGTTGTATACATGGAGCGCAAATATCTCGTCGCGTTGCTGGTCATCGGCATCGCGGCCGGCCTGTATGCGGCGATAACCTATCAATGGGTCGTGATGGTCGTCATCGTCGCACTCGTGGCGCTGATCCTGGTTGCGAGCGATATCACGGGGCGGAACAGCGGGGTATAACCGGCGGCGTGGTAGGGATACCCTTCCGCCCGGCTCCCGCCTTCGGCTTGCGGGCGTTGCTCAGAACCGGTAAGGGATGCCTGATGTGTAGATACGCGCCGCAGAAAAGCTCACCGTTGAACGTTGTTCTCTCACCCGTAGATATCGGCATCCGGGAATGCACGGTTCATCCCCGAGTTCGATGCCCAAAGCGAGGTCTGCATGAAGGCTGACTTTATTTTCAAGGCGTTTGCTGCCATGTTCAGCTTGATCATCGTCCTGTCCCTCCTTTCCGCGTTTACCGAATCTGTTCTGCCGGGTAACTTCTACACGATCGAGATCACCGGCCTTCCCGATCCTGCCGCGAACGGCACCGCCACGGTCATGGTCCCGGTTCCGGTGAACACAACGGGTGAACCGGTGATCCCGGAAGAGGTGTTCTCCGGCGCCCAGGTTACCGGGTGGCAGGCAGAGATCCGGGGGACACCCTACGGGAAGATGCTCGCATTCACGGCGACGGAAGGGTACGCGCCCGATATTTCAATATCGTTTGAGGTGCTGCAGACGGAAGACGAGCTGCGGCGATTGCCCCTGTACCAGCGGCCCATCAACCAGACTGCATGGGAGATGAAGAGAGAGCCGCGGCTGCTCGCACCTGTGCTTGCGACACCCGATAATGTGAGTGTCACCGAGTTCATCCAAGTCTCAGGCGGTGCCTACACCACGGCCGTATTCCTCAGCGGTTTCGTCCCATCGCCTGAGGACGCAACCCCGATCACGTTCAGCTTCGAGTACCGGGGGGTGGGAGGCACGGAACGCTTGATGAGAGAGAATACCTGGCTGACAACGGTGAATACGGCCGTTATGGGTACAAAGTCCGGTTTTATTCCGATTCAAGCTGATTATCAGGTTATTGCAGGGGGTCTTGCGTTCCTGTAGGGGTTGATTCCATCACCTGGGGAGATCCGGCGATACTACTCCCGTGTTCGCGACGACCAGCTCCGGTTGAGAGTTGATCTTGCAGGTACAGCCTGCGCAGGGAGAGGGGGAACCGGGACAACCTTTCCCGCCGGCGCCTTACCTGGCCCGGGCAACCTTTGTCGGGTAGGCCAGTTTGTAGTCGACCTCCCGCTCGTCGATATATGCTCTCTGGTT
Organism: Methanoculleus sp. 10; assembly: GCF_913757945.1. Lineage (NCBI taxonomy): Archaea > Methanobacteriati > Methanobacteriota > Methanomicrobia > Methanomicrobiales > Methanomicrobiaceae > Methanoculleus > Methanoculleus sp. 10. The sequence continues at coordinate 67,204 of NZ_CAJYDP010000003.1, read as the reverse complement.
GACATAGCCCTTGATATAGGGCCTGACCCTGGCATCGAACCTGATCGCATCCCCTTCCTGCAGATCACCGAGACTCTCGAATCCCTTCGTATAGTTGAACCAGAGATGATCGGTGATCGGGTTGCCGGCGCTGTCCCGGATATCGGTGAGCAGCACCGTCACGCCATAGGTAACCCACTCATCCCCGACCCTCTTTGGTCGGTAGCGATCTTTCTTCCCGAATCGCACAAACATTCCGATGAATGTCTTTCGCTCCCCCTCGATCCGTCTCAGCTTTGGTCTCATAATCCTGCTGCTCCCAATAAACTCCCTTTTGCCGGCGACGATTGCGCGCCTGTACCCGCTTATATGGTCGATTGGAGTGGTTTACCATAACGTTTGCGCAAGCGCCTTGAAAATATATCCAGTTTGCGAAAACCTCCATGGTTGCGACTCCCCTCTTTTGGAACCCGCAGGATGAGATGCCCGGCGCCCTACAGCAGCACCGTCGCGATGAGCGGAATCGTAACGAGCGAACCGATCGTCGAGACGAAGACGATCTGCGATGCGAGTCGTGAGTCGGCACCGTACTGCTCCGCGAAGATGACGGTGTTTGCAGCGGCGGGCATCGCGGCCATCGTGATCATGATCCCGTTGATGAACGGGTCGGGAACGATCGGGGCGAGGATATAGCAGTAAGCCGCCGGGATGGCGAGGAGGAGGATGGCGCTCGCGGCCCAGATCCGCCAGTTCCCGACCATCTCCCGGGCCGGGAAGGTTGCAAGCATCGCCCCGACGACGATCATCGCAAGCGGCGTCGTCACGTTGCCGAGCAGATCGATCGAGTCGATGAAGGGGCCCGGGATCTCGATCGATCCGAGGAAGAGGGCGAGCCCGATGATGGAAGCCGCGATTCCGGGATTTATGAGCAATCTCGGATTAAACCCCTCCCCCCTCCCCTCGGTGAGCATAGCGATACCGACCGAGAAGACGAGGACGTTGAAGACGAGGTTGAAGATCGCGACGTAAAAGAGCGATTCCTCTCCAAAAAGCGCCAGAGAGACCGGAAACCCCATGAACCCGACGTTCCCGAAGACGATCGCGAACTGAAGGACCCCTTCCTCAGCGGCCGGGACCCGCATGGCCTTCGAGACCGCCCAGGCGATGGCGAACGATATGGCAAAGAGCGCTCCGGCCGCGAGGACCAGGGTCTCGGCGCCGGCGAGGCGTGCGGGGGTAAAGGGCACCTGCATGGAGGCGATGATCAGCGCCGGGATGGTGATGTTGATGAGGAGCCCGGAGAGCCCCCGGGTGGCCCGGGGGTCCAGGATCTTTGTGGAGACGGCGACGTAGCCGGCGGCGATCAGCAGCACCAGAATGAAGATCTGGTCGGCGACGACCAGAAAGTCCGTAACCATACCTGTCATGAATGGAGGCGCTCCCTCGTGACCCATCAAGGTGGGTTCTGATGACTCTTTACGGTTCTGTCGTGGGGGAGGTTTTTCTGTCGGTAGGGATCTATCTTGCCGTATGCCGGAAAAACCGTTCTACCTCGCCGTCTCGGCGCTCATCCGGGACGGCGCAGGGAGGGTCCTCCTCCTGAAGCGTGCCGCCGACGACCCTATCAACCCGGAGAAGTGGGATCTCCCCGGGGGGACGCTCGATCCCGGGGAAACCTTCGACCGCGCCCTCCGGCGGGAGGCCCGGGAAGAGACCGGGATGCGGGTCACCCTCCGGCACGTCGCGGGCGCCGGGGAACTCGACCTCCCGACGAAGAGGATCGCCTACCTGATCATGGCCTGCGATGCCGACAGGACCGAGGTCAGCCTCAGCCCGGAGCACGAGGACTACGTCTGGGTCGAGCCGGAGGTGGCGGCGGCGATGGACCTTGCGGAGCAGTTCCGGGGGTTGTTTGGTGGCGGGTAGTCACTCTCCGACAGAGGATCCGCGCCACAAGGCAAGGCACCAGAGCACGAGCGTCACACCGAGGAGCGCCTCGCCCGCGTAGAGGAGAAGGGGCTCCCGGACGATGCTTCCCCCCTGGACGGCGAAACCGCGGAGGTATGAGGTCACGCAGAGCACCCCGACCGTCATGGCAGCGAGAGACGTGCTGAGGAGGAAGATGATCCGGTGGTCCTTTCCGGGATGAAGGAGCCGCCTGGCTCTCTTCGTCAGGGTGTACTCCCGCCATTTCCGGGTGCTCTCGTGGGCCACGAGATCTGCATCGGTGAGGACGGTGAGGTGCTGATGGACGGTCGACCTGGCAAGGCCGAACCCGTCGGCGAGTTCGCTCACCGTCATGGGCCGGGAATCAAGTGTTTTGAGGATGGCGACCCGGGCGTCGGAGGCGAGAGCGACGATGTCGTCCCGGTCGAGCGTGACGTCTTCCATAGTCTGACCTGAAACAATCAGGTACTCTTCCGTCGGGGGTGAAAAGCGTTCCGAAACGGTCTTGGGGTAGAGCCCATCCCGTCATGCCTCATCCATATATGATGGGCTCGTAACGTCCTCATACTTCCCGAGCAACTTCTTCGGTTGCCGCGGGCTCCTCACCGCCGCCTTCCTGACACCGGTCGTGGGTTCTTCCCGGATGAAACGAGGCTTCGGACCGGTCGGATGGATAAGATTCGTTCTGAAATTATCCTGCAGTCATCGTCGGTAGCGTGACGGGTGGGAGTGCGTTCGTGCCCTGCACGATAAACACTGCAGATCCCCCGGGAAGGCGGGCCCTGTTGTAGTCGGGGTCCAGGGTAGAGCCGGGTTCGATCTCCTCTTTCCAGGAGGTGTTGGAGCCCAGTACGGTGACGGTCACCCGCCGAAAGTCGAAGTCGACCGGCGTGCCGTTCGGAGTCGTGATGGTGTACGGGGCGGCAAGACCGATCGTCAGGGAGAGGATCTCCTCCGGCCCGGGTCTTGGGAGATCCGCCGTCACCCGCACTTCGCACCATTCGCCGGCGGCAAGATCGCCGATGGGCACCGTGATCGGGGTGCTGGAGGAGACGAGTTCCCCATACGGCGATCCTGTAACGGGATTCGGTCTTTCGACTACGGTCGTCAGGGTGAGGTTGGCGCCGGCACAGTCTTCCCTTGCACGATTCTCGATCAGAAAGTCGATACTGATCGTATCGCCCTTGATCGCGATATCGGGGGTATACCGGGTCCCTTTCGGGCTCGATGGGTCGACACCGTTGAAGTCCCCGAGATCGAGTGTCCGGCTCCGGACGGTGTCATTCTGCAGCAGCCAGGAATCGTTCTTTCCGTCATACACAATAACCGGGCTCATCTCGCCGGAGCCGCTGCGATACTCAAGCCCCGGGGCGCTCACCACTATCCAGTCCACCATCTTGACCGGTTCCTGCACGTGCTGCTGTCCCGCCGGGAATGCGGCAAGTATGGCAAGGTTCGCCGCGGCAAGAACGAGAACGGCGCCAAGGCCAACCCATATCCACGTCTTCGAGTGCATTGTATCACGTTAGGAAAAGAGGTGATTTAGAGGTATGGACTCACCATCAGCACTTCTCCTGTCTGTGCGTCGATGACGATGAGCCCTCCCTGGAGGACGTTGTCCTCCGGCTCGCCTCTCATCGTCACCACCCACGTCAGTGTCTGTACCCCCGGTTGGGTGTACTCGACGGTGAGGTTGGCCGTTGCATCGGTCACCCGGATTCCCGGGAACTGCCCGGCCGCGACCTTCAGCGCCTCGTCCCGGGAGAGTTTCGGCTCAAGTGGACATGTGATCTCCCGCTGGATCCCGATGTACGAGATGACCTCACCGGTGCTCGGGTTCAAGTTCACGACGACCGTGTTCGGCGTGAGGACACCGTCGATCTCTTCTCTCCAGATATACGAATACTCGCTGCCTGCATCGCCGTGAGAGACCAGGTTCGGCTCGATAAGCCGCATGCGCTTCTCCACAAAACCGCCGTACTTCTCTTCGGCGTAGGCCCTTGCCGTTGCTTCGGCTGCGGCCCGATCCAGCCGGATATCGCGGGAATCCTCCCGTGCGGAGTTGAACGTGGCACGTTCGATCACCCCGGTCCGGGCGTTGACGTAAACCTGTCCGTCTCCGGTGCCAAAGACGTAGTACTCTCCCTGATTCAGGCGCTCGGTCTTCTGGTACTGGACGGTTGCATCGGGTGCGTTGAGAAAGTCCTGTGCGTTTTCCTTCGCAGTATCCACCCCAATCAGGGTTCCAGCGCCGGCAACTGACGTGATCGAGACCGCAATGATAATGCATACGATTGCAGTAATAGGTATCCATTTCATGATTGAATCACTCCATTAATAGACTCCGTAGCGAGCGGGAGTGAGATAACTGTTGTAATTGCCGGAGATCTCGTAGGTGTCCACTCCCCAGTAGCCGATCGGCCACTGCCAGTAACAGTCGTCCTTTGCGTTGCTTGTGGCGCTTGCAACAGTCTCCCCGTTTCTCACCCGGTCCCAGAAGTTCTCGGACCAGCACTTTCCATTTTCGATCTCGACTTCGCCGTCGAACCCTATGCAGATGTCCGCATTTTTGTTTGTGACAGTCTCCCAAACGAGATCGCCGTTATAGGGGTTGTAATGCGACGAATAGCAGGCAAGATAGACCGCGAGCAGGACATCCCTGATATCGGTCCCGTAATCCCGGATGTAGTATGGGTCGGTTCCTGGATAGCGTCCATCGATGTCGGTCCCGGCAAGGATCCAGGATTCCGAGGAGAACTTTATTCCACCGCCTTTATGCGAGTCGTCGTAGTAGAGGCCGTGGCCATTGAAGAAGAATATAGCATCCGACCTGAACGTACTGTAGGCCGTCGATGCGTGTGCATTCATGGACGACGAGCTGGAGTAGCCCATCGCAGCCTGATCCACCTGTGCGTCGTAGGCTGTTGGCGTCGTATCAGAACAGTCATAGTTGTGCGCAGGTGGTGCGGCGCTGACGGCAGCAGGCAGAGCCGCGAGCAGGAAGAGTGCTGCCAGCATGAATAACCATTGTTTCATAAGTATCCCTCAAGGTGCGCCCGGGCGTTCTCGCACCCGGAACTAAACCCGAATTCGAGGGGAAATCTTATAAAACCCGATGTCGTCATTCGGTTCTGACCGAATAAACCTTAAACTTTGCGATCCGGTCCCGGATGGTGAGGGCGATCCGATCCCGTGGCGGTGGTGCTGCCGTCGACGTGCAGCACGGCTCACGGAAAGCCTGGTTTTGCACGTATAGTCCCTTACGAAGCGGACTCGTCCGGAATACACCCGCTGGGTAGGTAGCCAATCTGTGGATGGTCATCCTATAGAAACATTTTTGTATTGTTCGGAAAAATCCGACGGATTGCTGCGGGTTTTATATGTTCTAATGACCTAAAAGCGTACCGGGTGCCGCGTGCGGTGCCCGAGTGTGCGCGGGGGTCCCTCCATCCACGGTTGACGCCCAGATGATAGAGCCCCGCATGCCCGGAGGCAAAGGGAATGTACGCATTCCGTGTACTTAAAATGTGTGCCTCTTCTGCCTCCTGGAAGGAATCGAGGAGAACAATCATGAATGAACTACGCAGGATTGGAAGAATATCCATCCTCTTGGGAGTGCTGCTTTGTGTAGCACTTATATCGACAGCGAGCGCAGGGGAGGTTACTCTTGAGCGTTCATTTCTGCAAGATGAGGCGGCGCTTGATCATTACACGCACCTATCCCCCGATGAGCAAACGATAGTGCTCAAAGCGTTAGAGGAGACATACTCAGAGAGCAAATTTGAGGAGACCACCGCAGAACTGAAGAAGATCTGGGATGGAACCTCAGCGCTGGAAGAGACAGAAAAGCGGGAACTACTGGCATCGGTAATCGCCAGTGTGTTTACCTACTATTGTCCGGACACTTCTCGTCAGATAAGCCCCATGTGGGGTGGTGCAATTGGTGAGAATCCTGACGGGGTTCACAATGCCCTTGCTGGGATTGCCGGGCAAAAGAGGGGCTGGGGATATTCACAGACAAAAATATTGGATGCAAACTCGAGAGACCCAGATACCTGGGGTCTTGAGCAGATGGTCGAGCACTATCTGGACGGTGCCCCATTCTTCAGCAACGCCCCGGATAAATGCAGTTATTACGCAAATGAAGCGAGGACCCAGATGAGGTCGAACCCCTATAGTGAGTCTGCCTGGCGGTGCCTATCCTGGTCGATGCATTATATGAGCGATCTGTCCATGCCGTGGCATACTCAGGGTGTAGCCGATCCGGCACAGCTGGCGACGCATACCCTTTATGAGGGATACGTGCAGGAAAAGTTCACCGATCCTGAGTATGGGTTTAAAGCGGCTCTTGTGTCGGCCCCTAATACCTGGGTCGTAATATCTGACCCCGCTTCGAGTGCGCGATCTCTAGCATCCTACTCTTCAGCAAGGTATTCTGGACTTCAATTGAAGATTGTGACTATTCCTTTTGGGTGGGGAGAAGATGACTGGGTCAAGTCGACAACCAAAGATCTCTTGAAAGAGGGTCTCAAGTATAACATGGGTCTCGTCGAGTACGCGACACACTAACCAAAACCTTTTTTGGTGAAATGATGAACGAGCAACGTAAGAAAATCCGGAAAGCTATACTGATCGGGCTCGCCGCGGTCTGCATCCTCGCCCTGATGATCTTCCTCATCTTCCTTGCTGTTGGGTTCGTCGAGATCATCTCACCGAATAACTCCTACGCGATCGAGATCACCGGCCTATCCAGTCTTGCCGTGAACGGCACCGCCACGGTCATGGTCCCGATCCCGGCGAATGTGGATGGTGTTCCGGCGATGTCGGAGGAGGTGCTTACTAGTCGTTATCAGGCCTTCGGATGGCAGACGGCGGTCCGGGAGACACCGTGTGGGAAGATGCTTGCGTTCACGACGACGGGCGACTACGCGCCCGGTATCTCCGTATCGTCTGGTGAGTTCGAGAAGAAAGAAGAACCCCGGCTGCTCGTGCCCGTGCTTGCGACCCCTGAAAATGTGAGCGTCGAAGAATTCAGCCGGTCATCGGGCGGGACCTACACCACGGTCGTCTTCCTCGACGGCTTCATCCCGCCGCCGGAGAACGCCACCCCGATCACGTTCAACCTCAGGTACCAGGGAGGCGGAGGCATGAAACACCTGATAAAGGAGAACGTCTGGACGACGACGGTGAATGCGACCGTGCCAGGCACAGCATCCGGGTTCATCCCGATCCCGGCCGAATATCATGTCACTCCCGGGGGGCTTTATCTTTGACGGGCGAACCCATGCGAAAGAACTCCCGGCGGGCCGTGAGGGTCGCTCTCGCCGGACTGCTCGTATTCGTCGTCTGCCTGGGAGTTCTCGTTTTCACGCACTCTGCAGGGGCCCGGGACGATACTCGATTGCCGCCGGACGGAAACCCATCGTTGCTGGCGAATGATAATCAATCCCCGCTATCCGGGCGGTCATGGCATCTTACCTCCTATTGGACGGAGGAAGGAGAGGTCCCCGTCATCGAGAAAACGGACCCAATCATCGCGTTCACCGACGCCGGGCGGGTCAGCGGCACCTCCGGGTGCAACATCTTCTTCGGCGGCCATGACCTCTCCGGCAGCACGCTCAGGATCCACGACATAGAATCGACAAAGATGACCTCGACCCCTGAGGTGCTCGACCAAGAGAAAGCGTTCTTCACACTGCTCCAGAAAACGAGAGCCTACACAATAGACGGAGACTGCCTCCGGTTGTTCGATGCATCCGGAAGGGAGATCCTCTCCTTCACCAGTCAGACACAACCGCTCCAAGGAAAAGCGTGGTATCTTTGGTCCCCGCGGAACGATACGGGAGGGGCCGTTCAGGACCCCGGTACCGACCAGATTTCATTGCAGTTTCTGGGTGAAAGCCAGTTCCGGGGGACCGCCGCGGGCACCGATTACTGCGGGACATATGAAGCGTCCGGGGATACCATTCGGTTCGGGCCGGCGGAGGGATGGGTCGAACTGCCCGAATGGTACTCCTCGCTCCTGAAACAGGCGCACGGTTACCGGATAATCGGGGCTCAACTCGACATCATGAACGAGAACGGTCACTCCATCATGTCGTTTACCCGGATGCCCCCTTCACTGGTCTCGGTCGATTGGTATCTGCAACAGCACCGGGCGGCGGATGGACCCGGCCTCCTGACACCGGAGGGGACGTACGACCTGATACTGTTTATGCCGGACGGTATGATCACCGGAATCATCCACGGAATTCAGTTATTTGCGCAGTACGATGCAGACGACTCATCGATATCATTCGGCCCCGTCGCCATGCTTATTGCGGAAGATGATGATCCCGGAAAGGCGAGCGAATCACGGGAGATGATCGAGTCGATGTTCGGAGAAGCGAGAACGTATTGGGTCTGGAACGGCACGCTGGAACTCTCTTCCGGTGACGGGAAACCCCTGGTGACGATGGCGAACACGCCTGCGCTATAAGCGGGATGCCGCCCCGGGACCCCGGCGACCCTATGATTTTGGGCGGTACAGGAATCGGGAGCAGAATACATCAACAAAGGTGAATGGAAATAGGACGATCCTATTTCAGCGAGATTGGGTGAAAAGCATAGAGGAGATCATGAAGTCGAAAGTCAACAGACGTTTGATCATCGTGGCGGTTCTTGCGTTCATCGGCGTCATCCTCCTCGTTGCGACGGTCGTGCTCACGTGCACTGCTCTCTTCACCTGGCTCGAAGCAAGCGGTGGATCCCCGAGATTGAACGTCTGGGAGGTCAGGGGAGAACGGCCGGAGAATGCATCGATCATCCACCTGACCGAGAAAGACTTCGAGCAGAACCCGGCGCTCGACTCTGCGATCCGGGGCGACAACCGCGATCCCGGGAGCTGGTATCAGGGGGACACACCGTACGGTGTCCTCGACAAGCGAACGATCGGGAGTGCTCCGGTGACGTATGTGGAACGGGGAGTACTTATCGAGTCGTTCGGTCCCGATGTCGAGGCGAGAAGCCAACCGTACCTCGAATACGAGGGTGCGTATTACTACTTTCTCACCCTGATACCCTAAGACCGGGTCAAAACAGGTGCTATCGGAATGGAAGAAGATAAGAATCCGAAATCAAGGAACCAGCTCAAAACGGCAGGAATCGTTCTCGCCTGCGGTCTTGCCGTCGCCGTCGCCGTCGTCCTCGGCTTCATGCTCGCCGACGCCCTCATCGTCTATGCTTACGAGAGTTCAGGCGGGCAGCCGATGCTCTACGTCATGGAGAGAGCGGAGCCGGGAGAGAGCATGGTCGTTCCCCTGACCGAGCAGGACTTCGAACGGCATCCGGCGCTCGACGCAGTCATCCGGGGCGGCGAGCGCAACCCGTCGGCGTGGGAGTGGGGCTACCGGGACCAGCGTGTCATCGGGGGAACTAAGGTCTCGTACCGGGAGAGCAAGGCGCTCCACGATGCCTACGGTCCCCAGGGGGAGAGGGGGCTGTACCCGCTCATGGAGTACGAGGGTGCGTACTACGTGGTCCTGACGACATGGCCCTGAAGGGGAGTCCCCGTCGCCCGTGCTCGATATGCATCGCCTCTTTCCACGGGGGAGGCAAGTCGGAGGGAGTGAACTGAACCACGACATCAGTCTGGGCGTCACCGCCTGGCCTCGGGCCACCCTATCCAGCTATTATCCGGCCTTAGAGGCCGACTGCGGGAAAATCCCGGGAGGTATCATCCTCCCCCTCAGCGAAGAAAAGGTTTGGGTTTTTCTGTTCCGAACCGATTCTCCGGAGATCGGGTGAGTGCATCCTTTCGGGCACATCCCCCGGCGGGGACGGGGGCACACTGCCGTGCGATCGCCCCACAATGAGAAGGTTTAAGATGAATTCGGAAAAAACCGAACGATGGCTGCTGATTTTATATGTTCTAACGACCCAGAATTGGATTGGATGCCGCGTGCGGTGCCCGCTCGTGTGCGGGGGCTGCTCACCCCCTGGTCTGACGCCCGGATGACGCGCCCCGCATGCCCGGAGGCAAAGGAAACGTAGGCGTTCTGTGCACTTAGATGTGTGATTCTTCAATGGATTCAAGAGACGATGCCTGGATGACGTTTGATGAGGTAAAGAGCGAGGTGGATGCACAGAGGCCTTTTGTTCTCAGCCTGTGGGGCGGCGGCATGCCTATAGGAGGAGATAGGCCTTATGGTGATCACAGCGTTGCCTGTGTAGGTTATCACGACTATACGGAGGACTGGGTGCCCATACATGACACATGGGATACTCAGATCCATAACGTAGTCTATGGTAACTGGTGTGGGGTGCCATGGCGACCTGGGTGAGGCCCTGACCCCCTCTTTATGGTGGTAGATCCAGATGAAATCCCTGAAAACCGACAGAACCAGCAAATTCGCATTTATTCTCCTCCTGATCGCTATCGGTGCTTTCGGTATCCTCCTGCTCATTGACCTCCTCGCCATCGGTCCCGGATATCCTCCCCCTGAGGCCCTGCAGAAATGGTATATCCCGCAGCCCCGGTATGAGTATGCGGAAAACGGCTCTGTCGCCGTAAATAGAACGATCGATGGGAATGTTGTCCTGCTCGGCGATATCGAAGACGGGTGTCCATCCTTGTTCCCGGTCCTCTCACGGCACTGCAGCTATGCAATGTATGCCGACACCGTGTCGGGTGATCGGTATCTGGTCGTCAACTGGTACTTCGATGATAAGGCAGACCTCTTACAGGCTGAGATGGACCTCTGCAGCCACCTCCGAGCATCTGGGAATGTCTCTTCCGCTGAGCTGTTCCTCTCCAAAGAACCTGATTTATCACAGGGGGAACCGATCTTTAGTCCTGTTGCCGTAACAAAATTCGATAACGAAACGTCTTTTGGTTATTTCACCGTTGTTGAGAAGCCGCTGTCCCCGAAACACGACGATTACTTCGTTGTTTACTATGGGGTGGTCGGGCCGGCCATTCTCCCTGATCACACCGCTACCCTGGAGAATCTTATGCTCCGGAGTTATTCGCTTCATGGTGCAAGGCCGCTCGCACCCTGCTCGGCACAGGAAGCGGCAACAGGGTCTACGCATTCCGTGTGCGAAGGTATCCCTCTCCTGCCCCGGGCAGCGAAATCTCCCGGGAGAGTAAATGGATGGTCTTAAAATGCCACGAAAGATTGGTGCACTCGTCTGTCTCGCTTTCGCGATCATAGTCGGGTGCGCATGGGTTCTTGGTCCGGGGCAGGCTCCGGAAATCCCTCTTCCCGCCGGGGCGGGCGCAGGCGAAACTATGTTCTCTCTCACCGCTGAGTTCCCGGAGGTGCGGGACTCGTACACGCTCTACCGGGTCGTCCCTGCCGCCATCACAGAAGAGCAGGTCCGGGAGGTTGCGGAGCGGTTCGGGCTCTCGGGGGAACCAGGGGCAATGAACAAAAAGACCGGCGAGTTCCTCCTCATCGATGCCTCGAAGGACCCGGAGGAGCAGGTATCGGTGTATGCACATTCCGGCGCCGTGGCCTACCACATCCCTGACCTGGAACTGCCGACCGAGGTGACCCGGCAGCCGGACCTCCCGACGGATGCGGAGGCAGAGAAGATTGCGCTTGCGTTCCTGGCAAAGACCGGCATGCAGTCGCCGGACGCCCGGGTCGTGGCGGTTGGGGCGGGCCAGAAGCAGGAGGTCTGGAAGGCGGGCGGGAGCGAGCCGGAGGTGTCGTACGATGTGACGAAAGCGGTCCGGTTCGGCCGGTCGCTTGACGGGCTGCCGGTCTACGGCGATGAATTTGCGGTGATCCTGGGTGACGGCGGCAAGGTCGTCGGGCTCGTGAAGACCTGGCGTGAGGCGACGCCGGACGGGAATGTCAGCCTCCGATCCCCCGGGGAGGCATATGAGGATCTCCTTGCAGCAAGGACTGTCCGCCCTCACGTGGGTGGGGAGTATGATCAGATCACGATTGAGAATGTCGCGATCGGTTACTGGATGGAGCCGATGGGTATCGTCCAGGATCTGGTCCGGCCGGTGTACGCGTTTTCCGGAACCGCGATCCGGGGCGGTGCTCCTGAACCGTATGTCGAATACGTCTTTGCCGACGCAGGGGGGTGATTCGGGAGATGATGAAGAGCATCAAAGTGCGGCTGCCTGGTCTGCTGCTGGCATCAGTGCTCATCGGGACGTTCTTTGTCCCGGTGGTTTCCACCGCCGCTTCGGCACCCTCTGCCGGCGCCGAGAACACAAACTGGCTTGATACCATCGACGGCTGGGCCGAGCCCCGGGATATGTCGATGTACAACAAACCGATAGTTACGAAAGAACCGGTGCGCCCGGACCCCGAAGACCTGGCCAGGCACCCTGGCATGATCCTGCTCGGGGAGAACGTGACGTTCCCCGAACGTGGATCTGTGACGATATCGGGCCTGCCGTCCGGCCCTACGGCGCAGGTGGTCGTGACCGATCCTGCGTACTTCAGCCCGGTCCCGTCGACCGGCGAGGTGAACCTCACAAACCTCCCGCCTCTCCGGAACTACGACCTCGTGACCGCCGACCCGGGGGCGTTCATCGCCGACGCGGGTTCGGGGAGCCCGGTGACGCTCCGCCTCCGTGGTCAAGAATTCATGCTCGACCTTGAACCGGTGCCGGGCCCTGTTGCCGAAGGCGCCCGGGCTTTTGTGAAGAACGAGTCGGGGACGTTCGCCGCCTCCCTCCCTCATGTATGGCGCTTTGAGGGGACGGTCGCCGGGGAGCCCGGGAGTTCCGCCGCGTTCACGGTCGGCGACGACGTGATTCTCGGGACGATCCGGTACGGCACGACGTCGGTCGTCATCGCCCAGGCCGGGACCGTCGGTATCGACGGGGAGCAGAAGGTCGTGCACGTCGTCTACGACGAGCGGGACGTCATCCCGAAATTCCAGCCCCTGGCGACCGATCGCTATGTGCCGCCGGACGGGACCGGGGGTTCTCCGGACGTTGCCGGAAACCGGATTGCAAGCCTCGCAAAGAGCCTGATCGACGCTATGAGGCCGGGCAGGGCCTGATGACCGAAGGGTCGCTGCTGCAGGGGTACCGGCCGGCCCCCGGGTAGCCGGATCAGCTGAGGACGAGGCTCCCGGTCTCCGCGCCCCTTCTGTCCCCCTCGCTGCAGGAGATGGTCCAGTGGTAGGTGCCCGGCCCCTCCGGCTCCAGCCAGAACCTGATCTCCCCTCGCCGGGAATCGTTGAGGACCGGCACATCAAAGAAGTGGCGTTCACACTTCTGGCCGCCGGGGCCGTCCGCCCGGAACTCCGCCGTCTGCAGGAATACATCCGCAGTGTCCCGGTAGTCGCACCCCACCACGATATCGTAGATCTCACCGGGAGTGTAGTTGTAGGTGTAGGTGCGGGCCGACGCGGAGCAGGTAACCCCGCCGGTCTCATCGACCCGCAGGAGCCCGCCGTCGAGGTCAACCATCCCGTACTGCTGGAGGAAGAAATCGGTCCGGTCGGTCCCGAGGACCGAGCCGTCGGCTCCGTAGGCCACGGCTGTGAAGGAGTGCGGCCCCCGGACCGGGATCACCGCCTGGCCGTTATTGAGATCCCGGATCAGGACCCCATCGAAGTAACCGTCGACCCGGACAACCTTTTCCGGGCGGTCGAGGTGGTAGGAGAGCGGGACGGCCGCAAAGGTGAGGTGGATTGGAGGATCTTCGCCAGGGTCAGCTCCCCAGGGGATGGTGACGGCGCTCCCCGATACCGTCGGCGGCACGATCTCTACCCCCTCCCCCATGACCGTCGCAACCGCTTTCGCCCCGGTGGGGCCGTAGGTGGCTGCCTGCACAACGTGCGGACCTTTCGGGAGGGTGACCGACCCCGACGGGAGCACCCCGAGGCTGGTGCCGTCGACGATCACCTCGATCGGTGCGTCATTCAGAGTTGTGAAGATGACTGTCCCGTTCTCGACCGAAAGGTCGATTCCCGGCCCGTCACCGCCCGCGTCAAGCCCCACAACCGTCCCGGCGACAATCTCAGCACACTCTGCGGCAAGGGTGTAGTTGAGCCTCTCCGGCCGGTCGTCGGGGGTATGGATGATTGCATGACTGTCGCGCTCGTAGAGCCGGATCGTCGGTATCCCGGCGGCACGGAAGGCATGTTCGTCCCCCCGTGCAGCGTCAAGCAGCCGGGCCGGCGTCTCCTTGATGCACGCCGACGGCGGGAGCGCGTCAAGGATCCACCGGTGCTGGGGGAGCACCGTGGCCAGCAGACGGTCCCCGGATGCCACGCAGTCGAGGTTGATCGCGACGACGATCCGGTCGTGGAGGTCCGGGTTGTCGGCGAGCCACCGCCTGCTCCCGTCAAGCCCGGTCTCCTCGCCGCCGAAGGCGATGAAATAGACCGTCTGATTCAGGGGGGTGGCGTTGAGGATCCGGGCGACCTCAAGCATTGTCGCCACGCCCGCAGCGTTGTCGTCGGCACCGGGCGTCTCCGGGCCGGCGGTGTCGTAGTGCGCAGAGACGACGACGATCCGGTCGGTCGCCCCCTCCCTGACGCCGATGATGTTTGAGGAGAGGGCAAGCGGCGGGTCGAAGTAACAGTTGGCATACGCAAACCTCGCGGTGTTGACCGAGAGCCCGCGCTCTTCCATCGCGGTGGTGATATAGGCCGCGGCCGCCGTCCGCTCTTCCGACCCCAACGCCCGCTCGAACGTGCAGAGGTCGCGGGTCATCTCCTCGATCCTCGCGGGTTCGGCCGTGAGGTCGTCGAGGGCGGCCGTCGGCGCGATCCCGGCGAGCACTACCAGGAGCACGGCGGCGACCCCTGGTACTGATGGTTGTCTCATAGTTTTCTCTCGCTCTCGGCGGGCCTCCTGATTGGAGAGTTTGTTGTCGCGCTATAAGTGATTTCTGTGTCAAGAATCAACTCTTCGGGCCTCTGGGGATGCAGGCGATAGCGAATACCTTTTTGATGCAGGATCGGTATAAGGCCCGGGGAACCCCTCCCCGTGCGGATGCCGGAGCCGGCCGGCGGCATCCCGGGCCGGTCGGTCTACGAGATGATGGGAAGCCTCTCTGTGGGCGAGGTGACGCGGGTCGTGGCATCAGCGATCGGGTGGCTTCGCTCCGCCGCTTTCTCACCCTCTTCCCGTAGCGCCTCCGTCAGGCGTCCCCTCAGGGCCCCGATGGCCTTCTCGCTCATCCCGTCGACGATGCCCGTGCATTTCACCAGAAATCGAGGGGCGGCCCGGATAAGTTCGTCGCAGAAGAGGTCGGGAATCTCCCGCGAGACGTAGTACTGGGCATCGACCCGTGCTCCCCTTGCCTTTTCCACGAGTATCGCCTCGGCAGGAGTGAAATAATCGGAGAGAAGCCGTTCCATGAGCAGGATGGTGCAGGAATGGTTCTCGCACCGTATCCCGATCCGCGTGAGGACCGCGTAGAGGGAGAAGTACATCGCGTAGTATGCGGTCGTTATCCTCCAGTCGTGAGCGGGGAATCGTCTGCATCGTCTCAAGGGCCTCTTCGGCCTTCTTCAGGTATGCCGACGCCAGGGTCTCATTCGGGGCGGTGAGGGAGATGCCGTTTCTGATCCGGCCGCACCATACAAGCTGGTCCATCATCCCACCGCCTTCTCGACGAAGTGTTCGGTGCCTTTGATCAGCACATGGTTCCGGAGCACTTCCTGGAGAAAAGGGTCCGTATGGAGGTCCCGGTCAAAGATCTTCAGCGGGTAGACGGTGAGGTGAATCTTGAGACCATAGATCTTCCCGATCCTCTCAATTTCCTCCCCCCGGCATTCGCCGGCAACGAAAAGGTCGAGATCGGACTCCTCGTCTGCGGTCCCCTCTGCGTGGCTCCCGAAGACTGCACCGCTTCCCTCGATATGGGGGACGATCCGGTTGAGAACTCCGGCGAGGAAGGGTTCCTCCTCCCGGAGGCAGATCCTCCGGTAGACCTCTGCAAGGATGCAGAAGTCCCGTGCGTGTTCGCCCCGGCGCAGGGAGAACAACCGTGTCCTGCCCCTGGTGACGGAGCGGAGGACCTGCTTTGCCTCAAGGTATTCAAGGGCCGTCTGGGCCGTTCCGCGGCTGATCGGAAGGCACCTGGAGACCTCCCGGATGTACATCTCGCGATCGTAGCCCCGGGTGAAGAGGGAGAGAACCCTGAGATGGTCCTCCCGGATGTCCAATCTTTTAGACATATGTCCAGAATATTGGACGATCCCCTACATCAGGATTCCGGTTGGGGGCGGTCTCGATCCCTGCCGCCGGCGCGATCCCGGCGAACACCACCAGGAGCACGGCGGTGACCGTCCGTATCGAGAGTTGCTGCATGATTCTCTCCCGGGTACCCTGATTGGAGGGTTCGTCGTCGCGCTATAAGCGATCTCCGGTCCCCCGGCCAGCACATGCCGGCAACATCGCCGTGACCGCCCCCTGCACGTTGAATAACAACCCTTAAGAGGAATCTTACGAGAGATACTATTCAAATGCTCGATCAGTTCAAGGGCTGTCTCCTCGGGGCCGCCATCGGCGACGCCCTCGGCATGGCGCGGGAGAGCACCCCGCCGGACTTCCAGCGCCTCCACGAGGGATACCGCCGGGCCTGGCGGGGGCACCCGAACGCCGGGTTGAAACCCGGGCAGTTCACCGACGACACCCAGATGATGCTCCTTGTCGCCGGGATGCTCGTCGACGGCACCTACTCGGAGGAGGGGTACGCGGCCGCCCTCGCCCGGATGTACATGAAGGAGGAGCTCCGGTTCCCCGACGGCGCCGTGGACGCCGCGTGCCGGCGCCTCCTCCTCTCGGGCGAAAAGCTGGGCGGCGTCGCCTCCAACACCGCCGGCTGCGTCAGCATCGCCATCCCGTTCGCGCTCGCCTACGGCGACCCGGTCGACGTGACCGAACGGGTGGTCCAGGCCTGCAGCGTCACCCATACCCACCCGGCGGCGCACGCGGGAGCCGTCACCGTCGCGATGCTCGTCCACTACGCCGTCCGCGGCCGATCTGATGCGCTCACGCTCGCCGAGAAGCACGCGGGCCTCGAAGACGTCGCCCTCGGCAACAAGATCCGCGATGCCGTCCGGCTCGCAAACGAGGGGATCAGCCTTGAGAGCGCGTTATCGGTGATCGGGAACGACGTGACCGTCTACCAGACCGTTCCTCTCGCGTTCTTCCTGATCTACCGGATCAGGGAGGCGAGGAGTCTTCTCACCGTCGCCGCGCACGTCGGGGGAAACACCGACACCATCGCGCTCATCTGCGGCGCCTACATAGGCGCGGTCTACGGAAAAACCGCGCTGCCAGGGGATCTCCTCGAAGGACTCGAGTGCCGGGACGAGATCGAGTCGATGGCGGCCCGGCTCTACGAACGATACACCACAAAGCCTTAAGATTCTGTAAAAGACACATCTTCCTTATGGAAATTGCGATTATCGGTGCATCCGGATACACCGGCGGCGAGTTGATGCGGCTCCTGCTGAATCACCCGTCCGCAGACGTCGTCGCTGCGACGTCCCGGAAGCTGGACGGCACCCCCGTCGCCTCAGTCCACCCCCACCTCCGGGGACTGACCGATCTCGTCTTCCGGAACACCGAAGCCGGCGATATCGATGCCGACTTCGTCTTCCTCGCCGTACCGCACACCGCGGCGATGAAGGTTGCCGGGACGCTTGTAGAGCGGGGGATCAGGACCGTCGACCTCTCGGCCGACTACCGGCTCGCACAGGATGTCTACGAGAAGACCTACGGCGTGGACCACGAGGCCTACTTCAAGGCCCCCTACGGCCTGACCGAACTCCACCGTGACGAGGTCAGGGGCGCTGCCTTTGTCGCAAACCCGGGTTGCTTCCCGACCGGGGCGACGCTCGCGGCAGCTCCGCTCGCAAAATACGCCCACATCATCATCTACGACTCAAAGACCGGTGTCTCAGGGGCCGGGAACACCCCCTCCGCGACCACCCACTACCCGAACGTCGGCGACAACTTCAGCGCCTACAAGTGGACGACCCACCGCCACCTTGCGGAGATGAAGCAGGAGGCAGCCCGGCTCGGCTCAACCGCCCGGTGCTACTTCACGCCGCACCTCCTCCCGGTGAACCGGGGCATCCTCACGACGGCCCACATCCTCATCCGCGAGCCGATGGAACAGAAGGAGGTCGAGGCGCTCTACCGGAAGTTCTACGAGGACGAGTTCTTCGTCCGCTACCAGAAACCGACCCTTGCCGCCGTGCGGGGGACGAACTTCTGCGATGTGGCGGTGGAGAGCGAGGGCGACCGTGTCGTCGCGGTCTCGGCGATCGACAACCTGGTCAAGGGCGCAAGCGGCCAGGCCATCCAGAACATGAACCTGATGTGCGGGTTTGCGGAAGATGCCGGTCTCCGCTTCGCCGGGATGCTCCCCTGAGGTGGCGGCGGTGCAGGTCAGGGAGATCATGACCCCGGACCCCGTGACCGTCCGGGTCGATTCACCGGTCCGTGAGGCGGCAGGGCTGCTCCGGAAGTACCACATCGGCGGACTTCCCGTCATGGACGGGGACCGGGTGGCGGGAATCGTCACCGAAACCGACATCATATCGCTCCTCGATACCGGCGACCTCTCAAGCGACCTCTGGCTCCCGTCGCCGCTTGAGGTGATCGAGATCCCGGTCAGGGAGTTCATCAACTGGGAGAAGACGAAGCGGGCGCTCACCGATATCGGCGACATGGAGGTGCGGCGGGTGATGAGCAGCCCGGTCGTCACGATCGACGAGGAGTCGGATATCGCCGATGCGGCATCCCTGATGCTCCGTGAGAGGATCGCACGCCTCCCGGTGCTCCGCGAGGGAAGGCTGGTCGGGATCGTCACCCGGGCTGATATCGTCCGCGGTATCGGGGAGCCCACCGGGGAGGAGGAAGAGGCATGAAGAGTATCTGCGCAGTGAAAGGCGTCAGTGCCTGGGGAATCAAGGAAGGAAAATTCGGGCTTGCCCTGATCCGGGCAAGCGGGACGGCAGCGGGGGTCTTCACCTCGAACAAGGTGCGGGCGGCCCCGGTCGAGGTGATGATGGACCGGATGCGCAGGGGAACGCTCGACGCCGTCGTCGTGAACAGCGGGTGCGCGAACGCCTACACCGGCGAACGGGGATACCGCGACGCACTTGAGATGTGCTCTATCGCGGCCGCTCCGCTCGGGCTTGACCCCGCCGCGGTCGGCGTCGCGAGCACCGGGGTGATCGGGCGCTACCTCGACCTTCCCCTCATCCGGGACCAGTGCGAGCGGGTAGCACCGCTCCTCGCCCGGAGCGGCGACGCCGAGGCCGCGGCGGCCCGGGCGATCATGACGACCGACACCTTCCCGAAACACGCCCTTGTCGAGGCGGAATCGTTTGCCGTCGGCGGGATCACCAAGGGCAGCGGGATGATCGCCCCGAACATGGGAACGATGCTTGCGTTCATCTACACCGATGCGGAGGTCGAGGCCCCGGTCCTCCAGGATATCCTCCGCGAGGCGGCCCGGCGGTCCTTCAACCGGGTCGTGGTCGACGGGGATACGAGCACAAACGACGTGGCCCTCTGCACCGCGACCGGCGCCGCAGGCCGGGTGGACCGCGAAGAACTTGCGCGAGCCATCGAAACGGTCTGCCGCAGCCTCGCGGTCCAGATCGCCCGCGACGGCGAAGGGGCGACGAAACTCCTCGAGGTCACGGTCCGCGGCGCCGCCGACGAGGACGAGGCCGCCGCCGTTGCACGGACGATCGTCGCGTCCCCGCTCGTCAAGACCGCCATCTACGGCGAGGACCCAAACTGGGGCCGGGTTGTCGCTGCAGCGGGGAGAGCCGGCGCGGAGTTCGACCCTTATGCGGTCTCCCTCTGGGTCGGGGGGGTGCCGCTTGTCATCCGCGGCGAGATCGTCGCCGATCTTGCGAAGGCGAAGATTGCAATGCACGGCGATACCGTCGCGTTCGACCTCGACCTTGCGGCGGGCGAAGGGAAGGCGACGGCGTGGGGATGTGACCTCACCGAGAGATACGTAGAGATCAACGGGAAGTATACGACATGAAACGAGAAGACGTGCTGATGGAGGCACTCCCCTATATCCAGAAGTTCCACGGGAAGACGATCGTGATCAAACTCGGCGGCCATGCTATGGTCGACCAGAACATCCTGGAGACGGTGATCCGGGATGCCGTCCTCCTCCGCTACGTGGGGATGAAGGTCGTCCTGGTGCACGGCGGCGGCCCCGAGATCACCGCAAAGATGCGGGCGATGGGCAAGGAACCCAAGTTCGTCGGGGGCTTACGGATCACCGACCCCGAGACCCTGGAGATCGCACAGATGGTCCTCGTCGGCAAGATCAACGACGGGATCGTCTCCCTCATCGCGAACTGCGGCACCCGGGCGGTCGGGATCTCCGGCAACGACGGCAACCTCCTCATCGCCCGGAAGATGGAGCCCCAGCGGGTGAAGGTGGGGGAGGTCGTGGAGGAGGTGGACCTCGGCCGGGTCGGCGAGATCGAGGAGGTCGACCCCGAGGTGCTCCACTGCCTCCTTGCCCAGGGCTACATCCCCGTGGTGGCCCCGATAGCGATCGACCGACAGGGCGGGAGCCTGAACATCAACGCCGATACCGCGGCCGCCGAGATCGCGATCGCTCTCCACGCATTCAAGTTGATCAACCTCACAGACGTGGACGGGGTGATGAACGTCGACCGGACCCGGGTCTACCACCGCCTCGCCCTCTCCGAGGCCGAGGCGATGATCGAAGACGGGACGATCGCCGGGGGGATGATCCCGAAACTCGAAGGGTGCATGAAGGCGGTCAGGAACGGTGTCGTGAGCGCCCACGTCGTGAACGGCAACCGGGAGCACAACCTGCTCCTCGAGCTCTTCACCGACGAGGGCGTCGGGACGATGATCACCCTTTGATCTTTTTTTTAGGGCAGGTTGCCATCCCCGCTGCACCCCCGCTGCCGCTCTTCGTTCATATCGATCAGGATCTCAAAGATGCTCCGGACGGCGACCGGGTCGATCCGGCTCTCGACGGCGTAGGTGAAGGCCCGGTCGAGGACTGCCTTCCGCTGCGGTCCGTCGCGGATGGGGAGGCCCTCCTCCTGCTTGAGGCGGGCGATCCGCGCTGCAAGCCTCTGCCGTTCTGCAATCAGATCGATGATCCTCTCATCGATCTCGCGGATCTCGTTCCTGACGGCATCAAGGGACATACTCCATGGTTGACCGCGACCGGGAAATAACCTTGCGGGTTTTCGCCGTCTTCCGGGGGGAAGCGAAGGATATTATCATGCCGGGACAAACCTGGTACCGGATGCTGGAACGAATACCGCCACGCGAGCGCCGGGATCTCCTGATCGCGTGGCTTGCCATCTCAATCGCCTTCACCCTGATCTACATCCGGGGAGGGGTTGACGTCGCCGGGCTCATCTTCTTCTTCGTGATGTCCCTTCTCACGGTAGGGGTCGCCTTCGTCCTCCACGAACTGGCGCACAAGTTCGCTGCCATGCGCTACGGCTACTGGGCGGAGTTCCAGAAGGATAACCAGATGCTCCTCGTCGCCGTGGTGATGGCGGCGCTCGTCGGGGTCGTCTTTGCGGCCCCGGGAGCGACCTACATCTATGGAAACGCGACACGGGCCGAGAACGGGCGAATATCGGCGGCGGGGCCGATCACGAACCTCCTCCTCTGTATCCCCTTCGCGGCCCTCATGCTCTTCGGCGGCGGGCTCATCGGCATCGTGGGCCTCGTCGGGCTCCGGGTCAACGCGATGATCGCGACCTTCAACATGCTCCCGATCAGCGTCCTCGACGGGCGCAAGGTCCTCGCCTGGAACCCGGCCGCGTTTGCGGCGCTCATGGCCGCGTCCGCCGGGGTCCTCGTCTGGTCGCTCCTGTGAGGGGCACGTTCCCCTTTTTTCAGGCTTTCTTTAGCGTTAACCGGAACGCCGCGCCGCACTCCGGGTGGCCCGGCACCCGGTCGTCGACCCGGACCCGGCCCCCGTAACGCTCAACAAGCATCCGGGTGATGGAGAGCCCGAGGCCCTGGCCGCTCTTCCGGTTCCTGTTCTTCCCGAACCGCGTGAATATGGTCTCTTTCATTCCGTCGGGGATCCCCGGGCCGGTATCTTCGATCGAGACCCGGACGTCGCCGCCGCTCTCCTCCACCCGGATGGCGACCTCGACCGCCGGTCCCCCGAACTTGACGGCGTTCCCGATGAGGTTCGTGAAGACCTCGGGGAGGAGGGGGTCGGCCATGACCGCGAGGTCTGTGCCGCTGTAGTGGATCCGGCTCCCGGAGAAGATCCTGAGTTCGTCCCGGATCACCCGGTCGAGGTCGACCGGCGCGAGCGTGGCTGACTCATGGTGGATCCGGCGGATCGTCGAGACGTTCCGTAAGATCCCGATGCTCTTTCGGATGCTGCTGCGGATCTTCTGCGCGTAATCCTTCGCATCACCCTCGAGCATATCGATGAGGATGTCGGCGTAGAGGCTTGAGATGTTCTCCGCGTTCCTGATGTCGTGGCTGAGGATATCGAGGTAGAGGTTTGCCTCCCGCTCGGCCGTCTCGAGCTGCCGGATCAGCAGTGTGCGCTCGATGGAACTCCCGACCGCCCTTCCGATGGCCGTGAGGAGGGAGCGGTCGGCGTCGGTGAACCGGTTCCTCTCCCCACAGATCACGTTCAGGGCCCCGATGACCTTCTCGTGCGCTACAATCGGGATGCTGGCGTACGGGTGCGGCGTTTCGCTCTCCTCTCCCGGGTAGCGGAGGTGCGGGTGGTCGTCGAAGAAGAGGGGCTCTCCCGCCACCAGAACTTCCGCGTACGGCGGGACCGTGATGTCCGGGATGCAAGGCTCGGGGGAAAAACCCTCCGGGAGATCCTGGACGCAGACAAGTCGTGCGCTCCGCCGTTCCGGCTCGATCAGGTAGATCCCACCGCCCTGGAGGTCGAGGAGAGCGAGGGTCGCCGCGAGCACCTCTTCCAATGTCTCATTGATATCCGTCGCAGACATCGATACGCCGATGATCTGGTTTAAGGCCGAGAGTTCTCGGTTATGGGCCTGGACCTCCGCCTCGGCCCGCTTCAGGTCGGTGATATCGGCAAGTGAAGCCGTCAGACAGATGGGAACCCCGACATCGCTCCTGACCAGGTTCCCGGAGAACCTGACGTAGAACTCCGTGCCGTCCCGGCGCCTGCCGATCCGCTTGTTTATGTACCTGCCGGTATCACGGAGTGTCTGGAGAGCATTCGCGGCCTCTTCTCTGTCCTGCCAGAACTCCATGACCGATCTTCCGAGAACCTCGGTGGCGGAGGTGCAGCCCCACATGGAGAGAAACGCCTGGTTGACGTAGGTCAGGCGTCCGTCGAGGCTCGCGATGGTGAACGCGCTGAGCGAGGACGCCATCGCCATATCCCGGATCCGGAGTTCCTGCTCGGCCTGCTTTCGTTTGGTGATATCGATTCCCGAGCCCATCACGCAGAGCGGCCTGCCCGACTCGTCGGTGACGACGGAGAGAGCAAGTTGCATGGGGAAGGTCGTCCCGTCACGTCGCCGGGCCTCCATCTCCCCGGACCAGGATCCGTTCCTGAGAACCTCTTCCCCGACCCATTTCGCCTTCTCCGGGTCGGCCAAGAACATCGAGGCGGGCTTCCCGACGGCCTCCTCCTCCCGCTCCCACCCGTGTACGGCGAGAGAGGCGCGGTTGACGTAGATGATCCTCCCATCGAGGTCGGCGAGGGTGATGGCGTCGAGTGACGACGCTATCGCCATATCCTTGATCCGGAGCTCGAGTTCTGCCCGCTTCTGCGCAGTAACGTCGCGGAGGGAGCAGAGCGTCCCGGCGCTCCTCCCATCTTCGCCGGTTAAGGCACTGATGGTCGCATCGATGAACATGGTTTCCCCGTCCTTCTTCCGGTGGAGGAGAACGCCGCGCCAGGTTCCAGATGACTGGAGGACTCTTTTCACCCTCTCTTCATCATCCGTATGCAGCCATTCGCAGGGGAAGAGTTCCGATTCCGGCCGACCGACAGCCTCGCTTAAAGGAACATCGAAGAGCCTTTCAGCGGCCCGGTTCATGTAGGTGATCCTCTGCCCGGTATCGAGCGCGGTCACGGCATCCTCCACCTGGTCGAGCACCAGGGCCTGGAACCGGAGCCGCCCTTCATCCCGCTTCCGGTCGGTGACGTCGCGGCTGATCCCGAGCAGGCTCCGGACGGTGCCGTCTCTTCCCGTCATCGGGATGAGGCGCGTCTCAAGCCAGGTACCGCCATCGTCTCCTGGCAGCAGGGTCTCCTCGGTAAAGAACTCCCCGGCCGACTCCGCCGCTTTCCGGAGCATCGCAAGCCACCGCTCCGCGATAGCAGGCGGGAAGAGGTCTCTGAGGTTCTTCCCCTTCAGTGCCTCCGGTTTCCTACCGAGCAGGCGACTACCGGCACTGTTTACGTAGAAGACGTCTCCCTTTGTGCCGACGAGAAAGATGATATCCGGCGCCGCCTCCGCAAGCGTCCGGTAGCGCTCTTCGCTCTCCCGGAGCGCCTCTTCCATGCGTCGCTTCTCGGTGATATCGATGGCGGTGGCCATGATGCAGACCGGGCTTCCAGATCTGTCGGTGACAACGTTCACGGTCACATGGGCGGAAAAAAGCGTCCCGTCGGCTCTCCGACCGACCAGTTCTCCGGTGCACCTGCCCCGCTCCGCGAGCGTCCGGAGAACCTCCTCGACCCGCCTGGGCTCGACCCAGAACTCCGCAATGTGCCGCCCGAGAACCTCGGTCGGGTCAGTGAGCCCGCCCATCTCGAGCAGGGCCCGGTTGGCATAGGTCAGGCGTCCGTCGAGATCGGCGACGGCGATGGCGGAGAGCGACGACTCCATCGCCATGTCCCGGATCAGGAGTTCTCTCTCCGCGGACTTCCGCTCCGTGATATCGGAATGCGTTCCTGCGATCCGGAGCGGCGTCCCATCCGTGTCCCGGCTGACCACCTTGAGCCGGTCCAGCACGTAGATCCATTCCCCGGATGCTGACCGGGCCCGGAACTCCATCTCGAAACGATCGCGCTCTCCGGTGGCCATGGCGGTGAGCGCCTCCTCCACACGATCGCGGTCCTCAGGATGGACAAGCGAGAGGAGCGAGGAGATCGTGGGCACGAACGCCCCCGGTTCGTAGCCGAGCATCGTGAAGCACCGCGGACTGTAAAAGATCGTCCCGGTGCCGACGTCCCAGTCGACCAGCCCATCGTTTGCCGCCGAAAGTGCGAGGATCAGCCGCTCCTCACTCTTCTGCAGCGCCTGCTCGGCACGCCTCCGCCCGGTCACGTCGAGGAGCGACATCACTGACCGGTTTGTCCCCGGGACCATGCCGATGGTGACCTCGACGGTATGGACGTTCCCGGACCGGTCGGCGAACGAGAAGGTGTAGTTCTTCGGTGCGGCCGCAGGGTCGCTCCGCCGGAGGGCGTGGTAACCGATAATCCGCCGGAGTTCGTCGGTGCGGGGAACGAAATCGGTCAGCCGTTTCACCCCGACGAGCTCATGGCGCCGGTACCCGGAGAGCCGCTCGAACTCGGTGTTCGCAACCGAGATGATGCCGTCGTCCTCGATGAGGATCGTCGCCGTCCCGGTGTACTCGACGATCTTCTCGTAGTCCCCGGCATCCGGGACATCCCGGAACCGCAGTAACCAGCCCTCGCCGGACGGCGCCTTCCGGCCTGAGCAGAGACACCGCCGCTCTTCCCCTTCCAGGTCCCGGATCCGGCACTCAAACTCGGGGATCTCACCACCATCCCCAAGTGCCGCAAGGATCCTCGCGACAAGATCCCCATCTCCCCCGAGCGCGCGGACGGCCTGCCTGAGTTCGCCTTCCGGAACCCCGAAGATACGGCGGAGGGCCGAGTTCGCCCAGATTACGTCGTGATCCTCATCGATCAGGAGATACCAGTCATCGAAACTGTCAAGTACCCGGTATTCCGGCGGCGCTTCGCAAAGGGTTCCAGGGGGCTTGATAGGAGTCACATACGTGCCCTTCTGTGGTCCTGAAAAATATCTCGCGGGTCTATACTGAAGAGAGTTCTCACCGAAATCTTATTAAAATACTTCGGTTGCAGGCCAAAAGGAAATGTTGGTGATCCGTACACCAGAGGCCGGGCCCGGATATGCCGCCGCAGAGCGGCCTGTGAGAAACGTTCTCCATCGCTGGGGGTCGTCCAGGACCCCCTTTTCTGGGAAGGCGCACCCGGGAGAGCCGTATTCACATTCCGACCCGGAGGATAGAACCAACCTTCGGATGCTCCGGGCCGGGTGCCTCACCGGTATCCGCCGGGGCGCGACCTCAGGTCTCCGTGTCTCCTCGCGCCTGCGTCTTCTGGAGGAGGGCGACCACTTCCCGCCCCTTCTCCCGCCCCTCAGCAAGTGCGGTGGGGTGCCCCGCAATCCCGCCGTAGCGGTCCAGGTCGTTTGCTATGACGTTGTCCCAGTACTCAAACCCGGTGGTGTTGAAGAAGGCGGTTATAGCGGGAAACGCAGCGTCGAAGACATTCTCCCACCCGAGCCCCGCGGTCGATACGAAGATCCCCTTATGGCGCCGGGTGTGCCCGGCGGTGAAGTAGAGGGTCTTCAGGATGAACTTGCGCGCCCAGATGTACTGGGCGCGGTCGATCAGTCCCTTCGTTTCGGCTGTGATCCCCATCGAGTAGATGGGTGATGCAATGACGAGGACGTCGGCGGCGGCGATCTTCTCGAAAACCGGGGTGAGGTCGTCCTGGATGACGCAGACCCCGGTCTGGTGGCAGGCGTTGCACCCCCGGCACGAGGCGTAGTCAAGCGACCGAAGGACGATCTTCTCGACCTCCGCTCCGGCCTCCCGGGCTCCCTCGAGCACGGCGTCGAGCAGGGTCTCGGTGTTCCCGTGCCGCCGGGGGCTCCCGGAGATCCCGAGGACTTTTACGGGCTCGGTCATATCGCCCGGACCTCCTGCAGGTGTGCGGCGACCTCTCCTGCCAGGGCCTCTGCGTCGACTCTCGCGGTGGGGTGGCGGGAGATCGCTCCCTTCTCGTCGACGCCGTTCACCATCAGGTACCTGATATCCCTATTTCTGACGTCGATGACGTTGAAGAAGCACTTCACCGACGGGATCGCCGCGTCGAAGACGTAGTCCCAGTTCTGCCCGGCGGTTGAGAGGAAGATCCCGACCCGCTTTCCCTTCCGCTCCGGCGGGACGACCGGGAGGCGGAGGACATACTTCCGGGAGCGGAAGACCTGCGTCCGGTCGACCAGCACCTTCGCCTGCGCTGCAAGCCCCATGCAGTAGATGGGGGACGCGAGGATGATGCAGTCGGCCGCGACGATCCGGTCGTGGATGTAGTCCATGTAGTCCCGCTGGACGCACCGGTTGAGCCTCTCGCAGACGTTGCACCCCCGGCAGGGCCGGATATCGACCTCCGGGACGACGATCTTCTCGACCGCCGCTCCTTCCCCCTTCATCGCATCGAGCACCCAGTCAAGCAGGGTCTCGGAGTTGCCGTGGCGGCGGGGCGAGGTCGCAAACGCGAGGACGTCAATGGTCATACAGGGAGTATTGTCCAGTCGGAGGCAAAAAAAGTGTCGGGTTTAGATTTTCTTGAAGCAGAGGTACCAGTCTTTGCACTCGTAGCCTTCCTTCATCCTCTTCTCGATCTCCTCGGGTGTCTTTGGCGCCGGGACGATGACCTTATCGCCGGGCTGCCAGTTCGCCGGTGTCGCGACGCCGTGCGCATCAGAGGTCTGGAGGGACTTCGTGAGCCTGAGGATCTCGGGCATGGAGCGGCCGTTGGACATCGGGTAGTAGAGCATGGCCCGCATGATGCCCTTATCGTCGATGAAGAAGACCGTCCGGATGGTGGACGTGTTGCTCTGCCCGGGGTGGATCATCCCGTAGCGCCGGGCGACCTTCATGTCGAGGTCGGCGATGACCGGGAACGGGACGTCGACGCCCATCTTCTCCTTGATGTTCCTGATCCACGCAAGGTGCGAGTGGACGCTGTCGATCGAGAGGCCGACGAGCTGGACGTTCAGTTTCGCGAGTTCGTCGGCGATCCCGGCAAACGCCATGAACTCCGTGGTGCAGACCGGCGTGAAGTCGGCCGGGTGGGAGAAGAGGATGACCCACTTCCCCTTGAGGTTCGAGAGTTTCAGGCGGCCGTGGGTGGTCAGCGCGTCAAACTCGGGTGCCGCTTCGCCGATAACCGGCATCCGAACTACTTCTTCGGGTTCCATGGCTTCACTTCCGCGGGCGGTTGCCCAGGTACTCCTCAAGAGCGGTCTTGCCGTGGACGTAGGCCGGCATCCCCGCGAGCAAGAACGCGACCCTGAGCCCCTCCTCGATCTCCTCCTTCGATACGCCGAGACTCCCGGCACCCGCCATCTGTGCGCGGACGGCGTGTCCGTCCCGGAGCGCGGCGGCGATCGCGATCGCGATGATCTTCTTCGTCTGTCTCGAGAGGGCGCCGTCGGCCCAGATCATCTGGTCGAGGCCCATAACCTTCCCGTAAAGGTCGGGGTCCGTTTCTTTGAGGTCTTTGAAGATCACGGGGACTTTCCCGATCTTCTCTTCCAGTTTCTTCTGTTCCTCTCCCATGCCCATCACTCTTCAAGCACCATCGGTTCGCCGCAGCAGACCAGTTCGCCGCCGCCGGCCTCCAGAACCTGGACAACGTTTCCGCAGATCTCGCAGCGATAGACCTCTCCCTTTGCTGATACGTTCACCATTCCTCTCACCTCGTACTACTCGGTCTTGGTCTTCCTCTCGGGGGGATGCATGACATCCTCCGGTGTTTTGATGTCCGGCCTGATGTGGGTCATCGGGAGGCAGTTGTACATCTCGCAGGCGCAGGTCGGGCACCTGACGAGATCCTCATCGGTGCTGCCGATCCGGACCTCTCTCCCGCAGTCAATGCAGATGAACCGTCCGGGGCCCGGCTTCTCTCCCGCTTTCGCAGTCTTTCTGGTTCCTGGTTCGGCCACAGGCACTCACCAGAGCGATCATATCGTTTCAAGGTATTTAGCAGTATCCTCCCCGGCAAGGCCGGCGCAGGCTCCCGGGTCCCGGAACGCCGCATCTTATTAATAGGGCCGTGTGCAACCCAGAATCATGCGAAAGAAGGTTATCGCTCTGCTCGGGAGCCCGCTCCTTCACGGGAACACCGCCCGCCTCCTCGATGAGGCCGTCCGGGGGGCGGAGGAGGCCGGGTGCGAGGTCGAGCGGATCGCGGTCGCGCACCTCGATATTGCGCCCTGCATGGAGATCTTCTACTGCCGGGAGAACGAGACCTGCCGGATCGAGGACGAAATGATCGGGATATACGAGAAGTTCCGGGAGATGGACGGCCTGATCATCGCCACCCCCGTGATGACGATGGGGATCCCCGGGAGACTCAAGTCGTTCATAGACCGGTTCCAGGTCTTCTACATGGCCAAATACCACCGCGGACAGTCCTTTGTCGCCCCCGGGCGGCGAAGAGAACGGAAGATGCTCTTCATATCGATCGCGGGGATGAACCTCCCG
The DNA here is from genome assembly GCF_913757945.1 of Methanoculleus sp. 10. Classification (NCBI taxonomy): domain Archaea; kingdom Methanobacteriati; phylum Methanobacteriota; class Methanomicrobia; order Methanomicrobiales; family Methanomicrobiaceae; genus Methanoculleus; species Methanoculleus sp. 10. The sequence continues at coordinate 37,806 of NZ_CAJYDP010000003.1, read as the reverse complement.
ACCGTTTTCGAGGGTGCAAAGATGACCGCGAGAGCGTTTGGAGAGATCATCGACTGCCCCTACTGGGACGAGGTGCTCCGAAACGACATGGACACAATTCAGGATATCAGGACACGGCCGGAGGTGATGGAGGCGGCGTACCGGAAGGGCTATGAACTCGGGCGGCTCCTCTCCGGCGGCGCCCCCTCACGGTGAGTCGTCGGGCTCGATATGGACGACGACTTCGGCGAGCCCCGGCACCGTCTCTTTGAGCCTTCGTTCCACCTCCTCGGAGATCGCGTGGGCCCGGGTGATGGAGAGGGCCGGGTCGACGGTGATGTGAATGTCGGCAAAGATCTCGCCCGGCTTACCCCGGCACCGGAAGTCGTGGTACCCGGCCACCCCCGGGGTATCCATCACCACGGCGCGGACGAGCGCCGGGTCGCAGGGGAGGTTCATCGAGTCGGTGAGGACCTGTGCGGCATCATAGAGGATCCCGATACCCATCCTTGCGATGAGGAGGCCGATGGCAAACGCGATGATCGGGTCGGCCTCGGGGTAACCGAGCCTGACCGCGAGGAAACCCCCGAGGACGGCGACGGAGACGAAGATATCGCTTCTGGTGTGCAGGGAGTCGGCGATGAGGATCTGGCTCTGGTACTCCTCGCCCCGCCTCCGCTCGTAGGTGGAGACGGCGATATTGATGACGAGCGTCCCGACCATGACCCCGATGGTGACAGGCGTGATTGCGGGGGTGACGGGGGAGACGAGTCGCCGGTATCCCTCAAGGAAGATGCCGGCGGCGGTCAGGAGGAGCATCGCCCCGATGACGAGGGTCCCGAGGGTCTCGATCTTGCCGTGGCCGTACGGGTGCTCCGGGTCGGGGGGTTTCCCTGCAAGGTATATGGCAATGATGCCGACGATGTTTGAGAAGGAGTCGAACCCCGAGTGGAGGGCATCTGCCACCATGCTCACCGACCCGGCAATGATGCCGAAGGCCGCTTTCGCGACTGCAACGGCGAGGTTTAAGATGAGGACGATGATGAAGACCTGCTGTACCCGGTCACCCCGCATATACGGGACTGTGGTGCTCCAGCGGCATAGGGTTTCCGGGGTCACCAGGTGAAAGATATTTAATGGGGCACTTCTGAAACAATTAAGTTATGCCGACAGATGAGAACGCTCAGAACGCGTACGCCGGGGAGTCCCAGGCGAACCGGAAATACTCGGTCTTTGCCGAGAAAGCAGCCGCTGAGGGTTACCCGGTGGTCGGGAAACTCTTCCGGGCGGCAAGCGAGGCGGAAGCTATCCACGCAAAGCGTCTCCTCTTCATCAAAAACGCCGTCGGGAGCACCGAAGAGAACCTGAGAGGCGCAATCGAGGGGGAGAACTACGAGTTCACGACGATGTACCCCGCGTTTGTTGAAGAGGCGAAGAAGGAGCGGAAGAACGAGGCCGCGATCGTCTTCACCCACGCTATGCGCGCGGAAGAGGTGCACGCAAACCTCTACCTCCAGGCGCTTGAGGCTGTCCGGGAAGGAAAGGATATTGGCGTGGAGAAGATCTATCTCTGCCCGGTCTGCGGCAACATCGAGCTTGGAGCGGCACCGGAGAAGTGCCCCATCTGCGGGGTTCCGGACCGGATGTTCCGCGAAGTCCAATAATCCCTCTTTTTTCCGCCCTGCACCGCTCCGGCCGGATTTCCGGAGCTCGCCCGGCCCGACCTCCACAAGTTAAATAGGGCTCCCGGACAACCTTCCCTTTATGGCAGGTGTGAAGGTCTATACGACGGAGAACTGCCCCTACTGCCGGATGGTCCAGGCGTTTCTCCGGAAGTACGGTGTCGAATACACGACCGTCGACGTCGGGAGAGACCGTGAGGCGGCACGGGAGATGATCCGGGTCTCGGGGCAGCGGGGGGTGCCGGTCACGGTCTTCGGCGATGAGGTGATCGTCGGTTTCGATGCAAAGAGGCTCCGGGAACTCTTCGGGACGCCGGTGACGGACGGCGTCTATGACGTGGTCATCGTGGGAGCGGGGCCGGCGGGGCTGACGGCCGCGGTCTACTGTGCGAGAAAACTCATGAAGACCGTCGTCGTATCGGAGAATATCGGCGGCCAGGCAACCTGGAGCTGGGCGATCGAGAATTATATGGGGTTTCGGATGATCACGGGGGAGGACCTTATCGGGAAGTTCGAGGAGCAGGTCCGCGGGCTCGACGTCAGCCTCGAGCTTGACCGGGTCCAGAGTATCCGGAAAGAGGGCGATCTTTTCCTTGTCCGGACGGCCCCGGGGAACGCCTTCCGCTGCCGGACGGTCATCCTCGCCCCCGGGAAGCAGCCCCGGACCCTGGGGCTCCCGGGTGAGGACCGGTTGATCGGGAGAGGCATCTCCGTCTGTTCGACCTGCGACGGCCCGCTCTTCCGTGACCGGCCGGTCGCCATCGTCGGCGGGGGGAATGCGGCGATCCAGACATCCATCGAGATGGCAAAGATCGCAAGTTCCGTGGCCCTGATCGTCAGGGGCGCTCTTCGGTGCGACGAGATCTACATCAACCGGGCAGAGGAGACGGGTGTGCAGGTCTTTCTCCATCACGAGGTGGCGGAACTCCACGGCGATGCGGCCCTGACCGGGGTCACGATCCGCGACCGCGAGACCGGGAAGGAGACGACTCTCGATGTGGAGGGACTCTTCCTCGAGATCGGGCTTGTCCCGAATACGGGGTTCCTCGGGGACCTGGTGGCGCTGAACGAGCGGGGCGAGATCCTCATCGACGAGAACAACCACACGGGCGTCGACGGGGTCTTTGCGGCCGGCGACGCGACCTGCATCAAGGGCAAGCAGATCATCATCGCCGCAGGCGAGGGAGCGAAGGCGGCGCTCGCGGCGCATGAGTACCTCCTCGGGAAGGGGCTCCCCTGCGCCTCCACACCGCCGGACTTATGAGTGGATACGCCGACATGATGGAGAGAACGTATGGTGCTCGAGGAGATGCTTATCATCCGCGGCCCTATCGATACCCCGGAGATTGCGCGTGCCTTCAGGGAGGCTGGTATGCCGGCACGCATCACGCAGACTGTTGCTCTGGAGGGTCGGGTTGCTGCAAAAGGGACGATCGGGGCCGTTAAGGCGCTGCTGAGGGAAGAGGTTTCACGAATCGAGAAACTCCGCGAAGAGTTCATAATTGAGGAGGGTGGTGAAGAGACCGACACCGAGGAGGATGAAGATGCCGGGCCCGGGCCGCTGTACGATCCCTTCCTCGATATGGTGGAGCGTATTGCAGGAGATATCACCGAGTTCATGGAAAGGTACCAGCCCGGGGATGTTGTCCCCATGAAAGACCTCAAAGAGTGGATGGTGCCGTCCGCCGGGGTCGCCCCGGGAGAGGAACCACCGGATGCCTCGGGGTCCGCGTTGCACAGAATGATGGCACTCTCCACGATGGACGAGAACGGCCTGATCAAGGCTGAGGGTGAGGCAGTGGTCGTGCAGGGTCGTATGAACCTGGAGGATATCGTCATCACCCTTCCGGGTGCTGCTATCGAGGACATCGACCCGGAAGTTCTCAACGAACACGGTGTCCTGGTGGAGATGACCGTCATCCCGGTTCCCGAATACCTGCTGGAGTTCGGTCCTGAGGCTATCCTCGAGGGGGATCTCGATAAGCTCGGCGAGATTGCCGATGACCTTGAGATCGATGAGGAGGAGTACGAGTCGTTCCGGGCGGGCGTCTCCTTAAAGAGGGTCGCCATCGGGAGAACGCTGGAGATCCTCGAAGAACGTGGAACGTTGACGCCGGTGGAGGTTGCAGAGGCCCTCGGGAGCAGCGCAGTGGAGAGCGCTGGAGAAGGCTGGAAGATCGTGCTGGAACTCACCCCCGAGTTCGTGAAAGGGCTCCTCAACGATCTCAAGAAGGTCGGGCTGGTGCGCAGGAAGGGTGAAAAGTTCCGCGCGATCTAGACCCGGATCCCTTCGGCCAGCGCCTGGAGGATGAAGGTGCTCCCGCTCCGGACCAGTTCGGCGAACTCTTCGTCGGTGTAGCAGAGCGGCTCGACCGGAAGATCGGTAAGATCGAGGATGGCCGCCGCCCGCTTGTGGTGCCGCTCGCGGAAGTCCCCGACGACGATCAGGTCAACGTCACTCCCCTCGTGGAAGTCCCCGCGGGCGAACGACCCGAAGAGGATGATGGTGCTCGTGCGTCGGCGGGACCGGATCTCGCGGGCGAGGTCCCGGACCTGCTCGCTCACCCGGAGAGCGATCGCCTCGCGGCACTGCAGATCGAATCCGCATGCTCGATGCACTCTTCGGCATCCTCCCGGTCGTAGTATTCAGACGGCGTCAGGTTCCCCACGATGCTGTCCGGCGAACGGTATCATGATGTAAGCGCTGTCGAGCACCTTGGCCTCGTTCTTCAGCGCCAGAAACGAGGGTTCGGAGACACCGGCCTCCCGGATCAGTTCAGAGACCGAGTGTGTCAGGATCCTCCGGAATCCCCGTGCGTATAACAGGGCCTTCAGGGCTTTTTCTGCGCTCTGCTGCGCCTGGATGCATGCCCATTCAAAATCCCCCGACCGGCAACTGTTTCTTGCACTGACGAGATCCCTCTCTCCCTGCCGCAGCCACCGCTCTGCCTCCCGCATGTTTGCATCCATGGTAACTGTCCGACGGCTACCAGTTGTCGCTTCCGGGATATAAGCGCGCCGTGGCTCTCCCCAGGTCTTTGTGGGTAGGGCCATCCCCTCCAGGCAGCACAAGGTCTTTATCTCTCCAGAGAGAGGATTCCCTGCCATGGTATGGTCGGAAAGACTCGTGGTGCTTCTTCCCCGGGAGGCGGGCCGGTGATCGAGGAGCGGCTCCGGGCAAGGACGAACGGGGTGCTTGTGCGGACCGCCTCCCTCGTCGCCCGAACCGGGGTGACCCCGAACACCCTCACCCTGCTCGGGTTTGCCGGGATGGCGGTTGCCGGGGTCCTCTGCGCCGCCGGTTCGTTCTTCTCCGCCGGGCTCGTTGTCGCGGCATCGTGTACCTTCGACGCGCTCGACGGAGCGCTTGCCCGGGCGAGCGGTGCCGCATCGGTCTTCGGGGCGTTCCTCGACTCGTTTCTGGACCGCTACGCGGAGGCAGCGGTCTACGCCGGGCTGCTCGTCCACTACGCGTGGGCCGCAGCGCCCTGGGGCGTCGTTGCTGCGTTTGCGGCCGCGATCGGGTCGCTGATGGTCAGTTACGCCCGGGCCAGGGCCGGGGGTCTCGGGATCGAGTGCCGGGCCGGCCTCTTCGCCCGGCCGGAGCGGCTCGCGGTCATCATCGCCGGGCTGGTCACCGGGTTCGTCTTCCCGGCGCTCGTCATCCTTGCGGTCGCCACGAACGCCACCGCCGTCCGGCGGCTCTTCCACGTCCGGCTCCTTGCGGAGTTGCCGCCGGGGTGATCCCGGGTCACCCCTGTCCCGGCCGCACCTCGACCGTCCGGTTGAACGGGACCTCGAACGTCGCGATGCCGTAGTCGAGCGTCCCGGAGCCGTCGACCCGGAGCATGATCGTCCCGTCCTGCAGGGTACGCAGGAGCGCCTGCACGAGCGGCGGATTATCGACGGTCACCGGGATGGCGACGGTGGTCTCGCCGTCGGGCCGGATCCGGATCCCTTCCTGCTCCCCGTGCGCGAGGTAGACCGCCCGCCCGTCATCGAGGAAGAAAACGTCGAACGAGACCCGGGCCAGGGTGGCGCCGATGGGGTTTGGGTTGTCGACGATGAGCCGGAGCGTGAGATTGGTGCTCCCCCACGTGATCTTCTCGACCTCGACCCCGCCGACGGCGACGGTCGGCTCCTTGAGCGGAGGGGCCGCACAGCCGGCAGCACTGCAGAGCAGAACAACCATGAGGAGGATGGCAGCGGGACGCCACATGGGTCCCCGGTGCATCCTCCCGGAATATAGACCTAACCCCCCTCGTAGGAGAGCACCGGCTCGACGGGGACGTAGTTCCTGACGATGATGTTGTCGGCGTAGAAGTGGTGCGGGTCGCCTGACCCCCAGGCGGAAGACCCGATCAGCGCAACGTCGGTGAAGACCATCAGGGGGTCGTCGGCGAACCGCAGGGTCATGTTCCCCGGGTATCCATTCGTATCACTCGTTCCGGGGGCCAGGGTCCATTATACGCCCCACCTCTATAGCATATCGGCCGCCGCACCCCAATGCTGATGTTCCCCCGGGAAGCACGGTATAAGGTTATTGCCGTGAACGACGCCATCGTGATCATCGGGGGAGGTCCCGCAGGGCTCTTCTGCGCCCTGCAGGCAGCGGGAAAAGGACGGGCCGTGGTCCTCTTTGAGAAGAAACCCGCACCGGCGCGAAAACTCCTGGTTGCAGGCTCGGGACAGTGCAACATCACCCACGACGGGGAGATCGCCGGTTTCTTCTCCCGTTACGGCGACCACGGGGCGTTCCTCCGCCCCGCGCTCCTGAACTTTACGAACCGGGATCTTATCGCCTTCTTTGCCGACAGGGGTCTTTTGATGCAGGCCGAACCCGGGGGGAAGGTCTTCCCCGAGACCCGGCGGTCCGCCGACGTTCTTGCCGTCCTCCTCGCGGAGTGCTCCGCCCGCGGGGTGGCTATCCGGTGCAACGAGCCGGTCCTCGCCGTGGAGCGGGACGGGGACGGGTTCCTCATCCGGACAGGGAAGGCTGTCGTCCGGGCCGGCGTCCTCGTCATCGCCACCGGGGGTGCCTCCTACCCGGCCACCGGCTCGACCGGGGACGGTTATGCCTTCGCCCGGGCCCTCGGGCAGCCCGTCACAGAGGTTGCCCCGGCGCTCACCCCGGTCTATGTCGAGGACTACCCGTTCACCGACCTTGCCGGGATATCCTTCGAGAACATCACCATCGCCGTCTACCGGGGCGGAAGAGTGGTCCGCCGGCATACCGGCGACGTCCTGCTGACGCATACCGGCCTCTCCGGCCCGGGTATACTCGACCTCTCCCGCTTCATCCTCCCGGGCGACGTGCTCCGGGTCACGTTCCTTGATGGTGCGAACGCGGAAGCGGTGCGAAAGAGGGTCGCCGGTGCCGTCATGGAGGGCGGTGCGCGGCAGGCAAAGACCGCCCTCTGCGACCTCGCCCTCCCGGAACGGTTCGTCCGGCGGCTGCTCGATCTTGCCGGGGTCCCTGCGGGAGCGACCTGCGCCCACCTCCAAAAGAAGGCCCGGGACGCGCTTGTCGCGTCCGTCGCGGAGTTCCCATTCACCGTGGCGAGGCTCGGGGGATTTTCTCTGGCGATGGCGACGCGGGGCGGGGTCGCCCTCGACGGGATCGACCATAAGACGATGGCCTCACGGATCGTGCAAAACCTCTACTGCATCGGCGAGGTGCTCGATATCGACGGCGACACCGGGGGCTACAACCTGCAGGCGACGTTCTCCACTGCAGCTCTCGCCGCCCGGGATATCACCGGGCTCCCCACCTCCCGGTGACCCCGCCGCTACCCGGAAACTGAACCTCTTTTCCCTCCGGCTCAAGGCCCCGGAACCCCATAACCCCCCTTCCTGTACGGTCGGTATATCCCCGGGGCGCGCTGTATCCGTTCCCGGCCCATCTACGGTCGTGATAGTTATATTGAAGATGCCAGATACCTGGTTTCAAATAGAAATGATATTATATTATCAATCATATTAAAGCATATTGAGAGAATAACGTGGTTTGGAGTATTCTTCAGGCTATCCTTCTCCTCTCCGTCCTCATCCCGCAGGGGCACCTGGTCTGCGACGGCGGATGGGGTGACCCCGGGAGCGGCGCCCCTGGACCGGTCTTTACCGATGATTGGGCCTGGTTCCCTGTACCGGAAGAGGACCTCGCCCCGGGGAGTACAGATCCTTCCTGCAACGGATTCATTGAGCGGGTGGACCGGGCGACGTTTGCCCGTGTCGACGGCATCCCCCGTCTCTTCCCGGTGGGCCTTAACGCGACCCTCGCCCACAGGAAGGGCGACTGCACCGACCTTGCGCTCCTCAGGGCGGAGATCCTCCGCCGGAACGGGATCCCCGCCCGGCCGGTCCACGGGTTCATGGTCTGGGATGCAGAGACGTTCCGGACCGACGCACTCCACGTGGAGGTCTTCGGGCGGGGCATCGCCGTCCACGACTGGGTCGAACTTGGCGACGGCCAGACGATGGGTGCCTACGAAGGGGTTCCGGGGATCCGGTGCGTGAAGACCGGGAACGGGGTCTGCTTCCAGCCAGTCTTCGAAGCGCTGGGCTATATCTGAGCGGCGACACCCCCCGGGGAAGGTTCAATACCCGGGGCGTCAAACGGGCAGTATGAGCTTGTTTACAGCGCTCCTTGCCCTGATCCTGGTTGCCGTTGTCGCGTTCGTCCTCTACAAAGTGGTCAAAAGCGTCGCCGGGCTCATCATCAACGCCGTCGTGGGCGTGATCCTGCTCTGGCTCATCGACGTCCTCGACCTGATGAGCCTCGTCGGCCGGCCCGACATCCCCATCAACCTGATCACCGTCCTCATCTGCGCGATCGGCGGGATCTTCGGTGTGCTGGTCACGGTGGTGCTGCACCTCCTCGGGGTCCCGCTGACGCTGTGAGGGGCGGAGAGCCGCCTACGCGGCCGGCGCGGGGGCCTCTGCGATCGTCCGGGCGAGCCTCTCGATCGCCGGGCCGAACTGCCCGGCATCGACCTCGCTCTCGAGCGTGGTTGCCGACGAGACGAACCGCATCCCCTTCGCTTCGAGGCTCTTCCTCACGATCGCAACCGCTTTCTCCGCCCCCGAACCCCCCATCTCCACGAGGACCGAGAAGGGTTTTCCCGAAGCTCCGGAGACCTGGGAGAGGTACTCGTTGACGTAGGGCGGAACCTTCTGCGACCAGACCGGGGTTGCGACGACCAGGAAGTCGACACCGGTAAGGTCCGCCTGCACCGGGCGGATCGCTGCCCGCATGCCGAACGCCGCCATCATGCCCTTCCTGAACATCCCCACCTCCGAAACCGGTTCGATCTTCTCAAGCCTGCCGCCGACCCGCTCGGCGAGCGCCGCCGCCACTTTCTCGGTATGCCCCTGCCAGGAGTAGTACACGATGAGGATCACCACCATCACCCGGCAGGCATACAGGCTCATCTTATATATACGTGACAGGGCCGGGACCGCGAAGACCGCCGGGGTGCCGGGTATCGCCCGCCGCGCGGAACCCTCATATCTTCGCCGCCCATAACCTCAGGGTATGCAGGAGTACGGTCCCGGTATCGTCGGCGAGGTCCGATTTGCCCGCCAGGACGGCGGCTACTATGTGCAGCTCTACGACCGGGAAGGAACACCCGTCGGCAGGACGGGGCTCTGGAGGACCGAGGCGAAGGCAAAAGAGGCGGCCCGAAAGCTCGCCGTGAAGATGGGCGGGGAGTGACCCCTCACGGTGTTTGGGGGTGCGCCTCCGCGTAGCGGACGAGGCCGGCGATGCACCGGTTGTGCGGTGTCTCAATGCCGTGGCGCTCCCCGAGGCGTGCGACGTACCCGTTGAGGAGATCGATCTCCGTCCGGCGCCCCCGCCGGAGGTCGTAGTACATGGAGGGGTAGACCGCGGCGAAGTCGGGCACCTGCACCCCAAAGAGGTGGGCAAGGTAATCGTCGGCGGTCGCCCAGGGGAGCCGGACCCCTTCGGCGCCGGCGACGGCGAAGGTCTCGCGGATGAGCCCGGAAACGGTCTCCCTGACGTTTTCGTCGGCGGCGGCGCCGACCGGGGCCGCGAGGAGGGCGCAGATCGGGTTCACCGCGATGTTGAGGAGCGCCTTCGTCCACTTTCCCGAGCGGATATCGTCGTCCGCCTCGACCGGGATGCCGGCGGACCTGATGACGCCGATGAGCCCGTCAAGGGCCGCGGCAGCGCCGCCGTCACCGGACCAGACCCCGAAGCGCATCGGGGCGCTCTCGCTTGAGACCCGGACGTGTCCCGGGCCCACGACCGAGAAGTTCGTCGTCACGGTCCCGCCGATGACGATATCGGTGTAGCGGGCGATGATATCCTCGTTTCCTATGCCGTTCTGGAGGCTCGCCACCGGGCGGTCCCGGAGCAGCCCGGCATACTCCTCGCAGATCGCCCGGCTGTCGGTGCCCTTCGCGGTGATGATGACGAAGTCGACCCCGGGCGGGACCTCTTTTGGCCCCGTGACAGGAGTGATCCCGTCGACGGTTCCGGTCCCCCAGATCCCCTCCATGATAAGGCCCCGCTCAAGGATCGCATCGGCGTGCGCCGGCCGGCAGGCCGCATAGACCGTCGCCGCCCCGCGGAGCCTTCCGGCGAGCGAGAGGCCGACGGCCCCTGCGCCGAGGATCAGGACGGCCGGGCGTTGTAACGCTTCCATCTTCTCGTAGTCCCCGTTGGGCGCGGGAGAAGATAAGGGTGCGGCCCCCCCGGACCGTCGTCGATCGTCCAGTTCCGGGCCATCTCGATCACGCAGTGAGCGGCGCCTCCGGGAAATGCGGTAGCGAACGCTTTTCCTCTCCGGCGCACAGACGGATCATCAATGAAGCACGTCACGAAGGCCGACGGCAGCCTGCAGCCCTTCGACCCCGGGAAGGTGCGGCGGACGCTCCGGAACCTCGGGCTCGGGGCGGAGGATGCCGACAGGGTCGCCGACGAGATCGAGGAGTCGGTGCCCGACGGGGTGAAGACGGCCGCAGTCCTCCGGATGATCCGCGCCCGGGCCCGGACCGTCCGCCCCGCCGTCCGCCACCGGACGGATCTCCGGAGAGCGCTCGCCCTTCTCCGCCCGAAACCCGATTTCGAGGAGTTCGTGCGGGTTCTCCTCCGGGAGCACGGCTACCGGGTCCAGGCCGGGTGCGTCCTTGCCGGGCGGTGCGGGGAGCACGAGGTGGACGCCGTCGCCAGTAAGGACGGCGCAACCATATTTGTCGAGGTGAAGCACCACGCGAGCCACCACCGGATGACTGGCCTCGACGAAGGACGGATCGCCCGGGCGATCGTCGAGGACCTCCAGGAGGGGTTCCGGTCCGGGCGGTGTACCGTCTCGATCGACGGCGCCCTGATCGTCTGCAACACCAAACTCTCGGAGCACGCAAAGCGCTACGCGGCCTGCCGGGGGATCGGGCATATCGGATGGGACTACCCGGCGGAACAGAACCTCCGGGCGATGATCGAGGAGACGCAGTCTTACCCGGTCACCATTGTCAGCGGGGTGGGGCCGTCGGTCTCCGCAAGGCTCGCGGCTGCCGGGGTCCTCATGGCAAAAGAAGTCGCCTACGGCGACGCCACAGCCATCGCCCGCGATACGGGTCTCTCCCTTCCGGAAGTGCTGGTGATCGCCGGGCGGGCACGCGCGATCCTCGAACCGTGAGCGGTCCTCAGGCAGAGTCGCCGAGGGTCCGGAGTTGCTCTTCTGTCGGGTTGATCAGGACGATCTCGGGCCGGCAGTTGAACCGAAGGTCCACGCCGGCGATGCCCGCGCTGCAGATCCCGCGGGATACGTAAGTCGGCGTCCCGTTCGTCTCGAAGAGGCCGGCAAGCTCGATGACGCCGAGGCCGTTCAGCTGCGCGATGACCGGGAGGAGGAACTGGCCGCCGTGGGTGTGGCCGGCGAGGATGAGGTCGGCGTCCCAGTCGGCCCTGCAGGACGGTTCGTGGATGAGGTAGACGGTGAATGCACCGGTCGCCGGCACGTCGGGCGGGTCCGCCATCCCGGCCCACCCGTCGTCGACGCCGACGATGACGATCTCTTCACCCCCGGCAGAGACCCGTGCGTAATCGTTCCTGAGGACATGCACCCCGTTCTCTTCCAGCGTCGCGGCGAGCCCATCGGCAAATGCGGTGTCGGCGGATCCGTCGTTCAGGGCGGAGATATCGTATCCGGCGGCGGTGGCGTTAGCGGAGGTCCGGACGGCAAGTATTCTCCCGATGCCCGTCGCACTGTCGGTCCCCACCCGGTAGTCGTGGTTCCCGAGGACGGCGTAGGCCGGTGCATCGAGCGATTGCCATACCGCCTGGTGGGCAAAGTTTGACTCCTCACCGGTGGTGAAGTCGCCGCCGATCAGGACGAGCGAGGGGTTCAAGCGGTTGATCTCTCGGATCACCTCCTGGACGTGGTCGATATTGGACGGCCCGACGTGGGGGTCGGTGATGTAGACGATGCCTTCGGGTGCCCCGTCGATGGTAAGGACGGTCACGTCGACGGCCCGTGCCTCCCAGGCCATGTAGCCGGTCATGGACGGGAGCAGGATGAGCATGAACAGCGCCAGGTGTCTTGTACTTGGGGCCTTCAGGGTCACTTTATTTTATTTCACCTTCTAAATATTAATAGGGTCCGGCGGCCCGGGTCCGGGTGGATCAGCGGCTCTCCGCCGGATCTGCCGGGTCGCCCATGACGTCGGCCGGTTCAGCAACTGAGGCCATTCCGGCAAAGATCCTGGTAAACCGGTCTTCCTCTTTCTTTTCAAGGACGACAGCGGCGACCCCCGCCACGATCACCGCCCCGATGAGATCCATGATGAGGTCCCACATGGTGTCGGCGTTCCCGAGCTGGAGGTTTGTCCCGAAGGCCTGGTCGACCACAAACTCGTAGATCTCCCATACCGCCCCCGCTGCCAGCGTGGAGGCCAGGATGAAGATGACGATCGCCGGCGTCGTCAGGCGGACGTCTCCGCGGTGCCCGGCGAGGGCCGCGAGGGAGAAGGCGAGGAGCGCGACGGTGGCCGATGAGACGAGGTGGGTCAGTTTGTCGTAGTAGGGCGCGAGGGTGACGTAGTAGCCCCCGACGTGCCCCATGACGTGGAGGTAGAGGGAGACGGTGATGAGGAGGTTGACCTCCCAGGGCAGGCAGAGGCGCATATTCCTCGTCATGAGGGACGGCGCCAGCGTCAGGAGGAAGGCGAAAGCCGCCGAGAGCCCGAGGAAGTACTCGCCTGCCGTGACGCTGGAGGCTGCGGCGAGGAGAATGAGCCCCTGGATGAAGTAGGTGAGATACACCCCGCGCGACGGGTCCGGGCGTGTCATGGATGCATCGGGTAATGGACGGTCCCGGCAATATACATAACCGTCCCGGCGGCGGTCTCCGGGAAAGGGGTGGCTGTCCCGGAACCCGGTTTCGGGGACGGCACGGCCAAACGGCGCGGGCCGGTCGGCCGTCGCGGTCGCCTCCGAGCACCCCGGGAGAATACTTGATAAACTAGCAGTTGTATAAATAGGACACACGAAGAACCAGATGTTCCGGAACATGGGGTTGATGAACTGACTGATCCTACCAAGCGCAAACCTGAATCCGCTGGAGGAGAGGCGGAAGGGGAGATTGTCCGCGTACGCCTGCCGAACAAGAGGAACCGGGAGATGTTCGGCAGCGCTGAACTGATGCTCGGGGCAAACCATATCAGGATCCGCTGCTTCGACGGGGTGACGCGCACCGGGCGGATCAAGGGCAAGATCAAGAAGAAGGTCTGGATACGGGAAGGAGATGTCCTGATCGTCGTCCCCTGGAGTTTCCAGGACGAGAAGTGCGATATCATCTACCGCTACACGAGACCCCAGGTGGAATGGCTCCGGAAGAACCGGTATCTTTGAAATTCTTTTTCTGAGCAAAAGTTCCCTGCACGGCCGGGATGATGGGGAGGTGGGGGCCGCCCTCTCCCGCCCGGGCGGCGGGTCCAAATGGGGTTAGATGCCGAGGATCTTGATCTCGTACTCTTTTATGACGAGTTTCTTTACCCCTGACAGGGTATAGGTGCCGCCCGAACCGCTCATCTTTAGCGAGCCGGTCAGGTAGTTCTCCCACGCCACGGAAAGGTTGTTCCCGGCATCCGGGCTGTACGTCATCTGGATATCGCCGGTAGGTGCGTATGATCGCGGTTCCGTGCTCGTCAGGCTCATCCTCACCGTCGCCATCCCCGACTTTGCCATCCGTTCGTCGGCGGTGATCTTCATGAGGTAGACGACGAGCGTCTTTGTAGGCCCGTCATAGAACCACCGCGGCTCGGCGAGCATCGCAGAACCTGTTGCACCCTCCTGGCGTGTCATCACCGCGCCGTTCTCAAGGGTGATCACCTCGGTGCCGCGGTCGGATCGGTAGATCAGGGCGCCGGGGGAGAACTCGACGTTGAAATCAGTACCGCCGTTCTCAGTACCGTCGATCCTGAATTTCGGTGCAGTTCCATCAGCATTGATCACCTCGAGCGTCCCCCCGCTCACCTGGAGCGTCGCCTCCTTGTAGGGCACGTTCTTGAAGCAGAGGCTCTTCATGTCGTTCTGGATGACGATCATCGCCCGCTCCATGTTCCTGACGTCGGTGTTGCTCTGCTCCTTCACGAGCACCGGGTAGCCGTAGAGCGTAACGAGACCGATGCCGGTGAGCACGAGCCCCAGGATCAGGATAAACCCGATCGCCTCCGAGACTGCCTTTTCATTCATCATCACGGTTCTTCGCCTCACTTAAAACCCCTTTGAGTCATACTGGATCATGTTCCATCCCGCGCCGGTGGTGTTGCCGACGACACCCTTCGTCGCCCCGATGCCGGCGATGGCGACCTTGCTCTTGATGCTGCCGCCCTGCACCTGGATCGCCTGGCCCGCCCGGTTCTCGCCCTCCATCCACACATCCACGAAGTAGCCCTTCCCGGCGACGTCGTCGGGGATGTCGAACTTCGTCTCGATGGTCCCGTTGCCGGGCGCGATCACGTAGAGGTCAACGATCCGGGTGCTGACCCCGTTCCCGATATCCACGAAGGCGTGGTAGCGGAGCTTGTTCGCCGGCCCCTCCATCAGCGAGGCGTTGACGGAGAACATCATGACGATCATCAGCAGGAGGAGCACACCGGTGATGATGATGTATTCCATAAGCCGGGTGACGCCCTCCTCGTTCATCGGTTCAGTAATACACGGTCTCATTGTACACCGTCACCCCGTTGTTGTAGTGGATCTCTACCGGGTGGAGCCAGTGCCCGGAGACATCCATCTTTTGATTGACCGTGAAGCTAACCACGGCATTCTTCCGTTCGAGGGATATCGCGATGATGTCTTCGCGAACCGCATTATCTGCATCGCCAAACTCTTTGACGTAGTCGAACACCGCCTCCCGCAGGTCCCGGATGTCGTTCTTCGGGAACTCGAGCACCCCTTCCGCGGTCGTCTGCCCGACAAGCGCCGACTGGTTGATGATCAGCGCAAGGAAGAACAGCGCCACGGCGACCAGGAGGCCCATCAGCACGATCCACTGGCCTTCTTCGTTCATGCACGCCATAAGAGCACCTCCACGAGGACGGCCTGGGGTCTTGATCCATAGGGGTTTCCCGTCGGCAGCTGCACCCACCGGGTCACCCGCACGGCGGATTCCCTTCCCGTCCAGGAGCCGTCGTCAGGTGGTTCAACGAACAGGCGCTCTTTAATCAAATCCCCTTCCCGGTAGGTGACGTTTGCGCTCATGTATAGGTTATCGATAGCACCGCTCGTCGTCCTGTTGCAGTAGTTCAGGAACGTGTCCCTGAATTGATCGCTACCGCCTGCGGCGTTATCTGCGTTGATGTAGCGCTTCAGATCGCTCTCCGTGTCTTCAGCATCCGGCGTATCCATCATCGCGAGCACATCGCTCCCGAGCTGCTCAAGCTGCATATCCGGGATGTGCGTATCCCCTGTAGTGTAGACGCTCGTCGTGCTGACGACAATGTATGCGGTGAGCAGCATGATGATCCCGGCCGCGACTCCCTCCATCGTGTAGAGCTGCCCCGCATCGTTCACCATATGGCGACCTCCAGGACCGCGGTCTTCAGAGGCGGGTGGGTGACATTCACATAGTCATACAGGTGAGTGCCGGTGATGTTGGTCTGCGGGGGATCATTCTCAAAGTTAAACCGGATATCCAGGATGCTGTTCTGGTCAAGGGTGAAGAGCGAGGTGGCTGCCGGTTTCAGTACCAGGGAGATGCTGGATTTGACCGGCACGTCCGGTTGGAGCGAGTGCAGATCCGAAGTGCCGTTGACGTACAGGGTGTAGAGGTTTGAATTTACTGTGTCGTATGAGAACGGGATACGAGTGAACCGCGGGTTTGGCCTTGTCGGGTCCATCTTCCAGAATGTGACGTCCTTGAGCGTCGCGCTCTCGGCGGCGGGTTCGGTCTTGTTAAGGTACGCATCGAAGTTCGTGATCGTCACGTTCACCGGCTCGGTCCTTGGGTCAATCCGGTAGGCCGGGCCTCGTTCAGGGCCCAGCAGGTCGCTGAAGTTGAGCCGGACGGTGAAGTTCTGGGGGTTCTGGGGGGTTTCTGTCTGGTAAGCCACGTTGGAACCAATCTCCGCCACCCCCGGCTCCTTGATCTTCACCACCCGGCGGATGTAGCCGTAGCCGGGGGGGAGGGGGTCGCCGGCCTGCTTGGGCTCGTAACTCCCATCCGGGTTTGAGATATTGAGCGAAAAATTATAAGAGTAGGGGATATCACCGAAGATCACTCGCTTGCGGTAATCATCGGGGGTGAAGAATGGTTCTCCAGAGGGCGATTTCTCAAAAAACCTCTCAACCTTCGTCGAGAGGAGGATATTCGGCGTCTCCTTCGAGACCGCAAGCCCCATCCGCTGAATCTCATCTTTCTGGGCTTCGCCGTACAACTCCCACGGGGGATAGGCCGGCCACCCCGGGTCCTCGACAAGGATCACCCCGGTCCTGTAGGCGACCGCGTCGTAGTCGATGCCGCTACTCTCGAGCCCGGCGAGGAGCCCCGGCACCATGCTCACCACCATGATCAGGGCGAGCATGAAGATGGTGAACCCCGCGAGGAAGTCAAGCGACAGCACCCCGTCATCGGCCGCCGGTCCTATACGATCACCTCCCCGGTATCCGCCCGGAACGCGAGGGTCTCCATCCCGGCGCCCGAATGGACTGTGACGGTGTAGACCCCCTCCGCGAGCGCGAGGTCGACCGTATCGGCACCGAGCCGCTCCATCACGGGCCGGAGCACCTTCTCCTGGCCGGAAAGGAGGTCCCCCGGGGAGAGGACGCCGGTGATGTTCACCTCCTCCGCGGGCAGGGGGGCCGGGAGCGAGATCTCCTTCCAGCCCGCAAGACCGAAGGTCAGCCATCGCACCTCCTCGCCGTCCCGGAGGCCGAGGGCCCAGGAGGTGGCCCGGCCGTCGCGGTCGACGCCGGTCCCGAGCACCTGGTGCACCGATGTCCCGGTGACGTTCAGGCCGCCCTCGGCACTGAGCAGGTCCAGCTCCGCGAGAGCCCCGGCGAGGGTCGAGGCCGCCGGCGGTTCCGGCAGGTCGATCGGGGTGATGCCGCCGGAGGCCGGCGGCGGGGATGCGCCAAGACAACCGCACGCGGCACAGAGGATACAGACTGCGGCAACCAGGGCCGGGACGCTTCCGGAGGATCTCATGTAAGGCAGTCATTATACACGAAGGTATATAAATAACCATCTCTCACGGGGAATCAAAAATTTGCCGTCCTCGCCCGATACTGGAAACGTGCAGGTACCCGGCGGCAAAAACATTTCATCTCAGGTGGGGCCCGCGAGCCCCGGGCAGCCCGGTCTTTATATGCCGCGAGCCCCGGCCCGCGAGCCCCGGCAGGATATCATAACCTATATCCTTCCGTTGGTAACAACATCTCATGCAAGGTAAGGACATGTGTACAACCACACCCCCCGGCACGCCGGGAGAAGCACACGGCCGGTTCGCCGAAGTAGCCAGGTTCCACGGCCACGTCTGCCCCGGCCTTGCGCTGGGATACCGGGCGGCCGAGACCGCCCTTGAGCGGCTCCGCTCCGGCCGTGCCGAGGACGAGGAACTCGTCACCATTGCCGAGACCGACGCCTGCGGTGTCGACGCCATCCAGGTCCTGACGGGATGTACCGTCGGAAAAGGAAACCTCTTCTTTAAGGACTATGGGAAGCACGCTTTCACGTTCATCAACCGCCAGACCGGCGACGCAGTCCGCATCACCGGGAACCCGTCGTTTGACACCGACTCGCTCGACCCCGGCCTCGCATCGCTCCGGGCGCGGGTCATGCAAGGCCGGGTCCCCGACGAGGAATGGGCCGAGTACCGGAGGCGGACGGACCGGCTCGTCGAGGCGATCCTTGACCTTCCCGCCGAGACCCTCTTCACCATCCGGGAGGTCGACGTCGAGATACCGGAGCGGGCCCGGATCTTTTCGTCGGTGCCGTGCGCAAAATGCGGCGAGCTGACCGCCGAGTCCCGGGTCCGGGTCGAGAACGGCAAGTTCGTCTGCCGGGCCTGCTCGAAGGGATACTCCCGGCGCTGGTGAGGGCGGCCCCCTCACCGCACGATTTTTGTTATCGGGATCTCGAGGATATCCTCGGCGCCTGCAGCCTTCAGGTGCGGGATGAGGCCGTTGACGAGCCCCTTCTGCACCACCGTCTGGATGCCGAAGTAATCGATGCCGTGCAGCCTGCCGACGGTGGGTTTCTTCATCGCGGGGAGGGCCTCGATGACGCGGTCGAGCGCCGCAGACGGCACGTTCATCGTCAGGAGCACCTGGTGGCGCGCCTCGATCACCCCGAGGAGGAGGGTCGTGATCTCCTCGATCTCCCGGCGCTTCTCCGGGTCCCGGAGCGACTCGTGGTTTGCAAGGAGCGCGGTGTGCGACTCCATGATCTGGCCGACGATCTTGAGCCCGTTCTTCTTGAGCGTGCTCCCGGTCTCCGTGAGGTCGACGACGACGTCCATCAGGTCGGGCACCTTCGCCTCCGACGCACCATAGGAGGCAAAGAGCCTGACGGGGACGCCGTTCTCCTTGAAAAACTTCTCCGTGATCCGGGGGTACTCGGTCGTCACCCGGCTGCCCGGCCGGATGGCGGCGACGCTCTCGATAGGCTCGTCGCGGTGGACCGCGACCACGATCTTCACGTTCCCGTCACCGGTCTTGCTGTAGGAGAGGTTTGCGATCTCCTTAACATCGGCCCCACTCTCCTGCACCCAGTCAAGCCCCGATATCCCGAGGTCGAAGTACCCCATCTGGACGTAGAGCGGGATCTCCTGCGGGCGGAGGATCTTCACCTTTCCGATCCGGGGGTCGTTGATACGCGGATTGTAGTCGCGGTCGGTCCGCCTGACCTCGAGGTCCGCCTCCTTGAAGAGCTGGAGCGTCTGCGCTTCGAGGCTCCCCTTCGGGAGAGCAATCGTGATCATAGAAAGGATATCGGGCAGAAAAAGAGTTAAAGGTGGTGATCCGGATCTCAATCGATGGTGTGGATGACAAGCCCCGAGAGGAGCTTCGGCTCGAACCAGGTGGACTTCGGGGGCATGACGCCGTCTGCATCGGCGATCGCGAGCACCGTCCCGACCCCCACCGGCTGCATCGCCACCGCAAGGGCGTACTCGCCGGAGTCCACGAGCCGCTCGAGCCCGGAGAGGGGCTTTGCCCCGCCCATATAGTGGAGCCTCGGGTCGCCCCGGGGGTCGGTGATGCCGAGCATCCCTTCGAGGACATCCTTCTGGAGCACCGAGACGTCGAGCGACCCGATCAGGTCGGCAGGGTCTCTGATCGGCCGGGAGACCTCGTACCAGGTTCCCTGCATATAGAAGTGCATGACGTGAAGCGGTTCATCTCCGGCCGAGAGCGGCTGGATCTGGTACTCCGAGGCGTCGACTTTCCCGTATGGGCGGATATTCCAGCCCGCCTGTAAGAGCGCATCGATGAACCCCGGGAGGGTGAGATCGCCGAGATCGGTGACGAGCCTGCTGTAGCCGTGGATCCGGACGCGGTCCTGGGCGAAGAGGACGACCATGAACCTCCCCGCCTCTTCGGTGAACCGGCCTTCCCTCCGGCGCCGCTCAGCCACGTTCACCGCCGACTTGGCCCGGTGGTGCCCGTCTGCGATGTAGACCTCCGGCACGGCTGCAAAGAGGGCCTCGAGGCGGGAGAGGGCCGCATCGTCGGTGACCCGGTAGACCTGGTGGAGCACTCCCGATGCGGTTGTGGTGCTCCCGTCAGGCCCCGTCCCGTTGATGAGGGAGTGGACGTAGGAGAAGATCTCGCCGGGATCGCGATAAAGCAGGAAGACGAGGCCGGTGTTCGCCCCCACCGCGTCGATGTGCCGGGTCCGGTCCTCCTCCTTGTCATACCGGGTGAGCTCGTGCCGCCGGATCCGCCGGTTCTCGTACTCCTCCGTCGCCACACAGCAGACCAGCCCGACGAACTCTTCGCCGTCCTGGACGGCCCGATAGACGTACATACCCGGTTCCGGATCCCGTTGCAGCCGTCCGTCCGCGAGCAGACCGTCGAAGACCTCCCGCGCCCGCTCGTAGACCCGGTCGTCGTGCGGGGGGAGGTCGGGGAGTTCGGCGTCGGGCCGGCTGACCCGCAGGAAACTCAGGGGGTTCTTCTCGATGCACTCCCGGGCCTCCTGTGCCGTCACCACATCGTACGGCACGGATGGAATTTTTTCGGAGTACCGCCGCTCCGGACGGACCGCTGCAAAACGATAGACCTGGACCATGGAAACCGCCACACTCGTATGTGCCTACTATTTTGTCTCCTGACACTATATTAGGTAGGGCACTCAAAGAGAGGGAGAGACCGGTAACTATGATGCCGCTACAACTCACCATTCGCAGGGCGCAGCCTGCAGACATTCCGCAGATAGTTGCCATCGAGAGGACAGTGTTCGTCGACCCCTGGGACGAGAAAACGTTCCGGGAATCGCTCGCTTACTACCCGGAGACGTTCTTTGTGGCCCGGAGCAACGGAGATATAGCCGGGTTCGTCGCCGCGGGCCTCGAGGACACCGGCGAAGAATTCTACGGGCATATCATGAACTTTGCCGTCGCCCCGGAATACCGGCGCCGCGGAGTCGGGCAGCACCTCATCCGCCGCCTGGAACAGGAATTTGCGCTCGTGGGCGCGAGTGGGGTCCAGCTCGAGGTCCGGATCAGCAACACCGGGGCGCAGGAGTTTTACCGCCGCCTCGGCTACCGGGAGGTCTTCCAGATCGCCTCGTATTACACGAACGACGAAGACGCCCTCGTTATGATGAAGTGGTTCCGGTTTTAGGGGCCGGAACCGGGGCCCCCCTCCCGTTATCCCCGCCCGTGCTCCCGGTGAGCCCGGGCCAGGTGCTGCGCCGCGAGGGCGCCGAGGAGGGAGAGTTCGCCGGCAAGCACTCCCGCCCCCACGATCTCTGCAAACGCCTTCGCGTGGGTTCCCGGCGGGTCCCCGCCCCCGGCGACGCCGAGGATCGCGAGGCACTCCCGCTGGGTATCGACCCCCGTGCCGCCGCCGACCGTCCCCACCGGGAGGGAGGGGAGGGTGACTGCGACGTAGACCCCGCCGTCCACCCGGTCGACGGTGGTGATCGCGGTGCTCCCCTCGACGACGTGGGCGGCGTCCTGCCCGCAGGCAATGAACATGGCGGCGACGACGTTTGCCGCGTGCGCGTTGAACCCGAACGAGGCCGCCCGCGCCGAACCCACCAGGTTCTTCCGGTAGTTGACCGCGGTGAGGGTCTCCGCGTCGGTCTTCAAGAGGTCGGCAATCATCGCGTCGGTTAACCGCACGCCGGCAACCACCGTCTTCCCCCGGCCCCGGACCAGGTTGATCGCCGCCGGTTTCTTGTCGGTGCACATGTTCCCCGAGAGAGCGACGAGACGGGCGCCCGTCTCCCGCTCGATGAGTTCGCCGACCTTCTGGCTTGCGATCGTCACCATGTTCATGCCCATGGCATCCTTTGTGTCGAACTCGAGCCGGACGAAGACGCTTGTGCCCGCCACGTAGGTGACGGCATCGAGGAACTCCCCGTGCTTTGTGGTACTCTCTGCGGCATCCCGGATCTCGGCGGCGTGCCCCTCAACCCAGGCGACCACTTCCCGGGCGTGGACGACGTCGCGGGCGGCAAAGACCGGCGCCCGGGTCATACCGTCCCGCATGATCCGCACGTCCGCACCCCCCGCCCGGGCGATCAGGGAGCACCCGCGGTTCACCGATGCCACGAGCGCCCCCTCGGTCGTCGCGAGCGGGAGGTAGTACTGTCCGGCAGCATACTCCCCGTTCACCGGAAGCGGTCCCGCGACGCCGAGCGGCACCTGCACCGTGCCGATCATGTTCTCAATATTGCGCTTCACCACCCGGTCAAGCCCGATGGAGAACGACCCCACCGCGGGGAGGGCGACCCCGGTCTCGCCCTCGATGAACGTCCGCCGCACCCGGACCGCCTCCTCCGGCGGGAGTTCCTTCTCGAGCGCGTAGAGTTTGAGGGAGCCGTCTTTCAGCCTCCCGATATACTCATCCATGAATAGTATGAGAACTCATACCTAAAGATGGCTGGTGGTCCACGTGGATGAGGAACAGTGGTGCCTTGTGGTGCCGAAGCGAGAGGCCGAGCAGACACGGCGCCGGCTGCTTGACGAAGGGCTCCTCGACCGGAACTTCAAGCCGCGCTCCGAAGGCGACACCGTTCTCCTCCCGGTGACGGAAGAGATCGCGGGCGCCGTCCGATGCAGGTTCGAGGCCGTGCCGGAACGCGCAGGACTCCCCCGCCACGAACTCCTGGGCGGGATCGCCATCATGCAGGACAACGACCCGGCGGCCGCCCGGAGCCTCCTCTCATCCCGCCCCTCTCTTCACACGGTCCTCTTCCCGGAGGGCCCGGTCGAGGGCGAGTACCGCACCCGCCGGTTCGCCGTCCTCGCCGGGGTCCCCACGACCCGCACCCAGGTGACCGAGTACGGGCTCCGGTTCGACGTGGACCTCGCTCTTGCCTACTTCTCGGCCCGGCTCTCGACCGAACGGCAGCGGGTTCTCGGGGTGATGGAGGACGGGGAGCGGGTGCTCGATATGTTCGCCGGCGTCGGGCCGTTTGCGATCACCCTCGCGCGCAGGGCGTGCGTCGTCTTCGCCGCGGATCTCAACCCCGCCGCGGTCCACCTCCTCGTCCACAACATCGCCCTCAACCGGGCCGCTAACGTCATCCCGGTGCTCGCCGACGCCGCGCACCTCCCCGGGCTCGGGCTCGCCCCCTTCGACCGGGTCGTCATGAACCTCCCGCTCGCGGCGCACGAGTTCCTCCCGGCGGCCGCCGCCCTCTGCCGCGACGGCGGGACGATCCACCTCTACGCCTTAGAGGAGCGGGAGGGCGAGTACCTCCCCCGGATCCGGGCGGTCACCGGCGGGGCGGTCACCGAACGGCAGGTCCGGACCTACTCGCCGGGAAAGTGGCACGCGGTCTACGATATCACCGTGGAGAAAGGGGGCAGGTGAGGGGGTCCGGCCCGGGGATTGCTGGTGCTCTGTCCCTCTCACGTTGAGCGCGACGCCTTGATGGGGAGTTAGAAACCTATCTACCGAACTTCGCGTTCTTCGCGTGAGCTAATGCATCGATTCCAAATGAACAGACCATATCCGGCCTTCGTCCCATCCCCCACAGAGGGCTCCTCTCCGTCCCCCACCCCTCCCGCCCGCGCTGCGCGTTCCCCCCCCCCCCCAGAGGGGGGCAGTACGTGGGGATATCCGGGTAAAGCCGTGCCCGGGGATGCAAACTCCCGGGCCATGCGAAGCACGATCGACGATATCCTTCGTTGAGAGTGCCGGTAATTGAGAATCGATGCACTAGTGGGTGGGGATAGCGATACGGCCTCACGCAAAGTGCGATATTCCGTTAGGAACGGAGCTCGAACACCGTCAGGCGTGAGAACACGAAGCCGCGATGGGACTGCCGGAATCCTACATACTCCGCATATTTGTGCGAATCGATGGTGGAGGTATAGTGATGGCGTCTCGCGCAAAGGCGCAAGAAGGGCCGCCATCTGCCCGGGGCTGCTCTCCAGGCAGCCCAAAAAAGATATTATTCTGCCGGCACGAACTTCGTGCCGTAGTGGATGGTGCCGCTCTCGCCGTCTGCCGTCACCCGGCGGAAGACACTTTTGACCCGCATCCCGATCTTCGCCTCTTCGGGCAGGCAGGAGACCTGAGCGGTGAGCCTCGGCCCCTCGTCGAGCTCGACGACCGCGAGGACGTACGGGGTGGTGTTCTCGAACTGGTCGCTTGCCGACCGGATCACCGTGTAGGTGACGACCGTTCCCTCGCCGTTGAACTTGTGGTCGACGATCTTGCCGCTCCTCCGGCAGTCGGGGCAGAGCGACCGGGGCGGGAAGAAGTACCGCCCGCAGGTCGTGCACTGTGTCCCGATGAGGTTATACCGCTGCGGGATCTTTCTCCAGAACCGTGAAACCGACATTTTTACGCCCCCAGGATGTGCACGACGACCGTCGCACCGGTGCCGCCGACATTATGGGTCATACCGATCTCCGCGTCCACCTGCCGGGCTCCGGCATCGCCGCGGAGCTGGGTGACCACCTCGCAGATCTGCTTGATCCCGGTCGCGCCGACCGGGTGGCCGCAGGCCTTCAGGCCGCCGCTCGTGTTCACCGGGATCTCCCCGTTGAGGGCCGTCGCCCCTTCTGCGGTGAGCCTTCCTGCCTCGCCCTTCCTGCAGAACCCGAGATCCTCGATCGCGCAGATCTCCGCTATCGTGAAGCAGTCGTGGACCTCAACAAGGTCGATATCCTTGTGGGTGAGGCCCGCCTTGGCAAACGCCCGCTTTCCTGCCGCCACGGTGGCGTCCAGGGTGGAGATGTCCCGCCGGTCGTGGAGCGCGATGGTGTCGCTTGCCTGGGCGCTTGCCAGCACCTTGACCGGTGAATCGGTGAACTCGCGGGCGCGCTCAAGCGGCACCACCACGACCGCCGCCGCACCGTCGGTGATCGGCGAGCAGTCGAAGAGCCGCAAAGGATCGGCGACCATCGATGAGGAGAGCACCGTATCAACCGTTATCCGGTTCCGGAACTGGGCGATCGGGTTCTTTGCGCCGTTCTCGTGGTTCTTCACCGCAACCGCGGCAAGCTGCTCACGGGTGAGCGGGTAGCGGTGCATGTAATCGTTTGCGATCATCGCGTAGAGACCGGGGAAGGTCGCCCCGGCGAACCCCTCCCATTCGCGGTCCGCGGCGCTCGCGAGCATATCGACGCTCGCCCCGGTCCCGACGTCGGTCATCTTCTCGACGCCTGCCGCGACCACGACGTCCTCCATGCCGCTTGCGACCGCGATCACCGCCTGCCGGAAGGCAAGCCCGCCGGATGCGCAGGCCGCCTCCACCCGGGTCGAGGGGACGTGGTTGCTCGCGAGTCCTGCGTAATCCGCGATCAGGGCCCCGATGTGCTCCTGTTCGACGAATCTTCCCGCGCTCATGTTCCCGACGTAAAGGGCGTCGATCCTCTCGCCGGTAACCCCGGCATCCTCAAGCGCCAGCGTCCCCGCCGCAACAAAGAGGTCCCTGAACGATGTGCCCCAGTGCTCCCCGAACTCCGTGCACCCGACACCGATCACTGCTACGTCTCTCATTTTTGCATCACGATCTTTCCTTTGTGTTTGGCATACAGTGCATAGTCGAGGTAGACCGGGTTTGCGAGGAGTTTCTCCACGCTCGGCGCCGCCGCCCGGTCAAACGCCGCAGACTCGATCACGTCGGTGACCGTGATGTCGAAGGCGTCGCTTCCCGCCCCGGAGCCGAACGAGGTGACGAAGATCCGGTCGCCTGGTCTCGCCACATCGAGCGTTGCGGCAAGCCCGATCATCGACGACCCCGAGTAGGTGTTGCCGAGCCTCGGGACGACGAGCCCGGGCCGGATCTGCTCGTCGGTGAAGCCGAGCATCTTTGCCACCCGCTGCGGGAACTTCGCGTTGGGCTGGTGGAAGACCGCGTAGTCGTAGTCCTTCGGGCCGGTACCCACCGCGTCGAACATCAGCCGGGCGGCGCCCTGGACGTGCTTGAAGTAGCCGGGGTCGCCGGTGAACCGTCCGCCGTGCCGGGGGTAACTCTGCCCCTCGCGCCGCCAGAAGTCGGGCGTGTCGGTGGTGTAGGAGCAGGTCCGGTTGATATCGGCGATGGTCTCCCCTTCGCCGATGACGAACGCAGCCCCGCCGGCCGCCGCCGTGTACTCGAGCGCGTCGCCGGGAGCGCCCTGGGCCACATCCGCACCGATGGCGATCCCGAACGGGATCATCCCGCTCCGGACAAGCCCCATGCAGGTCTGGAGGCCCGCAGTCCCGGCCTTGCACGCGAACTCGTAGTCTGCGGCGGTCATGTTGGGCGTCGCCCCGATCGCCTCACCGACCGTGCAGGCAGTGGGCTTGACCGCGTAGGGGTGGGACTCGCTTCCCACGTAGACCGCGCCGATCGCGCCAGTGTCGACGTACCTCCGCCGGAGGGCGGCACGGGCCGCCTCGACGGCGATCGTTGCGGTATCCTCATCAAGATCGGGGACGGACTTCTCAAAGACCCCGAGGCCCCGGGTGATGTCGTCTGCGTTCGCGCCCCATACCCGCGCGATCTCCGGGACTTTTATCCGGTATCGCGGGATGTAGACGCCGTACGAATAAATGCCTACCATAATGTTCCTCGTAATGAACTGATGATCGCCTCGACATCCATCACGGTGCAGAGCACCGTGATCCGGTCGCGCTCCGCGAGGCCCGGGATCAGCGGATGCACCTCTCCCGGGCTGATACCTTGCAGCACCACACAGCGGGGCTTGAAGGGCGTGACCCGGATCGCCACCATAGGGGACTTTCCGGTCGAGACCTCGGTGAAGATGAGAGCACGCTCCGTGCTCCAGCCGTATATGCGGTTGAACTCGCTCGAAGAGAGCTGGAGGATCGCGTTGAGGCTGTTGATCACCGTGTATCCGTAGATGGTCTGGTCCATCGGGCCGCAGAGTGTGACGGCATCGATGACGCCGGCAAAGTCGGAGAGACTCACCGGGGATGCGTACTCGTGGATGTCGTAGATGACGTCTTCGTCGAATTCGGTGTACAGGATCTTTGCAAATTTGTTGATGAACCGACCGCCGTTGTCTTCGTCGATCGAGAGGATCGTGTCGACGATCTTGCCGACGATGGCGGTCCCCGGACTCTTTCGCCGTCCGCTTTCGTAATCGCTGATAACTGAGGGAGAGACCTCGAGACGCTCGGCAAGCAGTCCCTGGGGGATGTTGAAGCTCTGCCGCCACTTCTTCAAGGCCTGTCCCGGTGAGTCCGAGAGTGTGATCTCTCCTGCCATCTTCTCGGCAAGCTGATGCCGCACCCCGGATTTCATGTAGCTAATGTTATCACTGGAACTTATATAATTAGCGTATGCTCCATCGACATTTCACGAAGGCCTGCCGGCGCGGGATCGTTACGCAACCCGTATATAGTATGCATCTCAATTATGGTATAATGGTTGAAGCGGAAGACCTGCAGTCCTTGAAGACGATCGCCCTGCTCGGCGGATGCCAGGGCCCAATCTGGCTCTCATCGCAGTCGCTCGCGAGCACCCTGGGCATCAGCCCCCAGACCGCATCGCGGCGCCTGATCGCGCTTGAGCGGCAGCAGTTCGTCGCCCGGTCGATGAAACCCGACGGGCAGTACGTCGCTGTCACCCGCGAGGGCGAGCAGGCGCTGAGGCGGGAGTATGCGGATTACGTGCGGATCTTCAACCCGGAACGCAGGCAGTACGTCCTGACCGGGACCGTGATCAGCGGCCTCGGGGAAGGGCGCTACTACATGAACCTCCCCCACTACAAAGAGCAGTTCGGCGAGTCTCTCGGGTTTGAGCCCTTCCCCGGCACCCTGAACATCAGGCTCGATCCGGCGAGCGTCCAGGTCAGGAAACATCTCGACCACGCGGGATGGATCGAGATTCCAGGGTTTACTGCCGACGAACGGACGTTCGGTGCCGCCCGGGTGCTCCCCTGCCGGATCCGGGGCGAAGAGTGTGCGATCGTCGAGCCCTCCCGCACCCATTACCCGGAAGACATCGTTGAGGTCATCGCCGGGTCCGAACTCCGCAAGGTCCTGGACCTGAACGATAACGATACAATCGAGGTGGAGATTACCCATGATTGATGCAGCCGTAGAGGCCCTCGCAAGGGGCGAGTTTGTCCTGTTATACGACTTTGACAACCGGGAGCGCGAGACCGACTTTGCGATACGCTCAGACGCCGTCACGCCCGCCCACATCCGGCAGATGCGTAAAGACGGGGGCGGGCTGATCTGCACGGCGGTCCACCCTGATGCCGCAAAGAGGCTCGGCCTCCCGTTTGCTCACGATCTCCTCCGGGCCTGCAGCCTCGTCGAGAAGGACGGCGAGGTCCCCTACGACCCAAAGAACCACTCGTCGTTCTCGCTCTGGGTGAACCACCGGGAGACCTATACCGGGATCACGGACCGCGACCGCGCCCTGACGGTCACCGCCATCGCGGAAGAGGTGAGACGGTCGCTCAACGGCGGCGGGCACGACTTTGCCGCGCATTTCCGGACGCCCGGTCACATGGCGCTCCTCCGGGCCGCCGACCGGTTGCTCGATGAGCGGCGGGGGCAGACCGAGCTCTCGATCGCGCTTGCGACCATGGCCAATATCACCCCGGCGGTCACGATCTGCGAGATGCTGGACGACGAGACGGGGCTTGCGCTCTCGAAGGAGGGTGCGATGGCCTACGCACGGGAGCACGGGCTCGTCTTCATCGAGGGGCAGGACGTCCTCGACCGGTGGGAGTCGCAGAAGCTGAAAGAGTAATCCTCATCTCTTCCTGGCGCCGGAGGTGCGGCCGGCGTCCCCGGCAGCAACCGGACAGGTGGTCGATCGCCTCAGGACTCTTTTTTCTACATCTTCGATCGCGGGCAGGAAAATGCACCGGATCGGTGGGCGTGCCGTTAGCCTATGCCGCCTGTACTTTTCACAAATCATATATACGATCCTACGGCACCATAAACGGATGAAAAAAGATGCTGTGGCATACTTGAATACAAGAAAGAAGGGAGATTACGCAGCACAAAAAAATCAAGTCGAGAACTATTGCAAATATCGGTTTCAGCTCATCGAGATCTTCCACGATCACCGCGCCAATGCAACACCTCCCGAGAGGCGAAAAGGCTTTGCAGCGATGCTGGAGTACTGCGCCGCAAACGACTGCCCGGATATCATCATCCACGATCTTGCCGATCTTGCAAGGGATATGGACGCCGGTCTTGCAACGCTCAAAGCCCTGAACGAGCGATACACGGTTTACTGTGTGAACAACGACTTCTTCGGGTTCCGTGACGACCCGGCACTCCGGAGGGAGGCCATCGGCAACTTTGTTCTGTACATGGACCAGTACCGGGAGAGCACCCAGAAGGCACGCCTCCCGGCCCCGAAGCAGACGAAGAAGGAGGGAGGGCTGTCCATAGGAAGGCCGAGAGCGCTCAACGAAGGTCAGGTTGAGGCGCTCCTCACGGTACGGCAGGCCGGGACGAGCATCAGCAAGATCTGCAGGATGTTCGGGGTAAGCAGGAGCACGGTCAGCAAGATCCTCGCCGACCACCCCGAACTGAAGGGCGAGTGGAAGGGAGCCCGAGAGGAGCCTGCGGGGGAGGTTGCGGAGTGATACCGTCGGACCATCTCGTCTAACATGCACCCACCGTTCTGTCGATTACCATCCTTGCTTTTTCTTCGTGCCCTTCGCACGAACTGGCGACTCCCACGCGCCGGGGCCAACAAAATCGGGTGAGATCGCCCGCTACCCCCACCGGCTCTTCCCCGGCGTGCGTGACCCGCCGCGCGCACCGAAGGCCGCAGGCTGTGCCCCCCCGCCTCCCTCCCCGGGTCACCCTGCCCCCGTCTCCTCCCGCCCGATGCAGACCCTGACCGGCACCCTGCTCGTGAGCGAATCCACGACCGGTGAGCGCCGGTAACCGTGGTTCACGAGTTCCTCGATCTTCTCCCGCGGTGCGTCGGCATCCACCCGGATGGTCAGGCGGACCTCTTCAAAGCCCGGCCGGACATCGCCGGCGACCTCGAAGAGCCCCCTGAGATCGAGATCCCCCTCGACGTCGATCTCGATCGCGTGGACCTCGATCCCGTCCTCCACCGCGCTGTAGGCGATCGAGATAGCGACACAGGCCGCAAGCCCCGTGAGTACCAGTTCCATCGGGCTCGGGCCCCGGTCGGTCCCGCCGAGGGCGGTCGGCTCATCGGCCGGAATGACGAAGTTCCGGACGATCGTCGTGGAGTGCGCACCGCCGTTCCAGCTCAGCAGGCCGGAGGGAGTCCTCTGCCCCGCCGCCGCATCCTTCCGCATCGCCCCCACAGCGGCGTTGACCGCTTCAACATCGACTCCGTTTCGCATCATCGTAGAGACCTCGTTTTCATGGTATCTCCCCGTCAGACGACCGGCTCCGGCGGCCTCTCTCTCGACCCGAGGAGCCGGAGCATCTCGTCGGGGTCGGTTGTCGGAATATCGCAGGCGTAGTTGGTGCAGACGTATGCCGTCGCCTTCCCCCCGACCGCCACGACATCCCGTGTGAACCCGGCAACCCGTGTGATCTCCGGGTTTTCCTCATCGGAGGGGCGGAAGATGACGACGGCGTCGGGCGTATAGTGCGACCGGATAGCCCCGACCAGCGCGTTCGTATCCGTTGCGCCCAAAACGCCGGTTATGATCACCTCGAAGTTCGGCCCCAGCATAAACTCAAGGCCGGTGAGGAAGTGAGGGCAGGCGGCAGGCGCCTTGCGGACGGCGTCAGCAAAGGCGTGCCGCATCCGGTTCGCCATCTCCTCGAGTTCGAGGTTCGCCGTCATCCGGCCGAGGGCAAAGAGAGCGTACATGGCCACGCTGTTCCCGGAGGGGACAGCCCCGTCGTACACCGTCTTCTGCCGGACAGGCACGTCCGTATCATCCGGCACAAAGAAGAACCCGCCGTGGGTGCAGTCCCAGTAGCGGGCGGCGAGATCCCGGGAGAGTTCCGTGGCGGTCCTGAGGTACTCCGGGGAGAAGGACGCTTCGTAGACCTCGATGAGGGCCCAGAGCATGAACGCGTAGTCGTCAAGGGTCGCTGCGATGCCGGCCTCCCCGCCCCGGTAGCGGTGGAGGAGCCGCCCGTCCGGCCCGCGCAGGTTCCCGAGGACGAACGCGGCTGCCTTCTCTGCCGCCGCCAGGTACCCCGGGTCGTCGAAGACCCGGGCGGCCTTTGCGAGAGCGGCGATCATGAGAGCGTTCCAGTCGGTGAGGATCTTGTCGTCCTTTGTCGGGCGGACCCGCTCTTCCCGGGCTAGAAAGAGTTTCTGCCGGGCACTCTCGACGAACCACGCGAGGTCCTCCTCCGGGGTCGAGAACTCGTGGGCCCATGACGCGAGCGGCCGCCGCAGGCGGAGGATGTTCCTGCCCGTCCTCTTCCCGCCGGGCTGCTCCAGGTAGTTCCCCGGCTCCGTGGCGCCGAAGATCCGGGAGAACGGCTCCCCGTCCTCCTCTCCGAGAACCTCGAGGATCTCAGCCTTTGCCCAGGTGTAGAACTTCCCCTCAACACCCTCGCTGTCCGCATCTTCTGCCGAGTAGAACCCACCACCGGGATCGGCCATATCCCGCAGGACGTAGGCGATCGTCTCCCGGGCGGTCCGGGCAAACTCTTCCCTCCCCGTCGCGAGGTAGGCCTCCGTATACGCCAGAACAAGGAGCGCCTGGTCGTAGAGCATCTTCTCGAAGTGCGGGACGAACCACTCCGTGTCCGTCGAGTAGCGGTGGAACCCCCAGCCGACCTGGTCGAAGATCCCGCCCCGCCGCATGGCGTGCAGGGTCTTCTCGACCATCGTGTACGCTGGCTCCCTCCCGGTCCGGTTCCCGTAGCGGAGCAGGAATATGAGGTTGTGCGGGGTCGGGAACCGGGGCGCGTCCCCAAACCCGCCATGCTCCCCGTCAAAGATCCGGAAGAGGGTGTCGTAAGCCTCGTCGAGGACCGCCTCCGAGAGCTCGCCCGCCTCAGGAGGGGTCCGGGCAGCGCTCTTTAGCGCATCGAGCACTTTGTCGCCGGCATCTTCGAGTTCCTGCCGCTGGTCCCGCCAGACTTTGCTGATCCGGGGGATGAGGTCGAGGAGGCCGGTCATCCCATACCGGCTCTCTTTGGGGATATAACTCGCTGCAAAGAACGGTTTTTGGTCCGGGGTCATGAAGATGGTGAGCGGCCATCCTCCAGACCCGGTCAGCACGTGGGCGGCCGCCATGTAGACCTGGTCGATATCCGGCCGCTCCTCGCGGTCCACCTTGATGCAGACGAAGACGTCGTTTAAGAGTTTCGCGACCTGGGAATCTGCAAACGATTCTTTCTCCATGACGTGGCACCAGTGGCAGGCCGAGTAGCCGATGGAGAGGAATATCGGTTTACTGTCCTCCCGGGCCTTCCGGAACGCCTCTTCGCCCCAGGGGTGCCAGTCGACGGGGTTGTGGGCGTGCTGGAGTAGGTACGGGCTCCGTTCGTGGATCAGCCGGTTCGGTGGCGCTTCCTCCTGCACCGGTGCTTCTGGCGCTTTCGGGTCATGTCCGCGTGCCGGGTTCATACTCTGACGTGAGGATGCAGGCTAATAAAGATGACTCTTCCCGGTGGAAGGGGCGCTCCCGGAACGGAGCTGCTCACCCTTCCACTACCGGTGCGCAGAACGCCCGTGGCAAAAAAGAGGAGAGAGCCCCGGCCTGACCCGGCCGCGGCCCCCTCACTCCGCGATCGGGATCTCTTTTGTCTCTTCCGCGGCCGGCTGCACGTAGGGAACATCCACGGTCAGCAGGCCGTTCCTGAACGTCGCCTTCGCCCTGTCGGTATCGACGGGGCAGCCGACCGCGTAGGTGCCGACGTAGCGGACGTCCCCGCGGGATGCATCGATGGAGAAACTCGTCTCCTGCATCTTGAAGGTGATGTCCTTCTTCTCAACGCCCGGCAGTTCGATCTCGATGTGAAGGTTCTCCTCGTTCTCATCCGAGTAAGCACAGACATACGGTGCGACTCTCAACGCTGCCATCTCATAACCTCCTCGACGGCAAGAGAGGTACGGGATTGCTATTTAACGTTTGCCTTCCGCCGCAGTCCGGCCGGGGGGAGGCACGTCTCCGGCATCGCACACAGGGCGGGGGGCCGCGCCCCCGGGCGGAGGTTTTATCTTGCGCCCCTCAAGTATCATGCATGAACGAGCGATTCATCTTCACCCGGCACCCCACCAGCTGCTACCACTGCAGGGAGGATGCCGACCAGATCATAAAAGCGGTCTCCGCGCAGGCGCAGGTGATCTGCTCCGCCTGCGGGGCAACCCGGATCTTCATCCCCCGATTTGAGAACTCCGGGGCGATCGGGGTCTGCACCCCGCTTGGGCGCTACGACGTCTGGAACCTCGAAACCGGTGCGCCGTGTAAAAATTGCGGGGTCGCAGGGCCGCACGACCTCGTGATCGGGAGCAGCCACTTCACGACCCGGTGCCGGAACTGCGGCTATACGCACTTCTACCGGTTCAACCTGGAATACATAGCGCAATGCCCCCTGGCGGGCGAGGAGGTCAGCGTTCCTCGCGCACCATAGCGATAGCCTGTTTCGGGCATTCGTTTGCGCAGATGCCGCATCCCTTGCAGTAGTCGAGGTCGATATTGAGATCCTCGTCGATGACCCCGTCCGGGCAGTACTGGGCGCAGAGCCCGCAGGCGTTACATACTTCCCTGTCCACTACGGGCCGGAACGTCCGCCAGGAGCCCGTCTTCCCCGATGAGGCCTCAGTCGGCCTGCTGAGCGCAAGTCTCTCTCTCATGCCTTCAGCTCCTCGTACGCCGCTTTTGCGGCCTTCACATTCCGTTCGTCGGCAAACATCTCCCGGATCGCCTTCTCTGCCGACGGAAAGGTGACGACGCCCATCTTCGCGAGCGCCCCGAGCACAGGGGTGTTGAGGATGGGGCTCCCGGCGACCACCAGGTTCTCGGCGAGCGCGATCCCGGTCAGGTCAACGTGACGGCAGGTCCCGTTGCACCCCGGGAGGGGGTGGGCGCTGTTTAAGAGGACCGTCCCGCCGGATTTGAGGCCCTGCAGGACGTCCACGACGTCCATGATGCTCGTATCGAGTACTATCACGAGATCCGGCTCGTGGATCTGGCTGTAGATCTTGATCGGCTCATCGTCGATCCGGACAAACGAGACGACCGGCGCCCCGCGCCGCTCCGCCCCGTAGAACGGGCAGGCGGTTGCGTATTTTCCGTCCCGGAATGCCGCGAGGGCAAGGAGCTTCGCGGCGGTGACGCCGCCCTGTCCGCCCCGGGAGTGAATCCTGATCTCATACATGGTCGCTCACCCCAAACCAGGTTTCTGTGCCGGGATGCCGGTTCCTGACGAAGTCCGCGATATCGTTGTAGGTGACCTCCTGGCCGCCGAGGCCGGCGATCACGCTGTAGGGCACGACGCCGGTCTTTGACCTGATGGAGTGCGCCACCACCCCTCCAAAACCGAAGGAGTAGTCGCGGTCGATCACCACGACCTCCCGCCCGGCAAGATCGAGGTCCGGGAAGGGGCGGAACCAGCGCAGGCGCATGGACCCGGCCTTTATCCCTTCGTCGCGGAGGCGGTCGACCGCCACCTCCGCCTCTTTCCCGAGCGTCCCCATCGCGATGACGACGACGTCGGCATCCTCGCACCGGTAGTCCTCGGTGGGGCCGTAAGAGCGGCCGAACCGCTCCGCAAACTCCCGCTCGACCTCTGCGATCACGCCCCGGGCGTCGCGCATCGACCGCTCGATATCCCAGCGGAACCGGAAGTAGTCGGCCGGCCCGGTCATCGGCCCGTAGACGCAGGGGTTCTCCGTATCGATCGCGTGCGGGAGATGGTAGGGGGGCAGGAAGTCGCCGAGATCGACCGTCTCGAGCGCCTGCATGATGTGGCTGAGCGCGAACCCGTCCAGGTTGACCATCACCGGGAGGAGGACCCTCTCGTCCTCGGCGATCTTAAACGCCATCAGGGTGGCGTCGTAGGCCTCCTGGACCGTGCCCACGAAGACCTGCAGCCAGCCTGTGTCGCGCTGGGAGAAGGCGTCGGAGTGCTCCGCCCAGGTGTTCCACCCGGGCCCGAGGGCGCGGTTGACGTTCGCCATCACGATCGGGAGGCGCGCGCCCGCCGCCCAGTGGACCATCTCGTGCATGTAGAGGAGACCGTGCGAGCTCGTCGCCGTGAACGTCCGGACACCGCCCGCGCTCGCCCCGATACAGGCGGCCATGGCCGAGTGCTCGCTCTCCACCGGGATATACTGGCTTTCAAGGTCGCCGTCGGTGACGTACTCGGCGATCTGCTCGACGATCTCGGTCTGGGGGGTGATCGGGTACGCCGCGACGACACCCGGTTTTGCGGCCTTCACCGCGGCCGCCACCGCCTTGTTGCCGGTCGCGATCGTCAGCATACGCCGGCCTCCTCGCGGGAGAGGCGCTGGATGTTCCGTTCGACCTGCTGCCGCATCTCGTCCATGACCTCCGGGCTCAGGTTCTTGAACCGCCCCTGGCCGTTGATGTAGTCGCTGAGAGGCGCGGGCCGCTTCATCGCTGCCTTCGACGGGCCGCTGATCGTGAGTTTCCCATACTCACGCTCGTAGAGGATCCACGTCCCTGTCTTCACCGCGAGTTTCCCCATCTCGACCGTCTTCTCCGTGGGGTAGCGCCATCCCGGCGGGCACGGCGCGAGGATGTGGATGAACTTGGGCCCCTCGATGGAGAGCGCCTTCTTCACCTTCTTGTAGAGGTCGAGAGGGTAGGCGCTGCAGGCGGTCGCCATGTAAGGGGGGTTGTGCGCCTCAACGATCCGGTCGAGGTCCTTCTTTCCCGTGGGCTTGCCGCCGGGGGTCGTGGTGGTCCGTGCTCCAAGAGGCGTCGAGCCCGACCGCTGCATGCCGGTGTTGCCGTATGCCTCGTTGTCGTAGCAGATGTAGAGGAAGTTGGTGCCGCGTTCGAAGGCGCCGGAGAGCGCCTGGATCCCGATGTCGACCGTTCCGCCGTCGCCCGCGTAGACGATGACGTTGGTCTCTTTCCCGAGCGCGCAAAAAGCGTTGCTCATGCCGGAGGCGCAGGCGGCGGCTGCGGCAAACGCTATATTATATACGGGCACGTTCATCGCCGTACCGGGGTAGATCCCCTGGATGACGCTGGTGCAGCAGGCGGGCACGACCAGGACCGAGTCGGGGCCGGCCGCTTTGAGCACGTAGCGCAGACACAGGGAAGAACTGCACCCGGCGCAGGCGGAAGTGCATTTAACGAGATACTCCTCCTTTGGTATCGCAGACAAATCGTGTACACTCCTCCCCTCTCTATTTGTCACCAATTGTAATGAGGGTTTTGCGGCGCCGGCCCCCGGGTTCCCGCAGGCCCCCCGCCGCTTGCTTCAGTCCCCGGCATCCCGCCCGGGAGCGCGCCTCTCCCGCGCCGGCCCCTGGCGGAGCCGCCGGCGGACGAGCCCGACGCAGCACTTCAGGCAGAAAGGTGTGCAGAACCAGGCCCCCATCTCGAGGAGGGGGAGAGGGCCGCTCTCGCGTATCCGGTAACGGTAACTCTCAAGGTTCATCCTCATGTAGGCCGGTGCGATCTCCTCAAACCACCGGGCACCGGTGAGCGTGCCTTCAGTGACCGGCCGGGAGATCTCGGCAAGGAAGGCCAGGATATTTTCGTCTGCAACCCCTTCTGCGGGATGGGGCACGCAGTCGTCGTCGATGATGAGCGGTGTCACCCTGTGCTCCCCGACGACGCCGTCGCCGTGCAGGTCGACCGAGAGCATGATCGCCTCCCGCGAGATGTTGTGAGGCCAGCGCGGTTCAAACTGGAACATACCCAGAGAATAGGCGATGAGCCCCCCATGGTAGCGTTCCACCGCCTGCATGGTGTGGGAGTGGTGGCCGAGGATCAGGGTGGCGCCCGCATCGATGAGCCGGTGGGCGAGGTCGATCTGCCCCGGGGACGGGTAGTAGGCCATCTCCGTCCCCCAGTGCAGCGAGACGGCGATATGGTCGCACCGGCCCGCGAGGGAGGCGATGTCCCAAACGATCTCCTTCTCGACCAGCCGGTTGATCAGGAAGTCGCGGGGCGGCGTGCGTCTGCCTATCGAGTAGCCCGCAAACCCGATCGAGATGCCGTTCCTCTCGAGGATAACCGGCTCCTGCCGGCTTTCGGTCGCCGATCCGCCGATGGGGAGGATACCACGGCTCTTGAGGGCGTCCAGGGTATTCTTAAAGCCTTCGGCACCGAGGTCGCCTGCGTGGTTGTTGGCAACGCTGAGAACGTCGAATCCCGCGTCCACGAGGTACCGGGCCGCATCCGGGGATGTGAAGATCACGTGATGTTTCTCGGCGCGCTCGCCCGTCTCCGAGAGGGTAGTCTCGAGGTTGCCAAAGAGGATATCCTTGTCCTGGATGAGGCGCCGGACCCCCTCAAACGGGTGCCGGCCGCTCTCCGTCCGCAGCCATATATCACCGACCGCTATTAACCTGGTTCGTTTCTGCATTCTTTCTCACACTCCGGCAGGTCCCACCGGCCTGGCGGCAGGTCCTGTATCAGGAACTGGTACTTGCCGCGCCGGGTACGGGGGATCTTCCCGACGAAGCGGATGGTCACATCCACGCCGCCCTCAAACTTCTTCCCGAGTTCCCGGAGGATCTGCTCCGTGTCCGCTTCAGTATACCCCGGCCTCCTGACAATCCGCATCAGAACCTCCCCTTCCTCTCTCTGGTAGAACTGGAACTGTGCGACGTTGTCAAAGACGCCGGAGTGCATGTTCACCGCCGTCATCGATATGAACCGGTGGTCCTTCGTCACGATGAACTCCTGGAGCCTCCCCTCCACCTTTTCGAGCAGCGGGTAGGCGCGGCCGCAGGAGCACGCCCCTCTCCCGAGGACTGCAACGTCCATGGTCCGGTAGCGGATGAGGGGGCAGATGGGGTTGATGAGGCTCGTCGTGATCACCTCGCCCGTCTCTCCCGTCCTCTCGACGGGCCGGCCGTCCTGTCCGATCAGTTCGACGACGCCGTATTCGGGGAAGATGTGGTAA